>JAHDFD010000017.1 GCA_020628375.1 Chitinophagales bacterium | reverse complement strand
TTTGGGGTAATTGAACCTCGAATTCAGAATACCACATAAAATCATAAAGAACCAGTCGGGTTGTATTCAGAGATTAAATTGGAATCTTTAAAAACAGAAGAACTCGAGTCATTTGTTAGTGATCATTGTTCGTGGAATATGATTAAATCGGAAAACCCCACGTATGTCATTGGTTCTGACTTTGATGATTGAAAAGAAGCAGGAATTAGAGGAATTAAATTTGCACTAAGTAGAATCAATCACAAGGAAAAGAAGGAAATTAGATTTATAGATCTTAATGGACATCCAGCTCATTCCAATCTTTATTCTATGTTCGTAGCTAGAACTTCTTTGTCTCTTTAAGGATTTCGGAATAGAACTCAACAAAGAGGATTATGAAAACCTTCTTGATTTTGTGAACGCTTCCAATGGATTGAAAAAAACAAGAGAAATGCCAAATGAAAAAAAACTGGCTATAACAATGTATAACAAATCTTAAAAAAGATAAGCAGATACCTTCAATCCTCATATTTCATTATACAACACCTCCCAAAGTATGCCTTGTTTCATGGCAAATTCAGACTGAACAATATTGTCAATATCGAACTCTTTGAGGATAAAATCGATGAGGATACAGGCAACAACGATCATTTCTGCTCTCTCCGGAATCATGCCGGGTATAGCAAGTCTTTGTTGTAAGCCTGATTTTATTAAGTAAGCATAAATTTGATTGAAATACTCTGTGCTGATTGCATGTGCATCTTTTTCTGAATCTGCCCTGCTTTTACCTTCTTGCGCCAATTGCATATCAACAATAGTATCGAAAGTTCCCGATGCGCCTATGAGTATAGAGCATGGAAAACGTTTAATTGCTTTTCTCACCGGTTCAAGCACATCATCGATGTATTGCCTTAAAAGTATAATTGACTCTACTGATATCGGATCTTGCTTATGATATACATTTTTAAGTACAGCTGCACCTATAGCAAAACTTTGTTTCCAGAAGACTTCTTTTTGGTTGGCTATAATAAACTCAACACTTCCTCCACCAATATCAACGATCAAAACGGTTTCTTTGCCGATATTTACCGCCTGACGAACACCTCTCCAAATCAGTTCAGCCTCTTTATCTCCATCTATCAACCTGACAGGAATACCGATCTCATTTTTAACTTGTTCAACAAAATCAAGACCGTTGCTAGCTGTTCTCAAGCCTGCTGTTCCAAAAGCATAAACTTCTGTAACATCGTAAGAATCGATCAGGGTTTTATAATTGAAAAGCGTTTCTATACCTCGTTTCCAGGCAGCTTCTTCAATAGTATTGATACCGCCGGAAGCCAATTTTACGTATTGCTTCTTTTTGAAAATGATAATAGGCTTTTTATCCCCCTCATCATAGCGCAATTCGCTGATCATCAGATGAAAAGTATTCGTGCCTAAATCAATAATGGCAACTCTTTTGTTTGAAAACATGAAGCGATGAATTATGACTACTTCCTATAATAAAATGAAGTGTAAACAACATACACTTTCTTCTCGTGGGCAAAGTTAGTTCAAAATAGTTCATCAAACCATCGACAAAGCTTTGTCGAGATCAGCTATTAGATCATCAATATCTTCGATGCCTACACTAAGGCGAATCAACGAATCGGTTACTCCTGTTTTTTCTCTTTCTTCTTTTGGAATAGAAGCATGTGTCATTGTTGCCGGATGCCCGATCAGGGATTCAACACCACCTAACGATTCTGCCAATAAGAAGTAATGTGTATTGGATAATAATTTCACACCTGCTTCCAAAGAGTCATTTTTCATAGAGAACGAAACCATACCCCCAAAATGACGCATTTGTTTTTTCGCTACTTCGTGATTTTTATGGCTTTCAAAACCTGGCCAATGTACCTTATCAACTTTAGAATGATCTTTAAGGAAACGGGCAATAGCTTCACCATTCTTACAATGTTGTTCCATACGGATCTTCAGGGTTTTTATGCCTCTTATTACTAAAAAGCAATCCTGCGGTCCTGGTACAGCACCTGTTCCATTCTGAATAAACTCTAATGCTTCTGCTATTGCATCATCATTACATATAGCTGTACCATGTATTACATCTGAATGACCACCTAAATACTTAGTTGCAGAATGAACTACTATATCGGCCCCAAGACTCATTGGCTGTTGTAGGTAAGGTGTAGCAAAAGTGTTGTCCACAACAACTTTAATATCACTGTTGTAATCGTGTGCAATTTTAGCAATTGCCTCAATGTCAACAATATTCAACATTGGGTTTGTTGGCGTTTCAACCCAAACCATTTTAGTATTGGCATTAAGGTACTCATTAATATTTGAAGCGTCGTTTAAATCAATGAAATGGAACTTCAAACCGTACTTTTCAAATATTCTTCTGAAAGTACGATAAGAACCACCATAAAGGTCGTTAGTTGAAATAATTTCATCGCCCGGATTTAAAAGTTTGATCACCGCATCTACAGCTGCCATACCACTACCAAAACAAACTCCGTGCTTCGCACCTTCCAGTGCTGCCAAGTTAGCTTGTAAAACATGTCGGGTTGGATTTTGTGTTCTGGCATATTCATAACCTAAATGATCGCCGGGGGCTTTTTGTATATAGGTTGAAGTTTGATAAATTGGTGGCATTACTGAACCACTTTTTTTATCATCGTGTGGATTGTATCCTGCGTGTATAACTTTTGTTCCGAATTTCATGTAAAATTATATTCTGAAATGAATCAATTCATTAATGGTGCCAAAGGTAAGGGTTTAAAAAATTATTGATTTAAAAATGGATTACTAAGTTTTTCTTTACCAATGGTTGTTGGTGCACCGTGTCCTGAATAAACCACAACATCATCACCTAAAGGCAGGAATTTAACGCGAATACTACCTAAGAGTGTTTCATAATCTCCGCCTGGTAAATCGGTTCTTCCTATGCTTTGTTGAAATAATACATCACCACCGATCAGGTACTTTTCTTTACGATTGAAAAAAGCAATATGTGCCGGAGAATGTCCGGGAACAAAAAGCACTTCTAATTTCATATTTCCAATTTCGACCACATCACCTTCATCCCAAAAAACTTCAGGCATAGGTGATGCCTCATAACCACGAATACCATAAGCATTGCAAATCATCGGAACTGCTTCTAAAACAGGAAGCTCCCCTTTGTGGATCTCGGGCAATAAACCATAAGTATTATGGATAAAATGATTGCCAAAAACATGATCTAAATGACAATGTGTATTCAGCAATTTTACAGGTTTTAATTTATTAGTTTGAATATATTTTACCAACTCGTTCTGTTCTTTACCATAATAGCAACCTGGATCGATAATTACACATTCTTTAGTTTCATCACAAGATACGATATAAGTATTTTCAGCAAAATCACTAAAGGTGAAAAAATGTACAGCCATAGCATCAATTTTGAAAAGGCAAATTTGGGGCTTTTTGATAAACTTGCGTTAAGAATTTCAATTATATTTGAAATATGGCACAAACAACGATAAAGGAGACCTACAAAAAACCATTCAATAAAACCTGGCAGGAAATGGGATTGCTTGAGCCACTTCCTGGCTATCTATTACCTTATGTTTATGAAGTAGTTAACGGAAAGCCAATATTTCGTAAGGGATACAAAGAGGCATTATTAAGTTATAAATCCAACGACGTGGGATCAAGTAGTTTACAAAGTTTTATAGTTACTGAAATTATCGGGTTATTATTTGCATCCGGCATTAGAGATAGATATGTATTTACGTCAAGTGAACACGGTATTCACTTGGGAAAAAATGATAATCGAAGCATGGATATCGCCATTTTTGACAAAGCTGATTTCAAACCGACAAAAAAATATGCCGATAAGCCACCTTTAATTGTTTTAGAAGTTGATATTGATGCCGATATTGAAAGCTGGACAGAAACCAAGCAACAGTATTACCAAAATAAAACAAAAGATCTATTGAACTTTGGTGTACAGAAAGTTATATGGGTTTTTACAGAAACTAAATCGGTTGTGGTAGCCACGGCTCAAACGCCCTGGCAAATTTTTGATGGTAAAGATGAAGTCCATGTCATTGATAATTGTACATTCAATCTTTCAAAAATAATTGACCTCGAAACGCTGTAAACTTAGAGTATGTTTAATTTTCTATCAACTGAAAACCAATATTTTATGAACCTGATGTTGAAAAATCGCATTTATTTAGCTCACTAAACGCATACAATTTTTCTTATTCAGAACCACAAACTGTTGATTTTCAATTCAAAATAATCTTTAAACATACTCTCAATATGAAAATTACATTAATAGGATCGGGAAGATTAGCTACACAATTAGGGAAAAGATTATTTCAACAAGAACACGATATCATACAGGTATTCAGTCGCTCATTATCAAATGCTGAAAAGTTAGCCGAATTGATTCAGGCAAAAGCCACCAATGATCTTTCAGAAATCAACCAACCTTGTGATGTATGTATCATCGCAGTAAAAGACGATGTAATTGAAGAAGTTGCAGAGCAAATAAAGGTTGACACGTTGGTGGTACATACTTCTGGTTCTGTGAGTACTAATGTATTAGACTCACATAAAAAGTATGGATCCTTTTATCCTTTACAAAGTTTTTCTATGAACCAAACACCAGAATGGGAAGACTTGCCTGTTCTCGTTCATGCTAATAATGAAAGCAGTTTGAATCGCCTTCAACGTTTAGCGAAATCTATTTCCAAAAATTTTCATATTGTAAATAATGAACAAAGGAAGCAATTGCATTTAGCAGCTGTTTTTGCCAACAATTTCAGTAATCATTTATTTTTAATTGCTGAAAACTTATTGAAAGAAAAAGATCTTTCACTCGACCTTTTAAAGCCACTAATAATAGAGTCGGTAAAAAAAATAGAACAAGCTTCTCCCAAAACCATACAAACCGGTCCGGCAATACGCAATGACCAAAAGACCATTGAACGACATTTGAATCAGCTTTCAGAAAACAAGCAGTTAACTACACTTTACAAACTATTTACTGAAATGATCCAAACTGAATATAAATGAAAGCCATAAGAAAGTCGGGCAAAGATTTATTTTCTAACTTTGCCTCGTGAATAATGGACAACTAATATTAATTCCCAACTTATTGGGCGGTGATGATACGAGTATTATTGCACCACAGGTAAAAGAAATAGCGCTTAATTTAAAACACTATATCGTTGAGTCGGAGAAATCGGCAAGAAGATATTTGAAGAAGTTAGACAGATCGGTAGATATTGACGCGATTATCTGGCATGTTTTACCACGCCCAAAGGGAAAGTTTAAATCACGAATGGACAGGAACGAGATGATGGAGATGCTCATGGAAGCAACCATGGGTGGAAAGATCGGCTTGATCTCCGATGCTGGCTGTCCTGCTATTGCTGATCCGGGAAGTATGTTGGTAGCTGAAGCGCATCGTCAGGGAATAGATGTAGTTCCCTTACCGGGTCCTTGTTCTATAACGATGGCATTGATGGGTTCGGGAATGAACGGACAAAGCTTTACCTTTCATGGCTATTTACCGATCGACAAATACGAGCGTCAGCAAGCTATAAGAAGAATAGAAGGCAAAGCTAAAAAAGAATATGCCGCACAAATATTTATGGAAACGCCTTATCGTAATCAGCATTTACTGAATGATATTCTTGCTGTTGCACATCCGGATTCTAAGTTATGTATAGCAACGAATATATCTTTGCCCGATCAGCAAATTGTTACTTTACATGTAAAAGAATGGAAAAATATGAAACCGGACATACATAAAAAACCTAGCGTTTTTGTGTTGGGGAAATAAATTATTTTACCATAAAAAATGACTATTGATCAATATGCCATCCTAACTCTTTTATACGGTTTATAAATTTATTGTATTTAGAATTAGCGACAATGATGTGTAGTTTTTCAGCACGTAAACAAAGATTTTTCAATTCAGGATCATTCATTAGTAAAAAAAGTAATTCAGGGTTATTTTTTTGTATTTGAATTACTTTATATTGATTGTTTATTCGAAAAGGGTTGAAACGCCCACGAATATCATCGAACACTTTCTCCCAATTTGCTGTCAAGCTCACGGGTTTTAGTATTCTTTTCAGCCTTGAAATTTTCTGCTCAAAAGCCATTTCTGAATTAATCTTTTTCATAAATAAAGCTTCATCGAATAAAAATTGTGTTTCTGATAGTGGTTTAAAAAAATCAGTTAAAACATTTTGAAGCCTGATGTCTTTCTTTGATAATTTAATCAACAAATACTGTTCATCAAGTATTATTTCAGCTCGCTCATTTAATGTTTCAGGAGCAGAATAACTTTCTTTTATATTGAAACAATATTTCCCTAATTCGGTGAGTCTGAAATAGTGAATATTGGTAAATGGAAGTTCTAAGGTATAATTGTAGTAGTGATCACGACTTTTTACACTTGGTACTTCGTAATCATGATAAATTTCTAACAAGCCAAAGAAAGATAAAAAATGTATTAATGAAGAAATAGTTGATACCCCTAGCACACTAATCGCTTCTTCAGGTGAAAGTGTATATCGAGTATTAGAATATTGTGTTTTTAAATTTATTTCAATATTACGATCACTCTTAGTTGGGGAACAGTATATACGTTGAATATTTATTGTTTTAATAAAATCATCTATAGCAATCCAAGCATCTGGCTGTGTTTTAAATAAGTTAATTAATTGTCCTTGAATTTTATCGTTAAATTGTCGTCTTACATAATTATTTACAAAGGGGTTGGGGAGTTGTAAAATTGTGAATATTTTACTCTGTTGTACTTCTATTGCTATTTTTTTCAGAAAAGGCAAAACTTCATTTTGAATAACTGTAAGCTCATTTATTTTACAGGATTCCATATACTCAGTAAGTACTTTCGATCTAACCAATAGATGTTTTTTATGACTGCTATTTTCATAAGGTTCTTCTATATTATAATCTGCCTGCATTTTTTTTAAAGCAGAGGGTAGGATCGTTCCCTTTTTTCCACGTTTTAACAAATCACTACCCAATAAATAAGCTATTTCAGAAATATTAGAAAATATTTCTTTTTCTACATTGAAGTGAAACAGATCTTTAGTATCGAAAGATTCGGTAGCTTGTAGATAATATGCTTGAGGCTTGGGTAAATTTTTAGTTAATAAATCTATGATGAAAGAAGGGAAAAAAACTTTATCCAAAAGCGTTTCATAAAAAGAAACCCTTGTTGCTTCAGGCTTAAAAATAGAACACCAACCTTTCATTTTCACCCCTGAATAATCTATCGCATAATTATTACGACCCGCAAAATCCACAAACTCTCCCTCTTCCAAAAAACCGGGTGTCCAGTATAATTTCTCTTTTATTTCTTCAGGAAAATACTGATTAATTGCTTCAAGGACTGTATCATTTGAAAGCATTTTAGCGATAATCTCAATTAATTCGAGCTTGGGAATCTTATAAGTTTTTCTACCCTTGACATGATCGCTTAAAATTGGATTTATCTGATCAAATTTATTCCCTACTCTTACGAAAAAAGATAACCACCCTGTTAGCTCTTGTTTTGTGTAAAAATCATCAAAACTTTCTATAGTCATATTATCAGCTTGTTAGATAAGATTTTAAAAGATTAAATTAGGAATTTAGCTTAAGATAAATTCAATATCATTTTCAGATAGCTTTTTATTCGCTTTAGTATCAGCACTTATCAAACTATCAAATAAGGCACGTTTTTTTTCCTGAAGCTCAATAATTTTTTCTTCAATTGTATTTCTACTTATTAAACGGTAACTAATTACCGTATTTTTCTGCCCTATTCTGTGCGCACGATCTATAGCTTGTGTTTCTGCTGCTACATTCCACCAAGGATCAAAAATATAAACGATGTCAGCCTCTGTAAGATTCAAACCTGTACCACCTGTTTTCAAGGTCATCACGAAAGCTTTACAATCTTTATTCTTTTTGAATTCTTTGACCAAGGCTTGTCGATTATTAGTAGAACCCGTCATTTTCACATGATGAATTTCATTTTTCTCTAAAACTTGGGTGATCAAATCAACAGCTGTTAAATAATTAGCGAAAACCAGAACTTTATGCCCGTTCTTTATTGATTGAAGCATGTGATCTTTAAGCAATTCTAATTTAGGAGAAATGATAGCACCATTACTTTTCGCCTCTGGAATAGAAGCTATTTGTCTGAGTTCAGAAAAAGCCTGAAAAACGAACAACTGAATATTATTAACTCCTTCTTTCTGAATGAGATCGCTAACAGCGAGTTTATAAAATTGACGGCGTTGTTCATACAACTTTTTCTGTTGTTCACTCATATCTACATACAAAACATTGTCAATTTTTTCGGGTAAATCTTTAAGTACATCATTTTTCATTCTTCTTAGAATAAAAGGATAAATTTTGGTACGTAGTTCGGTAATTACATCCTCATCATCAAATCGTTGAATAGGATTAATATATTTTTCATTGAATTTTTTAAAAGTACCGAACATAGCTGGATTCAAAAACCTGAATAAGCTATATAATTCTCCCATATTATTTTCGAGGGGGGTACCACTTAATGCCAAACGATGCTCTGACTTTAAGAGCATTATAGCTTTAGTACTTTTAGCATTCAGATTTTTTATATTTTGTGATTCATCGAGAATGATATAATGAAAATTCATTTCCATAAGTTCCTCAATATCATTTCTTACCACCCCATAAGTAGTTAAAATAAGATGCTTACTTTTTGCATCTTCTAAGTTCCTCTCAGTTCCATGATAAACCGAAAAACTTAAGTCCGGTGTAAACTTTTTAATTTCGCTTTGCCAATTAAAAAGCAAGGTTGTTGGCATCACGATCAATGAGGGTAAATTACTTTTATTTTTTTGAAGTAAACACAATGTTTGAAGTGTTTTACCTAAACCCATATCATCAGCCAGACAACCATTCAAATTATTATTCATAAGGTACTGCATCCATGCTACACCATATTTTTGATAAGGGCGTAAAGTTGCTTTAACTTCTTTTACATTTCGGATTGGCTTTATTTTGTTGAACCCTTCGTATAATTCTCTATACTTATTGAAAACAGCCTCATCTATTTGCCCCTTTAATAAGTCTTCCATTAAAGGTAAATCGAATATAGAAATTTGAGCTTGCTTTCCTTTTTTAGAAAACATTCTTTCCAGACGTTTTATATATGACTCAGCTACTAAGGCATTACGTCCATCAGAAAGGAGAATGAGTTTATTTTTTTTATACTGTTCGATTGCTTTGAATAGGTCAATTTTAAAGTCATCAAACTCTAATGTTACTTCGCCTTCAAAATAATCTATTCCTGGAGATAAATTTACATTGATCTTAGGTTGCTTTATTTCGATTTTATAGTCTTTCAGCTTTTCTTTACCAAGAATCTCAAAATCTTGTACCAGATCGAGTAAAGCTTCTGATAGAAATTGTTGTGCTAGTTCTTTTTCCAAAATAACTTCATCGGGGTAAGTTATTACAATCTTAGCCATCTCTTTACGCTTGAATACTCCCTTCAGGTGAGCAAAAAAGGTTTCATAAATTACATCTTCACTATATTTTTGTATCGGTCTGATGACAATTACCTTATCTTGTTCATTAAGGTTTGCTACATAATTTAATTCATATTCTGAAGCTAAGGCTGTTTGTTGTATTCCAGGTAATAATTGAGTAAGTCGTATGAATAGGTTTTTTTCCTGATCTATTCGTTCAATAACCATTGCCATTTCACTTACAACAGGTTCAGTTTTAAAAGTCATCTGATAGCTTTCATATTGAATCAAATCTGTTGTTGCATAGGTAGCAAGCATTGAAAGATAAAATTCGATTTGATCTTTGGGAAAAGAACTCTCTAGTTGACGAAGATAATCGGCAGAGTGAAATGAACTTGATAATTGATATATTTTTTGATTAGCGATTATAAATTCATTCGTTAAAAAGTGAAAGTTCTCAATTTTTGATTTATCAGTTTGGGCGATTAATTGTGAGGTCAATAACTGCTCAGAATCAGTATTGGAAATATTAAAATAAACATCAACAGTATTTTGAGCAAAAAGAATTGATTTGTTATTGCGATCAACTATTTGAATATCTTCAGGAATTGGTGAAGGAATGGCTTTTAAAAGTTGTGGAAAATCACTTAAATACACCTTGTTATCTTTTTCTTCAGCATCATCAAAATCCCAATTAATCGTTTTAGAAATGATATTAAATGCGTTATTAAATTGTTCGGTAAAGGTTCTTAATGATAGTTTTACACTATTAGAACTGATAATAACCGGATTAAACTTATAATCAACTAACTCAATGTAATAGCCATAATTATCTTGGGCTATCAGTATATTAAATACTTGTTTAGAAATGTTATGAAAGGAAGTATTTTGTAATTTCTTTTGTTTAAAACCTGCTAGCCAATCCACTTTAAATTATTTAATGGACTGTAAATTTATAGCAAGGAAGCTTTTGTACTACTTAATCGATATAAAAGAATGGAAAAAAATGAAATCGGACATACATAAAAAACCTAGCGTTTTTGTGTTGGGGAAATAAATTATTTTGTCAAGTATTTCCCTCGCCTGACTTTCTGATTTCCATCTTCATCAATAAACTCCAAGTGATAAATGTAGATACCTCCTCTAAGATTTTGAAGTATCGAAATTTCTATACAATTCAGATATTGTTTTTCTGTTTCTATAATCTTATTTCCATAAAAATCAAAGATATTTAAGCTTTTTATCTCTCTGATTCCTTTAACTGGAACAAACTTTATATTATCGAACACAAAAGCATCTGTTATAGAAATAGTCGTTGGCAGATCGCTGATAACGCCTATAACAGGATCAGGTTCAACTTCAGGCTCAGGATCGTTTATACAGTTATCGACATCGACATCTTCAAAAAGCAAAGTAATTGGCGTATCAGCACTTCCGCCTTTTACCTCTGCATTATTGATAGCACCTGTATTTTGTGCCAGATTTTCTACAATACTTTCTGAACCAACAACCTGTTCTTCCATATTAAAATAAAGACTTAGTCCTGATTCATTACCAGTAAGTGCTGAATTAAAAGCACTTGAAATTTCGGAATCACTTCTTGCATAATCCCATAACCTGACCTCATCTAAAGCACCTCTTAAATAACGAGTTAAATTACCATTCAGTAAGCGATATGCACCAATTTTTATAGGCTCATCACTTACATGAATTGAAGAATATTGACCTTCTGATAAGTATCCCGACACTGCTTCTCCATTTATATAAAACTGAACACTGTTAGGTGTATGTGTTACAGCAATATGTGTCCACTCATTATCCTGTATTGCATTCTCTTTGATAAAAACATTAGGCATTGCACAGCTAATCACCTCACCTCCAAGCCAAGCCCATTTTAAGTCCCCATCTTTGGTCTCTAAACTAAAAGCAAAATTTTGTCCCTGACACCACTGTTTATTAACTATGGCACTATACCCATCTTCTGATTCACAAGAAATATACACCCAAGCTTCAACAGTTATCTCATCAATAAAGTCGAGTGTACTATTATTGGGTACTTCTAAGTAATCATTAGAGCCATTCAGTAATAAAGTGTTGTTAATTTGAGCTTGAATTATATTACTAAAAAAACTTAGGGCAAATAATGTGAATATAATGATTGTTTTCTTCATGGTTTTGCATTTAGGTTGTATAATGGTGGTCGTAATCTTATCAAGTAAAATATGAAACAAAAAAGTTAATATAAGTTTATAAGTAAGTTTGAATTTGTTATCGGTCTATTTTATAAACTTCCCTCTGTAGAAGTCAACTTCACCTTCCATATTTATTACTTTTAAATTATAAATATAGATACCTCTCCTAAGATTTTGTAGTATCGAAGTTTCTATGCAATTCAGATGTTGCTCTTCTGTTTCTATAATCTTATTTCCATAAAAATCAAATATATTTAAGCTTCTTATCTCTCTAATCCCTTTAACTGGAACAAACCTTATGTTATCGAATACAAAAGCGTCTGTTATTGAAATAGTCGTTGGCAGATCACTAATAACCCCTATAACAGGATTTGGTATATTATAAGCAGTTAACCCTTCGAAGCCTAAGGTATTTTGGGATTCCTCAATATCCCCAACCAATTCAAATTCAAGTGAATTCAAACTTAACTTATATAATTCTTTAGCGCCTCCATATTCAGGATAATTACTTGGTATATATAAGTTTCCATCAGAAAAAGCTAAATCTCTGAAAGGATAGTAATCAGTTGAAAAAATCAACTCTGGAGTAAATGTATCGGATATATTTCCTGTATCATAACTATAAAAATTACTTGCATTAGCATAACTACTTGGTAAACCATCTACAAAATATAGCATATTGTTATCGCCAAAAACCATTACATCCATATCAGGTGAACCATTTGTTCCTGTTAATTGCGAAACAATAGTACAAATACCTGTTTGTTTATCTATTTCAGCAAGGTAATTAGTTTGATATTGATTAACAGTACCAATATTAATAGCACCGTACAATTTATTATTACTTCTATTCAAAGCAATACCTTCGCAGTGAACAACTGTTTCATTTTCATAACTTATATCACCAACCAATTCAATAGTTCCATTAGAGTCAATGGTATAAAGTTGAGGATAAAAGCCTCTTTTCTTAGTATAAAAGACATTATCATCTGGTGAATAAGTGAGCCCAGCAAATTCTAATTCCTGATAATAATTTATAGGCGAATGTAATGTTAAAGTCGCATCATTTTTAGAAACACCAAACAAAGCGTCATCTTTAATAGTCATAAGAGCGACATCCTGGGCATTCAAATGTGAAACAATAAGCACAAAAATTAAAGAAAATAAGTATTTCATAATGAAAGCAAATTGAAAATGACCTTAGCAAAGATAGGCGATATAAAATTAAGAAAAACAGATAACTTAATACAGCCTGTATTAGAATTAAATGAAAAGTTATTGGTACTTAATTTCGTTGTATTGCAACCTTATTTTGAGATAAAGGATAAGTAAATGAATTCAAAAACTTTTCCATGGTGTACTTAATATTTCAGTTTTCTTAATTCAATAGTTAATACAATTTATGGTCATAAGAATTTGGTTTAAATTAAATTTATTTGATTAACAAGAAGTAAATTTGTACAAAAGAAACTCCCTATAACTTACAACTTAAATGAACGACTTAAATAATAAAGCAATATTAATTACTGGAGGAACTGGCTCATTAGGAAAAGCATTAACAAAAAGGGTTTTCACTGAATTCCCAAATGTAAAACGGTTAGTAATCTTTTCACGTGATGAACAAAAGCAATTTCAGATGGCTCAAGAATACGCATCTGACAAATACCCAGCTATTCGTTTTTTTATTGGTGATGTACGAGACAAAGAGCGCCTTATCAGAGCAATGCAAGGCATAGACTATGTTATTCATGCCGCCGCAATGAAACACGTACATTTAGCTGAATACAACCCTTCTGAATGTATAAAAACAAATATAGGAGGTGCTGAAAATGTTATTCATGCCTGCCTACAAACAGGGGTAAAAAGAGTAGTGGCGCTATCTACCGATAAAGCATGTGCACCCATTAATTTGTACGGAGCTACAAAACTCACTTCCGACAAACTTTTTATTGCTGCCAACAATATTAAAGGTGCAAATCCAATCAGATTTTCGGTGGTTCGCTATGGTAATGTAATGGGATCGAATGGCTCGGTTATTCCATTTTTTATAAAAAAAAGAAAAGAAGGTTTTTTACCTATTACCAGCCCTGACATGACCCGATTCAACATTACATTAGACAGCGGTGTTGATATGGTTTTTCATGCTTTGTTTACAGCTTGGGGAGGCGAATTATTTGTTCCTAAAATTCCTTCTTATAAAATAACAGATGTTGCCAAAGCCATTGCGCCAAATACTGAGCAAAGAGTAGTAGGCATAAGACCAGGTGAAAAGGTTCATGAAGAAATGATAACGGTTTCAGATTCTTTTAACACCTACGATTTGGGGAAATATTACACTATTTTACCAACCGTTACAAACTGGAATTTAGACAAATTCATAAAAGAATTTGATGCTAAAAAAGTGCCCGAAGGCTTTAGTTACAACTCGGGAACAAATACAGAATGGGTAAGTATCGAAGAACTCAGAAGTTATATAAAAGAACATGTAAATACTTCTTTTTCTACTGAAAATTATTAAAAATGCCAAAAGCCATTCCATACGGACGACAAGATATTTCTCAAGCAGATATTGATGCTGTGGTTGAAATTTTAAAAGCAGATTACTTAACTCAAGGACCAAAAGTAAAAGAGTTTGAAAATAAATTTGCCAAATATATAGGTGCTAAATATGCCGTAGCTGTAGCCAATGGTACTGCGGCACTACATTTATGCACTTTGGCTTTGGGAGTTAATGAAACAAGTAAAGTAATAACGCCACCAATAACCTTTGCAGCTTCTTCAAATTGTGTGCGTTACTGTGGTGGTGAAGTCGTTTTTTCAGATATTGCTGCCAATACTATTACTTTAGATATTGAAAAAGTACGAATGCTTTTAGAAAACGCACCAAAAGAAACGTATCAAGGAATAATTCCGGTTGATTTTGCAGGCTACCCCGTTAACTTAGAAGCATTCAGACAATTAGCCGATGAATATGGACTATGGATAATTGAAGATGCTTGTCATGCACCAGGAGGTTTTTTTACAGATAGTAAAGGGGTAAAACAAAACTGTGGAAATGGTCAATTTGCTGACTTAGCTATTTTTTCGTTTCATCCAGTAAAACATATAGCTTGTGGTGAAGGAGGTATGATTACCACCAATAGAAAAGATTTATATGATGAACTATTAACGTTAAGAACACACGGAATAACTAAAGACCCTAAAAAATTGCAAGAAAATCATGGTGGTTGGTATATGGAAATGCAAATACTAGGTTATAATTATCGTATTCCCGATATACTTTGTGCGTTAGGAAGTTCGCAGTTAGATAGAGCAGTAAAAAAATTAGAAATAAGAAGAAAAATTGCTAAAAAGTACGATAAAGCCTTTGAAGGAACAAAAATAAAAACCATTATTCCTCCAAATGAGGTTGGGCACGCTTACCATTTGTATGTCATTCAGATAGAAAACCGTAAAGAGTTATATGATTATTTGAGAACTCAAAAGATTTATGCTCAAATTCACTACATTCCTACGCATTTAATGCCTTATTACAAACAATTTGGTTATAAAAAAGGCGATTTCCCTACGGCAGAAGCCTATTATGAAAAATGTATTAGTTTACCCATGTATCCCACTTTGACTGAAGAAGAGCAAGAATTTGTGATTGAGCAAGTGTTAAAAATAAGCGATGTCTAAAATTGCAATTATACCAGCCCGAGGAGGTAGTAAACGTATTCCTAAAAAAAACATTAAGAATTTCTTAGGAAAACCCATTATTGCTTACAGCATAGAAACAGCTTTAAAATCAAATTTATTTGATGAAGTAATGGTTTCTACCGATAGTGAAGAAATTGCCAAGATTGCCAAAACTTATGGAGCAAAAGTTCCTTTTTTTCGCAGTAAAAAAAATGCTGATGACTTTGCATCAACCGTAGATGTATTATTAGAAGTACTTAATTATTACGAGCAATTAAATATAAAACCTGAATATGCTTGTTGTATATATCCAACCGCCCCTTTTCTTACATCTCAAATTTTAATAAAAGGTTTCGACTTGCTAGAAAAAAATAATTTTGATACTGTTTTTCCTGTGGTTAAATTTGGCTTTCCTATTCAAAGAGCTATACAGGTTAATACAGAAACAAAAAAGATGGCAATGTTTCAACCACAATACATAAATTCCCGTTCACAAGATTTAGAAACAGCTTACCACGATGTTGGACAATTTTATTGGTTTAAAAGCAAAAGACTTTTAGAACAGAAAAAACTCTGGACAGAGAATACAGGCGTAGTAGTTATTTCAGAAACAGAAGCTCAGGATATTGACACCTTGGAAGATTGGCATCTAGCTGAGATAAAATATAAATTACTGCTTGAAAAATAAACAAAAAATATACTTCAGAGCCGATGGCAATTCCAAAATGGGCTTAGGACATATTATCCGTTCTTTAGCCTTAGCAGAAATGTTGTGTGAAGATTTTGAATGTCATTTTATAGTTAGAAATCCTCTCTCAACACTAAAAAAGCAAATATTAGAAATTTGTGAAACCATTATTGAACTTCCCGAAACTAAAAATGATATTGAAGAAGCTGAATATATAGCAAAACAATATTTAACCAATAAAGAAATAGTAGTTTTAGATGGCTACCATTTCGTAACTGAATATCAAAGATTAATAAAATCGAAAGCCCGTAAATTAGTTTGCATTGATGATATTTATGCCTATCATTTTGTTGCAGATGCCATTATAAATCATGCTGGTGGTGTTAAAAAAGAAGATTACTCTGTAGAAAGCTATACACAAATTTATTTAGGACTATCCTATTTACTTTTAAGAAAGCCATTCAGAGAAGCCATAAAAAATGGTATAAATAAAACCTATAATAAAAATGTATTAATATGCTTAGGTGGTGCTGATCCAAAAAATGATACCTTAAAAGTAATTCAGCATTGTATAACACAAAAACCAAATTATAATTATTATATTATTGTAGGTAGTGCTTATTTGTATCGCAGTGAATTGGAAAAATTTGTGGTACACTCCTCAACTAATATTGAAATATTAAGTAATTTAAGTGCAGTACAAATGGTCGAATGTATGCAAAAATGTGGGAAAGCCATTACTCCGCCAAGTACTATTTCCTTCGAATACTTAAGTATAGGTGGTGAATTGTATTTAAAAACCATTGCTGATAATCAGAAAGGAATTTTCAATTATTTAATCGCAAACAACTTAGCCTTAAAATTTGATGAGCAAACAACACTAATCGAAAAACCATTTGATGAAGAAAAAATAAAAATAATAGACGGAAAACAAAAAAAACGATTTATAAAAATGTTTTATCATTTATTAGTTACTCTAAGAAAAGCTACTACAAATGATATAATGCTTTACTACCAGTGGACAAATGAAACCGAAACAAGAAAACAATCTTTTAATTCAACTACAATACCCTTAGCCTCGCACAAAAATTGGTTTCAACAAAAAATAGAAGATAAAAATACACTGATGTTATTGGCACAAGTAGCCAGTAATATGGTAGGACAAGTTCGTTTCGACTTAAAAGATAAAAAAATATATATAGGCTATTCAATAGATAAAAATTATAGAGGAAAAGGATTAGGTGAAATAATTTTAAAAGAAGGAATTAAAAAAGCTAAAGACTATTTTGGCATGAAAACACCGATTATCGGATATGTAAAAAAACAAAATATACCTTCAACTAAAATTTTTAGAAACCTTGGATTTAGCGAAACAGAAGCAGAATTATATGAAAATGCTTTCAAATATGTTTTAAAATGAATGAATTTAAAATAGGAAACATAGATATAGGCAAAAACCACAAACCATTTATTATTGCCGAAATGTCAGGCAATCATAATCAATCAATTGATAGAGCATTCGCATTGGTAAAGGCTGCCGCCCAAGCTGGAGCAAGTGCCTTAAAATTACAAACTTATACTGCCGATACAATTACAATTAATCATAGAGGGGGCTTATTTGATATTACTGATAAAAATTCACTTTGGTATGGTAAAAACTTATATGAGCTTTACCAAGAAGCCTACACCCCTTGGGAATGGCATAAACAGGTTTTTGATTATGCAAATGAATTAGGCATCTTAGCTTTTTCTTCACCCTTCGACGAAACAGCCGTTGACTTCCTAGAAACACTAGATGTTCCAGCGTATAAAATAGCTTCCTTTGAAAGCAATCATTTCCCATTACTTAAAAAAGTAGCACAAACAGGCAAACCAATTTTAATTTCTTCTGGAACAAGTAAAATCTCCGAACTATACGAGTCGATTCAATACTTAAAGTCCAATGGAGCAAAAGATATTGTTATTTTCAAGTGCACTAGTACCTACCCCGCAAGTGCCGAAAACACCAATGTAAACACTATTCCTGTTTTACAACAAATATTCCCCAATTGTACCATTGGCTTATCAGATCATACAATGGGCATAGGCGCATCTGTGGCAGCAGTTGCATTGGGGGCAAGGGTAATAGAAAAACACTTTACCCTAAAAAGAGCAGATGGTGGTGTAGATAGTGCCTTCTCGCTAGAACCGCACGAACTAAAACTACTGGTTGAAGAAAGCGAAAGAGCCTTTTTAGCTTTAGGTAACATACAGCTTGATACACAAAAATCCGAAGAAGTAAGCCGACAGTTCAAGCGTTCTATCTATGTTGTAAAAGACATAAAAAAAGGAGAAAAATTCACCTCAGAAAATATAAAAATTATTCGCCCTGGCGATGGAATGCCCCCTAAGTATTACGAAAACATATTAGGGAAGAAAGCACCTATGGATTTAAATTTTGGAACACCATTGAAGTTGTAAGAGAAGTATGATTCCAAGAAGTATTTACAGAATATATAATTATGCAAAGATATTTCCTCGAGATATTATTAATCTTTTAAATAACACTGAAGAAGTTAAATATTTTTGCCTGAATCCTGGCAGCTGTGGTTCAAAATATTTAGTTGAATTGCTAAAAGCAAACAACATAAGCAAAGTTTACCACGAAAAAGAACCCGATCTTGATATTTTGGCGGTAAGATATTTCTTGGATGGCTCAAATAAGCAATTGATAAAAAATATATTACTATTAACTCGAAAATCTGTCTTTTTAGAATCTAGCAATAGATTGTTTTCCTTAGCTCCCTTAATTAAAGAAGTATTTCCAAATGCAAAATTTATATTTTTATATCGTGATTTAAAAAGTATTGTTGCTTCAAATGTCAATAAGACAGTATTTCCTCAAATTTTTATAGATAGTAATAGAATTAGATATAATTCTGAACTATCAGGTGCTAAAGATCTTCCCGCTTTTGATAGAATGTGTTATTATTTGAAAAATTACCACGAAACCATTTTAGAAGGTATTAAAAATACCGATTTTATGTACCTGAAATTTGAAGATCTGATAAAAGGTGAAATAGATGAACTTGAAAAGTTTATTGGAATTGAATTAAAGATCAAGAAAATAAAAGCAGTAAACACAAAAGATGAAATAAAAACACCTACTAAAAAAATCGAAGATTACGATAGCTGGCCTAGTGAGTATAAGAAATCGTTTGAAATCATATTGGGCGACTTGTACAATAAACTTCCTTAACCAATTTCAATGAAAATATTATACTATTTTGCTGAAGGAATGAGTCCGCTTCATGCTGGTTTAGGAGCAGAAGTAATAGAAAATCTCAAAAACGAAAAACATCAAATTCGCGTTTTAAATTGTGATGCAGTGCTAGCTAATTGTTATTTAAACCCCAAAGGGCATGTAATAGGTTGCGCTATTTGTCAGGCACGTACACAAAAGCTTTTTAATTTGGTTGGCATAGAAAAAAAGAACATTGTTAATTTAAAAAAACACGAAAAAGCGAACCAATTAACAATACCCAATTTCTCACATCTTCAAGAACTAATGACCTTTAATTATAAAGGTATAAATATTGGTCGAGGAACAGCTTCAACCATTATTTCTTTAAAAAGAGATTATGAAATAAATACTGAAAAATATGGCGGATTAATTGAAACTGAACTACGCAAATCGGTAAATGTGATGTGTAATATTGAACATCAGATTACTGAATTCAAGCCCGATAAGATATACCTTTTCAACGGACGTTTTGCTGAGTTTTATCCGGTCATAGAATTAGTAAAAAAATACAATATACCCTATGCTACCGTTGAAGCCGGAAGCCGAGCGGGGAAATATAACATCTACGAAAACAGTCTGCCTCACAGTATAAAAGCCTGGGAAAGAGAAGCGAATAAGTTGTGGGATAATTTTGAAACAACGGAAAGAATAAAACTGGCGAACCAATGGTTCAACGATAAAAAATATGGCAGACAAAAAAATGACAAATCATACATAGGAAAACAAACAAAGCAAACCCTTCCTCAAAATTTTGATGAATCGAAGATCAATATTGCCATTTTTAATTCTTCGGAAGATGAAATGAAAGCAATAGTTGAATGGCAAACCGAGCTGTACGATTCACAAAATGAAGCTATTGAAAAAATGGTGGGATATTTTGTAAACAATACCAATATTCATTTTTACTTAAGGGTACATCCAAATTTGGGGAAAGTAGATAATATTCAAATAAGAGAGATTGAGAAAATGTCTTTTCCGAATTTGACCGTTATACCACCAAATTCTGAAGTTGACACATATTATCTGATGGAAAAATGCGATAAAGCTGTAAGTTTTGGTTCAACCACAGGAGTTGAAGCCACTTATTGGGGTACGCCTTCTATTTTGTATGGTAAATCATTTTATATGAATCAAGACCTTGCTTATGTTCCTAAATCATTTCAAGAATTAGTAAAGCTAATAGAGCTAAAGAATTTAGCACCAATGCCACAGGAAAATACTTTTAAATACAGTTTATATGTTAGTAATTTTGGCTTCGTACCTGAAAGGTTTGAATATAAAGATAAATTTAATGCCTTTTACAAATCTGAAAAGATAAGACGATTTTATCCGTCAACTATCTTCAATATTTTTAAGTATAGCCATAAAATCAAACAATGGTTCAGGCTACATAAACTTATCGATAATAATAAAATGGGGTTGAAAGACCTGTTTAGATTGAAATAGATGAAAAAAGTTTTGATTATCACATATTACTGGCCACCTTCAGGTGGGATAGGTGTTTTACGTTGCCTTAAAATGGCAAAATATCTACGAAACTTTGGTTGGGAACCCATTATTTTTACTGCCGAAAATCCTCACTATCCAACCATAGACGAGAGCAACAATAAAGATATTCCTGAAAACATTACGGTTCTGAAGCAGAAAATATGGGAGCCATACACCATTTACAAAATGGTAACCGGGCAGAAAAAAGATGCCAATGTCAATAATGTTTTTTATACCCAAGACGAAAAGTCCGGCTTCCTTCATAAACTTTCCGTATGGATCAGAAGTAATTTTTTCATCCCCGACGCGAGAGCTATGTGGATAAAACCTTCTGTAAAGTTTTTAACTGATTATATTAAGAATAACCAGATAGATGCCATTTTAACAGATGGACCACCGCACACCAATACCCGTATTGCCACCTTGCTTAAGAAAAATACTGGTACACCCTGGTTGTCTGATTATCAGGATCCCTGGACACAAGTAGATTACTACCAACTTTTACGTCTAACCAAATGGGCCGACAAAAAACACCGCCGTTTAGAACAAGAAGCTTTTAAATATGCCGATAAAGTAACCATAGTAAGCCCTACGTGGAAGAAAGAACTCGAGGACATAGGAGCAAAAAATGTTTCGGTTATCTATTGGGGTTTCGACACCGATGATTACGGAAATCTACCAAACTATAAGAAAGATAAATTCACCATTTCCCATATTGGTATTTTGGGCTACGACAGAAAACCTGAAACATTCTTTAAAGTAATAAAAAAGCTTTGTGAAGAAAATGACGAATTCAAAAACGATCTAGAAATTAAATTAGTTGGTCAGGTCGATTTTTCTGTAAAAGAATCTTATGAAGACCTGAACTTAAATGAGGTGGTAAATGTGGTAGGCTATGTTCCACGTAAAGAAGCCTTGAATACGATTGCACAAAGCTCCGTTTTATTCCTACCACTAAACAAACAAGATAATGTTATGGGGCGTATTCCGGGTAAATTATTTGAATATCTTGCCGTAAAAAAATACATTTTGTGTTTAGGTCCTCCACAAAGTGATGTTGGAAAAATATTGGAGAAAACTAAAAGTGGTTACACTAAAAACTACGAAGATTTTGAGGGCATCAAGCAAACTTTGCTAAAAATGTACCAGCACTGGAAGCAAAGTGAAACCTTTGAGGTTGATAATACTTCGAACCTGAATGAATATACGAGTTATAATTTGACTAAAAAAATTGCAGGATATTTAGACGAAATTTCTAATAAATAAAAATGCCCTATCAGCGAGTATTTTCTTGCTGATAGGGCAATTTGAATCCTGAATCCTGAATCCTGTTTATTATATCCCTAAGATTCCATAAAATTTATCCATATCATTGAATAAATCAAAAGACTTTAAAATTACCGGATCATCGTTCAATGATGCTGTAATTTTTCCTTTATCGTAGTGATAACGCGAAATGATCTCGTACTTTATTAAATCACTGATCTCTGCTTTATTCGCTTCTAACAATTGTAATTTTTCTTGTTGAACTAATTGCTCAATTGCTGCCAGATCATTCAATAAAGCCGGATTAGCTTTTTCTTCTGTTAAACTTTCTTTTAAATCACTAAGCGTTTTCTCTGTTTCTGATTCAAACTTAAATTCATTACTTTTCACAAAATTGATAAATGACTGATAGTCTTTTTCTGTAAACTTAAACGCTACCGGATCGGCAATGCTATCATTTTTCGATTGAAAATCATTTACAAAATCATACACAACATGCTCATTAATCAATGCCTGTGCAAAAGTCCCCGGTTTTTCTTTTACTACCTCAACATCGGGCATAACTCCACTATTATCATATACGGTTCTTCCATTTGGTGTAGTAAAGGCATTTTTTAATGAATCTGGAATTGACTTAGCACCATCGGTATAATCACCATAGTAATCAACCGCTTGGATACAACGACCTGTTGGCAAGAAATACTTGGCGATAGTCAGCTTAAGTTTACCACCAAAGCTCAGGTCTTTTGTTTGCTGAACCAAACCTTTTCCATAACTGAGCTCACCTACTAAAACGCCTCTGTCTAAATCCTGCATCGTACCCGAAACGATCTCAGATGCCGAAGCCGACTTACCATTTATCAATACAATTAAAGGCATATCCGGCACAAATGGATCTTTCTGTGTGATATAAGATTTATTATACATATCGAAACGACCTTTAGAAGTAACGACCTCCTTGTCTTTCTCAACAAACAAATTACAAATATTGATCGCCTCATTTAATAAACCACCACCATTATCTCTCAGATCATACACTAAATACTTAGCACCATCGTCTTTCAATTCCTTAATTGCATCTTCCACGAATTTACCACAACCACGCGCCATAAAAGTCGCTAAACGCACATAGCCAACCGTATCATTCAACATTTGATGAAAGGTTACATCTTTTGGTTTGATCGCCTTTCTGTAAAGAATTTTCACTTCTTCTTCTTTAGAACCATAAGGCATATAAGTTATCTGGATCGGAGAATCAGGCGCACCACGTAAGGCATCCTGAATTTCTACTAATTGCTTGTCTTTTATTGACTTCCTATCGATCTTTAAGATTTGATCACCTGGTTTCAAACCAAATTCGTCAGCAGGATTATCTTCAAGAATCGTTTTGATCAGCACTTTATTATCGCGCTCCATCAATTCCATTCCTACATCTCCTCCACTCGCAAAACGTTCTAATTTCGCATTTTCTACAACCGCATCAGAAATATAATTCGTGTAGGGATCGAGCCCTTTAAGCATAGAGGTCAAACCGTCTTTCATTAGCTGATCGGGTTCTACTTCATCGACATAAGATTTATTCAGTTCTTTATATAAATCGGCAAATAATCCTATATTTTTCGACAATCGGAACAGCTCGTCGCTGTTGGTAAATGCTGTACCTAAAATTAGGGCTAATATTGGAAAAATTATATATTTCTTTTTCATTCTTTTAATTGCTTTCTTTAAAATTTTATTAAAGGAAATACTATATGGTGATGCTTCCTATGCTAAATTTTTTCTTTTCACTATCATTATAATTTCTTATAAAACCAACGTTTTTAAACCATAAACCCCATCTTGTAGAACTACAACTTCCACCACTATAACCATCATTAAAATCTACATGAATTTCTAGATAATTTATCAATCCATGTTCATCAAATGTAGAATTTGAGTAATCAATATCTATATTTTTCAATGTACTAAATTCTTTTGTAATAGCTTCAAGTTCTAACTCGGTTGTATTATAAGCAAGAAGTAAATATGCTTTATCAGCTGAAATACTATAACTGGTATTTTTTTCGACAGCACAACTCGATAAGGTTAATAAGAAAGTTAAAATTACAAATAGGTTTTTCATTTTAGTCGATTTATTCCAAGTGAACTTAGTTTTATAATAATACTATTTCAAAACAGTTTGATATTCACTAGGATTGCCAAGTAATGCCAACGCCTTCTCAATTGCCGGATCATCGGTCAATGCTGCTTTTATCGACCCCGACTGGTAGTAGTAACGGGTTGCTATTTCTTGTCGTAAATAAAAAGAAATATCCTTTTTAAAAACCTGAATATCGTCATTCTTATCATTGGCGATCTTGTCTTTCAATGCTGCAATTTGTGTACTCACATTTTCTGAGAACTCATCTTTTTCAGCATTTTCAGCCAATTTAACCGCTATTTTCTCACTAATGGTTGCGTAATCGTGTTCACGCTTTCCTAAGAACTGAACAAAATCGTTATAAATGGCATCATTAATTTTAAAATTTTCAATTGGTGGAATACTTGGATTTTTACTCACAAATTCTGTTACAAAATCGAATATATGATCTTGGCGAATTAGTGAAGCCAGAATATTATTGAATTCTTCAGGATTTACTTCCACATCGGGATTCACACCGCCTGCATCATATACTTTTCTTTTATTCTTAGTATAGAAAACAGTTCTTAAAGAATCGGCGATCTTATCGGCTCCACCATCTTTATACTTACCAGAATAATCTCTTGCTTGCACACATCTTCCCGAAGGCAAATAGTATTTAGCTGTTGTCATTTTCAAACGGGAATTATAAGGTAATTCTTTGGTTGTTTGTACCAAACCTTTTCCGAAGGTAGTGCTACCAATTACCACACCTCGATCATAATCCTGAATAGCACCCGAAACGATTTCAGAAGCTGAAGCTGAATTCGGACTTACCAGCACAACTAAAGGTATTTCGGTATCAACTGCCTGATAGCGCGTTTTCTCGCTTGAACGGAAATCATCTTTTCTTCCTTTGGTAGAAACAATTTCTGTTCCTTTAGGTAAAAACACATTAGCAACGTTTACTGCTTCATTCAGCAAACCTCCGGGGTTATCTCTAAGATCGAGAATAACACGCTCGGCTCCCTGCTCTTTCAAGCTTAGCATTGCCTCCTGAACTTCCTTACCACAATTGGTACGGAATCCCATCAGATAAATGTATCCCGTCTTATTTTCCATCATACCAAAATGTGGAACACTTTTCAGCTTTATCTGCTCGCGGGTAATCGTTACCTTTCTGCTTGAATTCGTGATCGGATCGATCAACTCTACATCAATACTCGTATTGGGTTTCCCTCTTAAAGTATTACTCACATCATCGGTTGTCTTTCCTTTAAAAGAAACACCGTCGATCTTGCTGATCTTATCACCTGCTTTCAAACCTGCTCTTTGTGCAGGTGAATCTTCATAAGGTTCAGCAATAATTACATAATCATCGCGCTTACGAATGGTAGAACCAACACCACCATACTCACCAGAAATTTGCATTCTGTAGGCATCAACATTTTCTTCAGGATAATAAGTATTGTAAGGATCTAATGAACTTAACATCCCTTTTATACCATCTTTAACAAGCTTGTCTGAATCGAGCTCATCAACGTAGTTGGCATTGAGTAATTTGTATATATCTGTGAATATTTGAAGATTCTTTTGAATCTCGAACTGATTGCCACCAAAGCTGAAAAGCAGTAAACTTGATGCAACAATCCCAAAAGTTACCAGTACTTTTTTCATTTAACTGTAAGAATTTTCTTTTTCCAAAACGAAAGATAATGGAGTTTACTATTTGAATGAATTATTTTGGCTGAAGTTTTAGATTTTTTAGCTTTTCAAAGCTGTATCTATCTTCTTTAAGCACTTAAATACACTAATTATTTCAATTTGCTATGTATATTGAAATTTGTTAGTGTTACTTTATGAGTGATTTAAAAATTTAAAAGGACATTATAAATTAGGTGATAGATATAAGAGTTTATTACGAAAATTATTGTAAAGTCAGTTCGACAAGCTCACTAACCACATAAATTCGGTAGCTGATTGGACTCGCAATCGAGCACGGTCGAAGCTTCTTATCAAAATGCCATAATCAGTTTTCGTAATAAGGTCTATAGAATATTTCAAAAGCTTGTTAAAAGCCACATTCAGGCGTCTAAAGTCTATCTGTAGTGGGGCAACAAACTTGTGGATACTTTAAAGAAATTCAGTTGGTCAAGAGACCAACTTAGGTACAGACCTTTGTTGGTGTCTTGACCAACAATATAATGTCCATAAATTGCTTACCCACTACATCTATTGTCTAATTTCTTTTCTTTAAAAAAGTTTATTCTGTGGACAGTTGACCATCAAATCGTTGACCATTGTGATAAATTGCAACTTATACAAATTTAAAAATTAAAAAACGTACAAATTTTCGTGTCATATTGAGCGCAATGTAATGAAGTCGAAATATAGACACCTCCCTATTTTTCTGGGGATGATTCGTATATTGGGCTTAATTTGATAGTGGTTCACGCTCTTATAAATGTACGATATATTAAAGTTAAAATTGTATTAGATTATTGACAATAACTTCAGTGTAAGACTGACTTTGATTTTGGTCAGGCGACAGCACCTCCCAGACCAAAACAGGTTGAACCTCTGCTGTGTCTCCTGACCAGCAGATATATGCAGTCAAAATATGATATTTGTATTGGATAATTTTCAACCATACTTCTGCTTCACTGCCAGATCGTTTAGAAGTTCAAATCATACAATTATTATTCCTTCCTCTTTTGTTCCAAAGCTTTGGTGTTCGTTTTTAGTATAACGAACCGCTGTTAACAAACATAAAAGCGCATCGACATAATGCCAGCTTGCTAACTTTTCAGGAATATCGAATGGAAATTCCTTTTTAATAACAGTTAATACTTCAGGAATATGCTCTTTCTGTTTTTTATAATTCAATTGTTTTAAGCTTAGTCTTTTAGCATGAAAAGAAGGATAGGTTTCAATGAATTCAATATCAGCTAATTCATTTTTCAGTCGCATAGCTCTTGCTGTCAAGCCACCTAAAAACATTGGAGACATACATTTTAGCTCTTTATCACAGCTACGGAAAAAATAATCGTTGCCTTTGTCAAAATAAGCCAATGGTAATGAAAGCGGTGCATCAATGAACACTTTTTTAGCCTTTAACTCATGTAGCTTTTCTTTCAAAAAAGTATCTGCTGACTTTTTCTTTTCACTTGAATAGAAACTAAGTGTATTATTGTCGTAACATGCGATTACTGTTGTTCCTGCTAAATTGCTTCCGTAGTCAATACCAATGAGTTGCTTATGTTTATCATTCATTTTTTAAGCAGGTATTATTTTACTGAATCTGGCTTCTCCACTAAAAACATTCAACAGAAAGTTATCTTCATGTCCGTTAATGATCCAACATTCAATTTGATTATCCTGCGCCAATTTTGCTGCTTGTAACTTTGACCCCATGCCTCCGGTTCCCTGATCAGAGCGACTAGTTTTGATGTATTGTTCAATATCGCTGATATTTTCAACCACCGAGATCGTATTCATTTTATCATCGTAAACGCCAAAAGTATTGGTTGCCAACACCAATAGATCGACCTTTAACAATGCTGCCACCTGCGCTGATAAATTATCATTATCTCCAAATCTGATTTCTTCCGTAGCTGTTGTATCATTTTCGTTTATGATCGGTAAAATATCGTTTTCGAGCAGAACATTGATCGTATTAATAATATTGTTTCTCGACTTTTCATGTTCAAAATCGTGATAAGAGAGCAAACATTGTCCAATTGGAATACCATGATCTCTGAAAGAATCGTGTAATAAATTCATCAAAAATGGTTGCCCGATAGATGCCAAAGCTTGCTTTTCTTTCAGGTCTTTCCCTAATTTTTCGAGATGAATAAATTGTTTTGCTGCGGCAATTGCACCGGAACAAACCAGTATAACATCATACTTTGCTTTTAACGCTACAATCTGTATGGCAATATCTTCGAGTTTCCCTCTTGAGATAATATCTTTTCCGCGAGTGAGCGTTGCTGTTCCTACTTTTATTAATAACTTTGGTTTATCTGATTTGCCCATTTCCTCTTACGATCCATTTATTGGTTACCAATTGTTCTATACCGAGTGGTCCTCTGTGATGTAACTTTTCAGTGCTTATTGCCATTTCTGCACCCAAACCAAATTGAAAACCATCGGTAAAACGAGTAGAAGCATTGTGATATACCGCTGCACAGTCAACTTCTGCTAAAAAAGTATTTGCTTCGCTATCATTTTTACAGACAATGGTTGCCGAGTGTTTTCCCGAAAATCGATTGATCTTGTTAATGGCTTCTTGTAAATCTTTGACTTTTCCAAGAACGATTTTCATATCAAGAAACTCCTCCATCCAGACAGTATCATCAACATCTTCCAGAACTTCAACCTCTTTTTCTGTCAATGTTGTTTTTAACTGTTGATAGAAACTTTCAGCAAGCTTTTCGTTTATAAGCACCTTATCGAGTGAATTACATGCCGATATTTTAGAGACTTTCGACTGAACCACCAACGATAACGCCATATCCAGATCAGCAGATTCAGCTATGTACATAAAATTATTCCCTCTCCCACTAATTAAGACCGGACATTTTGCCACTTCTTTTACATAAGCAATTAAGCGTTCTCCTCCTCTTGGAATGATCAAATCGATTTCGGTATCTGGAGTTTTTAAATATTCCTGAAGCTTTTTACGGTCATAATTCAAATAACGGATCATAGCAGTATCGAGCTGACTTCTTTCCAATGCCTTTTCCCATAGATCACATAAATACAAGTTACTCCTTTTAGCTTCCTTACCTCCTTTCAATAGAATTTTATTTCCCGATTTCAGTGCTGTTGCTGTTGCCTCAACCGTAACATCTGGTCTCGATTCATATATGATGAGAATAGTTCCAAAAGGAACGGTAATATTGGAAATATTCAGACCATTTTCGTGTTCAAACGAATACAATTCTTTATCTAAAGGACTTGGAATACTTATCAATTTTTTAAGTGAATCGATCATACCATCGACCTTTGCATCATTAATTGCCAATCGATCATAGATAGAACGATCATTTTGGTCGCATTCGGCTAGATCGGCTTTATTTGTATTTATCAGTTCGGCTCTATGCTCATCGAGCAATTCAGCCATGATCGTAAAAGTATTATTGATCAGGTCGTTTTTATTCATCATTCAGATTTAAGATAATTCTAAGTGCAGCAAAAATTGAGTGATTTAGTTTATGATTTACTAAGTCCCATATACCTTTTTCAATTCCGGTAGCTGGCGTTTATCGTGTTTATAAATATCCTGTGCTGTTCTGAATTGTCCATTTTCATCAACCCAGGCGGTCAGGTAATAAATATGGATCTTTACATCTTCTTGCATATTCACCCGGCGTTCTTTTGAACCTGACATATTTCTTTTTATTCTGTCCAGGGTCCAATCCTCTTTCTTAGGTTTCAGTAAATATTCTGCCAACTCTGCTGGTTTTCCAACTCTTACACAACCCGAACTTTTGGCTCTGTAATGTAATTTAAAATCCTTCTTAGCAGGTGTATCATGCAGGTAAACACCATGATCGTTCGGGAACTTGAACTTCACATCGCCCATACTATTTTGGTTCGTTGGTTTTTGTCTGAAAGAATAACTCCTTTTATCATTCATAGCTTGTTTCCAATCAACAGAATAAGGGTTCACTTTTTTTCCTTTGTAATAAACTTCTGTATCTCCGGCAATTAATACTCCGGGATTAATTAGGGCATATTGGAAAATTTCTTCACGGGCAATACTGGCAGGAATATTCCAAACAGGGCTGAAAACCATGAATTCCATTTCATCCTGAAATACAGGTGTTGGGGTTATAGTTTCGCCAACAACGGTTATCGATTCAAATTCAATTTCTCCGTTTTTGTAACACCGTACATGATATTCCGGAATATTAACGAATATATAATTCTCTGTTTTCCCATTGGTCATTTCTTCCGGCAACCATCGGTATCTTTCGAGATTAAGTCGTATTAAGTCTATAACCTTTTCAACAGGTGTATTCATAGAAGCGAGTGTTTTCTGATCTATTGTTCCACTTTCCTTTATTCCATTTCGTTGCTGATAGTTTTTAATTGCTTCGACCATTTTATCATCAAAAATGGCTTCACCATCATAGGGCTCTTCCAAATCGTCTGAAACCGCCAATCTATCTGCAAGAATATCTATATTTTTTCCTTTTTTACCTTTACTATAACCTGAAGGAGAAATAAGTGGTAAACCTTCACCTGATTGTATATCGAGGAACTTCTGTAATTGTCCTGCTAGTTCATAGTAACCAGGATGCTGTGGAGCTAATTTACCCAATAGCTTCTGAAAGTCGACAACATTAGTATCTTGTAATAAAACATTAATATCCTTTTCTTTTACAGGATAATCCCACCTTTTAGGTTTCGGCATTCTCCCGAAATAAACATCATTCATCAAGGCTAAGGCAGACTGGCTTGTTAACACATCTAATTCGATTTTTTGCTCTATTACCTTTTCTATAGGTACTTTTTCCTTTTCTTTATTTTGCTCACTTTCATTCTCTTTAGGAATAACATAAAGTTGATCGAACAATTCCTGCATTCTTGCAACGGGATATTCTTTTGCAGAGAAGCCGTGCATATCTGCCCCTTTGCAAGCATTAATTACCTGTTTAATAAACGGCGAATGCCCTGAACGATCTGCTGTTTGCCATCGAAGCTTCTTTCCAGAATCATTATTATACACGATATTCAATCCTTCCTTTACTTTATCTTTCTGAAAGAATTTTTCACTTATCAATTGTACTTTCTCAGAAGGAATATACTGAGTAAGTACGCTGTCGAAATAATTTGGGGTATAAGCTTCCAATTCATTTTTAGGTGTAAAGGAAGTACAGGCGTTCAGGCTTGCAAAAAGTAAAATGATAAGTACAATAAGTAAAGAAGTGAATAAATGAGATTTATTTTCGTAACACATAGTAAAGGAAATTCAAACAAGAAACTGTAAAATTATTTATTATATGTCAAATAAGCGAATGAAATTCGGCTTACATAAAATACTTCAATGCTAAAATGAAATTATCTGAACAACAAATCGAAGATATAATTGAATTGGAAAATAAGATTTACCTTCCAATACTTCTTGCATCGGGCATAGTTCCACAGAATGAAAACAAACGTAAAAAATTGGCAGAAGATCAGGAAATAATTCTGCAATACAATTCAAACAAACAACTCGTAAATATATTCAGATACAAAATTAATAGTGATACTGCTTTTGTATTGAGTTTGATCTTAGATACTGAAACAATACCACTAAGATTTCTTAGAAAGATACTGATCAGCTTACATAAAAACAAAATTAAAACTATTGAATCTGTAGTTCAGATTGCCAATAAAAAATCTATTCTATTCCATGAAAAGTTAGGATTTGAGATACTTGAAAAATACCAAAAGGCAATCAGATATTCAATAGCTTTTGAGCAAATAAATACAAAGTTTTTTTAGTTCCAACTTATATTGAACTGAGAATCCTAGCTAAAAGATATCTTTTATTATCAGTTTAAGAAAATTTGCATTTATATATTTTTATTATAGAAAAACACTTATTATCTTACAGTGTTTTCTTTCTTTTAATCTAGAATTTTTCTTAAGACAATATTCTATTTCACAATAAAAAAATCCCTATGAAAAAAAATTACTTATTAATTTGTATGATGCTCTTGGGCTTATCACTAAGCAATCATCTACATGCACAATCCTGTGCAGATGGTAGTGTCAGTTATGATGATGATATTGCACCAATATTGGCTGCAAAATGTGGAAGTTGTCATGGTACACAAGGAGGATACAGTGTAGCCAATTATGCTAGTACACTTGCTGGTGGAAATAATTGTGGACCTGCTGTAACTCCTGGTGATGCAACTGCAGCATCTAGTTCCCTTATCGATAAAACACAGTGGGTAAATGGAGGGCCAAATGCAAATTGTTTAAACAATATGCCTACCGGTGGGACGCCACTAACAGCTGCAGAGTTTCAATTAATTGAAACATGGATAACAGAAGGAGCACAGGAAGCTTGCCCTGCACCTCCGGCAAATGATTTATGTGCAGATGCTATTACTTTAACTGTAGAAGCTAATGAAGCTTGTGTTCCAGTTTCAGGTGATAATACCAATGCTACCGATTCAACAGATGGAGCGCCTACTTGCGCAAGTTATGCAGGTGGTGATACCTGGTTTTCGATTACGGTACCTGCAAGTGGAGATGTAACAGTTGAAGTTGATGATAATGGTGGTTTTACAGATGGTGGTATGTCTATATATTCAGGAACATGTGGTGCATTAACACAAATAGAATGTGATGATGATGATGGGCCTGGTTTATTTCCACTTATTGCATTAACCGGGCAAACACCGGGTGATATTTTATTGGTTCAGGTTTGGGAATTTGGCAACAATGCTTTTGGAGCATTCAATATTTGTGCTTATGAACCAGCTCCGCCACCGCCACCGCCTGCAAATGACGAATGTGCCGATGCAATTGCTTTAACAGCTGAAATAGGATTGTGCACAGGAACAACAGCAGGAACAACTACTTCATCTACAGAAAGTTTACCTGGTTGTTTAGGAACTGCAAACGATGATGTATGGTTCAGCTTTGTAGCAACAGGCACAGATCATGATATAGAAATTACAAATACAGGTGGGGCAACCACCGATATTGTTACTGAAGTCTTTGATGCTTGTGGTGGTACAAGTTTAGAATGTCAGGATACACCTAATAGTCCAATTAATTTGACTGGATTAACGGTAGGTGTTACTTATTTTTTCAGAGTATATACGTGGTCTTCAGTAGCTGATACAGATACAGAATTCACGGTTTGTGTAGGTTCACCTCCTCCACCTCCAGCAAACGATCTTTGTGCAGATGCAATTCCACTTCCGGTAGGTATAGGTACAGATTGTTCTAATACAGTTGGCGCGAATAATAGTGCTACGGATTCTGGTGAATTACCTGCTCCATCATGTGCTTCTTATTCAGGCGGAGACACATGGTTCTCAGTTACTGTTCCAGCAAATGGAGAAGTAACTGTAGAAATGTCAAGTGCAGGTGGATTTACCGATAGTGGTATGTCTATTTATTCAGGTACTTGTGGTGCTTTAACTGAAGTTGAATGTGATGATGATGATAGCCCTGATGGTTTATTCTCTTCAATTACTTTAACAGGACAAACACCCGGAGATGTATTATTGGTAAGAGCTTGGGAATTCGGCAATAATGCCTTTGGAGAATTTAATATATGTGCCTTCGGTGCAGCAGCTTCTGGCTGTACCGATCCTTGTGCGCCTAATTTCGATGCAACAGCTACCACAGATGACGGTTCTTGTGAAGCCTATGACAATACTTGTAACCAAGATTGTACAGCTGGGCCATTCGGAGGTACATGGGATGCAGCAACTTGTGCTTGCATTAACGAAACAGCACCAGTATTGGGTTGTATCGATCCTGCGGCAGATAACTTTGATCCTGCTGCAAATTGTGATGATGGAGGATGTATGTTCTCAAACCCTGGCTGTACCGATCCTTGTGCGCCTAATTTCGATGCAACAGCTACCACAGATGACGGTTCTTGTGAAGCCTATGACAATACTTGTAACCAAGATTGTACAGCTGGGCCATTCGGAGGTACATGGGATGCAGCAACTTGTGCTTGTATTAACGAAACAGCACCAGTATTAGGTTGTACTGATCCTTCAGCAGATAATTTTGATCCTGCTGCAAACTGCGATGATGGAGGATGTATTTTCTCAAACCCAGGTTGTACCGATCCTTGTGCGCCTAATTTCGATGCAACGGCTACCACAGATGACGGTTCTTGTGAAGCCTATGACAATACTTGTAACCAAGATTGTACAGCTGGGCCATTCGGAGGTACATGGGATGCAGCAACTTGTGCTTGTATTAACGAAACAGCACCAGTATTGGGTTGTACCGATCCTTCAGCAGATAACTTTGATCCTGCTGCAAACTGCGATGATGGAGGATGTATTCTCCCAACAGGAACCGGTGACATTACCGATCCATGTACTTGCGATGGTGCAAATAATATTGATTTAGCCCCAACTGATGGTGTATTTGATCTATTCTTTGAAGAAGTTACTTTTAGTGCTTCAGCAGGTGCAGGTTTAACAGATTGGTCAATAAGCTTTACAAGTGGTACACCAGCGGATGCTACGGGTACCGATCTGGCTTTACCTTTAACGAATGTTGTAGCTGCTCCAGGAACAGGAACACCTGGTGAAATTGTAGATAATGGTGATGGCACATACACTGTATTTTTCTATTTAGATAGTGGCGAGAACTACAGCGCAGTTGCCGATAGTCCTGCCTCTGGTTTAACAGGTGCCAATGCATTAACAGTTAGTGGTGGTGGTTGTTCTCCATGTTCATCTGCCGATATCCCAACACTTTCACAATGGGGACTAATTACATTAGCTTTAATGCTAATGAGCTACGGTTCGGTTGTAATGGTGGGTGCAGGTCGTTTGGCGGGTACGAATAATTTACAATTACCTATTGGTGGTTTCCAATTACCTTTCAATGCTGCGATTTTAAGAAAAGCATTCGTCTTAACTGTAGTTTTAGCGGCTGTTGGATATACGATGTCTATTGTTTTATTCGGCGCTATCTTCTTTAGTGATATCATTGGTGTTGCAATTTCAGGACCAGTGTTTGCCTACTTAGTACATTTATTGTACTTGATTGAAAAAGGTAAATAAATAATTTACTGATGAATAAAGTAAAAGCCCGATGAGTTATGATAACTTATCGGGCTTTTTTAGTTTGAATTTCAAGTAGAATTAAGAGTATGTTTAAATTTCTATCAACTGAAAACTAATACAATTTCAACTTTAATATATCGTATATTTATGAGAGCGTGAACCACTATCAAATTAAGCCCAACATACGAGTCATCCACCGAAAAATAGGGAGGTGTCTATATTTCGGCTTCATTACATTGCGCTCAATATGACACGAAAACTTGTACGTTTTTTAATTTTTAAACATACTCTAAAGTTCCATTCCTACCATTTTCTCTGGTCGTACTTTAGCATCAAAATCTTCTGCTGAAAGGTATCCCAAAGCAATAGCAGCTTCTTTTAAACTTGAATTTTCTTTGTAAGCTTTCTTGGCAATTTCTGAAGCTTTATCGTATCCAATATGTGTATTCAATGCTGTTACCAACATTAAAGAGTTGTGTAAATTCTTTTGAATAATATCATGATTTGGCTCTATTCCTTTAGCACAATTTTCATTGAAAGAAGCACAAGCATCTCCTAAAATACGTGCTGACATAAGGAAGTTGAAGATCATCATTGGTTTGAAAACATTCAGCTCGAAATGCCCAGTTGCTCCACCAACATTAATTGCTACATCGTTACCCAATACCTGAGCACAAACCATAGTCAGAGCTTCGGCTTGTGTTGGATTTACTTTGCCCGGCATTATAGAAGAACCTGGTTCATTTGCAGGAATTATTATTTCTCCTATACCACAACGAGGCCCGGAAGCAAGCATACGAATGTCGTTGCCAATTTTCATTAAGCTGACCGCCAATGTTTTTAACGCTCCGTGTGCTTCTACTATAGCATCATGTGCTGCTAATGCTTCAAATTTATTTTCAGCAGTAACAAATGGATAGCCAGTTAAATTGGCAATTTTCTCCGCAACCATTGGCGCATAGCCCTCTGGCGTATTTATGCCTGTACCTACAGCGGTTCCACCTAAAGCTAACTCAGAAAGATGCGCTAAACTGTTTTTAATTGCTCGTAAAGCATGATCTAACTGAGAAACATAACCCGAAAATTCCTGCCCTAGAGTAACCGGAGTTGCATCCATAAAATGGGTACGCCCGATTTTAACTACCTTCATAAAAGCTTCTGATTTTGCCTTTAACGTATCGTGTAGCGCCTTTACATTAGGAATCGTATTTTCAATTAATATAGTATAGGCAGCTATGTGCATTGCTGTTGGGAAAGTATCGTTAGATGATTGAGATTTATTCACATCATCATTAGGATGCAAAAATTTATGTTCATCTGCTAAAGTGCCTCCATTCAAAACATGTCCTCTGTTGGCCACCACTTCGTTCACGTTCATATTCGATTGTGTTCCTGATCCTGTTTGCCAGACAACTAAAGGGAATTGGTCATCTAATTTTCCTATAAGAATTTCGTCACATACCTTTCCAATAAGCTCAGCTTTTTCATCAGGAAAATCTGTTAAAGCCGCATTCGTTTGTGCTGCTGCTTTCTTTAAAATAGCAAAAGCCCGAATAATTTCGGAAGGCATTTGGGTAGATGAACCACCAATTTTAAAATTTTGTGTAGATCGTTGGGTTTGTGCTGCCCAATATTTATCGGCTGGAACATCTATATAGCCGATACTATCTTTTTCAGTTCTAAATTCAGACATGATATATTTTTTGAGGTGCAAAGGTAGTTGTTCGCGCTTACTGATTTAAAAAAGAAGGGTAGTGTTACTTTACGAGTGATTTTAAAAATTAAAAAAGACATTAGAAATTAGACAAAAGATATTAGAATATTTCAAAAGTTTACTAAAAACCATATTTAGGAAGTCTAATGTCTATCTGTAGTGGGTAAGCAATTTATGGGCATTATATTGTTGGTCAAGAGACCAACAAAGGTCTGTACCTAAGTTGGTCTCTTGACCAACTGAATTTCGTATCCTCAAGTTTGTTGCCCATTACATCTATCGTCTAATATCTCTTTCTGAAAAAAGTTAGATAATAATATTGATGTAAAATAAAAAAATTACTCAATGAACCACTACCTATAAAAAGATTAAAGGTTATATTTTTCTATAGTGGTAGAAAGTTCTTTCAACTTTAAAACAAAAAACGTATTTTGTAGTTATGCTCTGGAAGTATATTTAAATTGAACACTATCAATAAAATGTGTTCATTTAATTTTGTTATTCAATTTATAAATTATGAGAAACTTATTTTTAACATTAAGCTGTATTTCTATTTTTCTTCTTTCATGTATGAATGTTGAACAAAAGCAAACAGCCAATAACACAGACAAGAAGGATAAAAATTATTCTCTTGTAAAAAAAGATGAAAAAAAGACTGTTGGTTATGATATTGGAGATACAGTTGAAGATTTTACGCTGAAAAATATCGTAGGTAATACTGTTTCTTTATCAGATTATACAGACGCTAAAGGTTTTGCGATAATTTTTACTTGTAACCATTGTCCTTATGCCATTGCTTATGAAGACAGAATTGTTGAATTAGATAAAAAATATAAGCAATTAGGCTATCCGGTAATCGCGATAAATCCAAACGATCCGGATGTAGTGCCAGAAGACAGCTTTGTAAAAATGCAGGAGAGAGCAAAGGAAAAAGGATTTACTTTTCCTTATTTAATGGATGAAGGTCAAAAGGTTTATCCAAAATTCGGAGCAAGGAAAACACCGCATGTTTACCTACTGCAAAAAACCAATAAAGGAAATGAAGTGGCATATATTGGCGCAATTGATGATAATTATTCAAATGCTGATAAAGTAGAAGAACATTATCTGGCAAATGCAATTGATGCACTTATTGCTGGTAAAAAACCCGAGCCTGCGAAGACCAAAGCAATTGGTTGTTCGATCAAAAAGAAAAAATCTTAAGACAGATAATGCTGGTCAGGGACTAGTGAGGGGAATAAGTATTATTACTTATTCCTCTATTATTTCAAAATTAACAGTATAGCCATCAGGTAATTTCGGCGCAAGAATCCAATACATTTCTTCCCATTCCTCATTACATTCTTCAATAACAGAATAAAAAATAGTGAAGGTATAACTTTTACTATCCTCATCTGAACTCAGTTTATGGCGAGTGTTGGCTGTACAACTATTTTCTAACAATATTTTCTGTCCAATTAAAGTATAAGTATTCCAGCCATAATCCAAAGGAAAAATAACACAAGTATTTTGGACTCCATCTGTCAAATAGTGATCGGTGAGTGTTTCAACATCGTTAATTACATAAGTATCTTGTGTTGTAATTAAACAGTCAACATCTGTTTTTTCAACATTTTCGAAGTTGACAAGGGAATCGTTTTTGCTACAAGAAGCAAATACAACTAAGCATAATAAGGATAAGAATATTTTTTTCAATTTCAGGAATTCTTTGTTGTATTATTAGATGTAAAAACCCAGTAAATAGTTGCTTTTCTAAGAAGAAAATTAAAAAATTTATCCTATTTCGGCGATAATAGTTGTACCACCTTTAACTTTTTCCTGAAGATTAACACAGACCTTTGCATCCAAAGGTAAAAATAAATCAACTCTTGATCCAAATTTAATAAAGCCCAATTCATTACCTTGTATAACTTCCTGACCTTCATCAAGATAGTTAGAGATCTTACGAGCTAGCTTACCAGCAATCTGACGAACCATGATTTCCATATCATTGAATTCATCTTTAATTACTGTTGTGAAACGCTCATTCAACTCTGATGATTTAGGATGCCATGCAACTAAGTAATTACCAGGGTGGTATTGTGTATAAGCTACTTTTCCACTTACCGGATTTCTATTAACGTGCACATTTGCCGGCGACATAAAAATAGATACTTGAAGTCTTTTATCTTTGAAGTATTCTGGTTCCTCTACCTCTTCGATCACAACAATTCTTCCATCAGCAGGTGCAATGATCTTTCCTTTTTCGTTATTGGCAATTATTCTCCATAAGGGAATTCTGAAAAAAGATAAAGCAAAGGCAAACAGTACAAAACTTACAACCAAGGAAACAGTTAGTAACGTGGTATAACCCGGAAGTAAATAATAAATAAGAAAGTTAATAATTGCGAGTACGACAAATGAACTAAGCAATATGCCATATCCTTCTTTATGAATTTTATAAAACATTAATTTTATTGGTTTTATTATTGAACGCTTCTAAAGCATTTCTGTTTTATTAAGCTTACTCCTAACTTTTCGTTTGGGAACACAAAATTAGTACAAAAGGTTTTTAACGCAAACTTAAAAATGTCTTAAAACAAAAAGCATTGCTTTCCAAAGAAGGAAAACAATGCTTTCTTTTTAAGGTTAAAAAATAATTTTGAGTGAATTATTGAATAAGCGAATGATAATTATTTTGCCCTAAAGCCTTTGCTTTTTCACACTCAAGGTTAGACTGAATATAATCTTTCTCTGTCATTTCTAGGTTTTGATTTAACTGATCAGCCTGGTTCAGTTTTTCAAAAATTCTCTTCAATGTAATCATAATTAAAATCTTTGATGAACTAATAAATTCACATAATGAACAAGTAGAACTCTGAGACGCAAATAATAGTTCCCGTCACTTTACTTTTGTGTAAATAATTTTGAACAGTCAGCCAATATGCCATATTAAAGGCTTAAATTTGAACTTATTTTAGTACTTATCACTTAACCATATTGTACTATTTTTTTGCTTCTATTAAATCTAGAAATTCATGTCAGACAACAAACAAAAAGAACAGAAACTAAAAGCCTTAAATCTGGTAGTTGACAAACTGAACAAAACCCACGGAAAGGGTACAGTTATGAAACTAGGAGAACGCCAGGCTATAGATGTTGATGTTATTCCTTCCGGTTCTTTAGGCCTGGATATTGCCTTAGGAATCAACGGCTACCCTCGCGGTAGAGTAATCGAAATTTACGGACCTGAATCATCGGGTAAAACAACACTTGCCATTCACGCCATTGCCGAAGCTCAAAAAGCCGGTGGTATTGCTGCCTTTATTGATGCTGAACACGCTTTTGATAAGTCTTATGCTGCAGCATTAGGCGTAGATGTTGACAATCTACTGATCTCTCAGCCAGATTTTGGTGAGCAGGCACTTGAGGTTGCCGATCATTTAATTCGTTCGGGGGCTTTGGATATTGTAGTGATCGACTCGGTTGCTGCCTTAGTACCTCGTGGTGAATTAGAAGGTGATATGGGAGATTCAAGAATGGGATTACAAGCCCGCTTAATGTCACAGGCAATGCGTAAGTTAGCCGGAACGATCAACAAAACTGGTTGTACTTGTATTTTCATTAACCAACTTCGTGAAAAGATCGGTGTTATGTTCGGAAATCCTGAAACGACTACCGGTGGTAATGCCCTTAAGTATTACGCTTCTGTACGCTTGGATATCCGTCGTTCTACTGCCATTAAAGATGGCACGAATGTAATTGGAAATCGTACGCGTGTTAAAGTAGTAAAGAACAAAGTTGCTCCTCCTTTCAAGGTGGTAGAATTCGATATTATGTACGGAGAAGGTGTTTCCAAAATCGGAGAAATACTTGACTTTGGTGTTGAACTGAATATCGTTGATAAAAGCGGTTCTTGGTTTGCTTATAATGGTGAAAAAATCGGTCAGGGTAGAAATAATGCAAAACAATTTTTACTCGATAATCCAATTTTAGCAGAACAACTTGAAGCTGAAATTAAAGCTGAAATATTAGGGACACCTGGAGCAGATGAAGCAGAAATAAACCCAGACGAAGAAACAACATCTGAAAAGTAGATTTTTTTATGAGCGATAATTGATGGTATATCAATCATCAATTATCACTCATCAATTATTCTTAATAATGAAAGATATAAAAGTAACGGTTATTGATCGTGAAGGAGTAAGCCACGAGTTAGACGCTCCAACCGATATGAATATGAACATGATGGAACTGTGTAAATCGTATGAGTTGCCAGTTGAAGGAACATGCGGAGGAATGGCGCTATGTGCTTCTTGCCACATGTATGTTTTGAGCGATCATGATTTACCGGAACAATCTGAAGATGAAGAAGATATGTTAGATCAGGCTTTCTTTGTTGAAGATAACAGCAGATTGGGCTGTCAAATTCACTTACATGAAGGTTTGGAAGGTCTGAAAGTACAATTGGCAGAAGTAGGAGATTAGTCGTCTCCTAAAACCCGAACAACACAACCATTATTTCCAACGAGAAAAGCATTATCATAGTCTAATAAATAAATAGAACGATAATTACAATCGGGCAGATTTTCTATGATCTCCCAATCATTCCCACCATTATTGGTACGCCAAACAGCATCTTCTCCTACAAGCCAGCCCTGAGATTCATTTAAAAAAGATACATCATTCCAATGTAAACGCTTATTCCAAACCCTATTTGGGTGCCTTATTTGCGAAAATGAATTTCCGCCGTCTTCTATTTTCCAGATTCCTCCTTCATCACCAACCATATATCCAGTAGTTCTATTTAAGAAGTGTATTGCCTTAAAAATATCACCTTTAAAATCCAATTGTGTCCAATTATCTCCACCGTCTTCCGTTTTAAAAACAGCTCCGAATCCACAAGCATAACCAAAATCACTGTCAAGCATTTGAATATCAAAAAACTGGTGTTCAGTTATGAAATAAGTCCATGAGTTCCCTCCATCTTTTGATCTAGCTATACTTCCCCAATAATAACCTTCTCCTGAAATGGCAAATAAAGTAGTATCATTTGTTTGCTGAACGCCAAAAAGTGGATGCCATCCAAATTCCGGAATATTCGTCTGGGCATATTCCCATCCATCCTCCTGCCAAAAAAATCGCCCGGTAGTCGTACCTGCAATTACTCTCCCTTCAAAATCACCAATATCGTGTACTGCTTGTGCCTCTAAAGTATCTATTTCCCAGGTTTGTCCATTATCAAAGGAAAACCAGATATAACCTGTTTCCCACTTACTTCCGCCTCCAATATAAATTTCAGCGTCATTCGTTAAATGAACCGATCTCAAGTTATGATCGGTTCCCAACTCGATGTGTTCAAAATTTAAGGAAACTTTCTCTTTACTACACGAAAGAAAAAGAATGGCTATAAATAACAACCATAGACAATAATGAAAACCAAACTTTAATTTTTCCCTTTTCACAAAATGTTTTCGTATTATGAAGATTCAATTATATTTAGAGTATGTTTAAATTTCTATCAACTGAAAACCAATATTTCATGAACTTGATGTTGAAAAATCGCATTTATTTAGCTCGATGAACGCATACAATTTTTCTTATTCAGAACCATAAACTATTGATTTGCTATTTAAAATAATTTTTAAACATACTCTATACTCTTAGACAAAATTAGCCTTTTGAAAAACAAAGAAAAACATACACTATCGCTTAAAAGATTAATCAGCAGTTTTAGTTATGCTTTTGAAGGAATCTATTATCTGATAAAGCATGAAAAAAACTTCCAAATTCATGCTTTAGCGGTAATGGTTGTCAGTATTGCTGGAATATATTTTCAACTTTCACCTATGGAATGGTGTGTTATTACTCTTTGTTTCATGATCGTTCTGCTTGGTGAGGCAATGAATTCAGCTTTAGAAAAAGTATGTGATCTGATTACCGAAGAATACCGATCTTTGATAAAAATAGCGAAAGACACAGCAGCAGCAGGTGTTTTATTGGCAGCTATTGGCTCAGTAATAATTGCTTTTATTATTTTTGGAAACAAGATTTACTCATTACTTCATGTTTGATCATTTAATTCAATAAATTGAAAATAGATCTTCTACTTTATTATGTAGGTATTTAAAGTATTTACAATGGAAAAGTTAACAGCTTATATTAAAATCGTGATTGTTGTATTAGTAGCATTTATTCTGAATGCCTGCGATAATATGACAGAAGAAATTACCCTGAACGAAGATGGCTCAGGTACTTATGAAGTTTATACTGATATGGTTGCAGGCCTCAAAAGCTCTTCGGCTTTAATGAGTATGATGGGAAGTGCGATGCAGGAAGCAGATTCAACCTTTGCTGGTGATGAGGCTGCCGTTGATTTCAAGAAAGAGCTAGAAGATAAATTCTGGAAAGATTTTGGGGACGAACCTGTTGATTCACTAATGAATTTCCTTCAAATGATGAAAAACGAAAATAATGGAACACTACCTGACTCTATTAAGAATGATCCTGCTAAATTGGCATTGTTTGAGAACATGAATATTCACGTCTGGGGTAGCAGAGATAAAGACATATTGAATACCGGCATGTTATTCAACTTCAAAAATCTGAATGAAATAGATGATATGTTCGATGCTATGGAACAGAATAAAAGCTCTCAGGGGGCGATGGGTATGAATCCAATGGCAATGTCTGGTTTGGATGGAATGAACCCGGAAACTGATTACAAGTTTGGGAAAAAAGTATTTTCAAGAAAAACAACAATGAATATTGCCAAAGAAATGAACGAAGAAGATATGGCATTTATGAAAATGATGTTTCCGAATGCTAAATCAAGAACAATTGTTCACCTTCCTAAAAAAGCTAAGAAAATAAAAGGCGATCACATGGTATCTAAAGATGGAAAAACGGTTATTTTTGAATACGACTTGATGGATATGATGACAGGCAAAGCAAATACTGATTTTGAAATAAAGATGAAATAATACAGTTTAAAAAACAAAGTTCCTTAAGAAGCTGTTAGCTTATTATTCTTTAAAATGAAAAATCAATGGCTTTTGATAATCTGAATTTGGTAGCACATTTGAACTTGAATAAAGAAGAGATCGAGCTTTGTACACTGTATTTTAAAGAAAAGAATATTGATAAGAAACTACTGCTAGCATTTGAATACTCAAATAAGTTAATACAATCTAATTATTTACTAGCCCTTGAATTTTGCTATGATGCAATAGATATATCCAAGAAGGAAAAAAAAGCGAATAAAACTACAAAGTTCATCTTAAAATTAGTTGAGATATATACACTTAACAATGATAGTATTAAAGCCATTAACTGTATGGAAGATACTATTATGGATTATTACAATGGGAAATTAGATATAAAAGCATATCTAATTTTAGATGGCTTAGCCAGAACTTACAGTGCTAATGGACAAATATTATCTTCGTTTAATACCTATTCAGAAGCACTTGAAATTTCTTTAGAAAATGCCGCATTCTTCAATGCAAGTGTTTCTATAATTAATATGGGAACTTGTTTAGCAAAGTTTGGAAACTTAAGACTTTCTAATAGTTTTTTTCATTTAGCAAATATCATATATGAAAATTATTCCTTAAAACATCAGTTATTCAAACTCAATGAGAAAAAATTAAAGGAACATGGTAAAGTTCTCTATAACAAAAGCATTAACAATCATAATGTTATTACAACTGCGCTGAGCTTAACATCTAAGAACATCACAAATAACCAGATTGAATATTTATTAGAAGAAACCAAAAACTTCAATAAACACCTTAAAAATGACTTTTTAGATGGTTTGTATTATGTTACCAAATGTGAATTTGAAATTTACAAAAAGAACATTGAAACAGCTAAGATCTTCTTATCTAAAGCCACTGAAAAATTAGGAAATGATAGTCATTTTCTGATTAACTTGAATTCACAAATTGAACTGATAAATAGTAACTATGATCTGGCAATTCAGCATTTGAATAAATATTTTCAGATCAATAACAACTCTCAACATCTTAACTATAACCTAGTCAATAACGTAAATATTTTTTCCGATCTTTATAAAATATACAGTGCTGCAAATCTTAAAGAGGAACTAATTTTTATACTTCAGAAACTCATTCAATCTGGTGAAAACAACGAACATCGCACTTATATTGAACACTGGGCGTACCACAAGCTTGCCGCTGTAGATGAATCTTTAGTTGATCAGAATAAGTTTATAAATTGCATAGAAAGATATGAAAAATTCTACGAACCAATTCTGAATTTCAACATCCAAAAGCTCGAGCGCTATCGAAAGAAAATTAAAAATCACTTTTAGCGTTTAAACATTGAAAATTCTATAATCGAATACAAAAAATAGAAAAAGTTATCACTTAAGGCGATCAATTCTATACATGCCTTAAATTCGCACTATAAAATTGAAACATGAATAAAAACAAACGTCTATTATTATCGGGACTTTTTTTAGTCATACTTACAAGTTCAACTTCATGTAAAGTATTCAAACCTCAAAAGTGTGATCGTTGTCCTGAGTTCACGGAAGTTCAGCAGGAAAATGATTCGCTTTGTATGGAATAACCAAACGCATATTTTCTTTGCATACCTCGAAGGACCTAAAGTTCTTCAGGGTTGGGGTAAAAAATAATTCTGAAAAATATTCCCCCAAACCACTAACAGTTAAACTATAAGCCAAGCTTTTAACTTAAATTTGTTCTTCCCATTTTAATAACCTCTTTGAATTGACTTCATACTATGGCAGAACAAAAAGACCCTTTCGATAAAATTAAGAAATCTTACGGAGTTGGCAAGAAACCAAAAGGTGATTTAGCTGGCTATGTTTTCAACAAAGTACAACCTCAGGCACGCCTTATGGAGGAAGCTGTTCTGGGTTCCATGATGATGGACAAAGAAGCCGTTTCAGAGGTTATTGATATACTTGAACCCAATAGTTTTTATGTAGATGCTCACCAGATCATTTACAAGGCAATGAAAGACCTGTTTGCCGATAGCAAACCTATAGATTTACTTACCGTTTCGGACAAGCTTCGCAAAATGGGAAAAATGGAACAAATAGGTGGTGCATTCTATTTGTCGAAATTAACCAATACTGTTGCTTCAACTGCCAATATCGAAGCCCATGCACGTATCATTGCTGAAAAGTATATAAAGCGTGAACTTATTCGTACTTCAAACGAAATTATAAAAGATGCTTTCGAAGAAACCAACGATGCGCTCGAATTATTAGAAAAAGCACAACGTGATCTTTTTGGTATTGCACAAGGAAATATTCGTAGGAACTACGATTCGATGGGTAATCTACTGACCAAGGCATTGGCACAAATAGAAGAAGTAAGTAAAAACACAGAAGGTGTTACCGGAGTTCCATCAGGATTTATTCAGTTAGATGCTGTTACTGCTGGTTGGCAACGCTCCGACCTGATAATTATGGCCGCTCGTCCGGGTATGGGAAAAACGAGTTTCGTTTTGGCACTTGCCAGAAATGCTGCCGTAGAATTTAAAAAACCAATCGCCGTTTTCTCACTGGAAATGTCATCGGTTCAATTGGTACAGCGTTTGATTTCTTCTGAAGCGGAAATTCCATCTGAAAAGTTAAGGAAGGGTACGCTTGCCGGACATGAGTGGGCACAGCTTACCAGTAAAATGAATAACCTTTCAGAAGCGCCTATTTATATAGACGATACACCGGGTATCAATATTTTTGAATTACGTGCTAAATGTCGTCGTTTAAAAATGAACCACGATATTCAAATGATCGTAATCGATTATTTACAGTTAATGACCGGCTCTAGCGATGGTAAAGGAGGGAATCGTGAACAAGAGATCAGTAATATTTCGCGTTCCTTAAAAGGTATTGCCAAAGAACTCAATATTCCTGTAATTGCCCTGTCGCAGTTAAGTCGTGCAGTAGAACAACGTGGTGGCTTAAAGAAACCACAACTATCGGATTTGAGGGAGTGTATTACTGCCGATACTGAGATATACCTTCCAGAACAAGGCATTTACAAGTCCGTAGGAGAATTGCTTAAAGAAGGTGCTGGCTTCAAAGTACTTTCTATGAATCCTGATCATCGTCTTGAACCAGCCCTATGTCTGGATATTTGGGAAACGGGTGAAAAAGAAATTTATGAATTAGAAACTCAATCTGGTTATAAAATTAAAACAAGTGCAAATCACCCGTTTTATACCATAAATGGTTGGTCTGCTTTAGAGAACTTAAAAGAAGGAAGCCATATAGCTTGTGCTCGCGAAACAGTTAATAATACTTTTAGTTCGTTAAAAAATGAAGAGCTAATTTTATTGGCTCACATGATCGGTGATGGATGTTATGTCGAAGGACAAGCAATTCATTATACCAGTCAAGATGCTGAAAGTAGGGACATTGTTGCAGCTTGTGCAAAAAAGTTATGGGATATTGATGCTCGATTTGTAAAAGATAAACAATCAAACAACTGTTATCACGTTTATCTTCCTAGTCCGTATCCCTTAGCAAAAGGGAAACACCATCCGTTCATCAATTTACTAAAAAGTATAGGATTAAATAAAGCGCGTTCTTTTCAGAAAATACTTGCTGATGAGATAATGAAATGTGATAATGAGCAATTGTCATTATTCCTTAATCATCTTTGGGCAACCGATGGTGGCATTTTCATTAGAAAAGGAAAAGGTTCTCATAAAATTCATTATAGTTCTAATTCTGAAAAACTAATTAAGCAGTTAAAATCATTGCTACTAAGGTTTTCCATTCAGGCGTCTATTCAAAAATCGCAGAAAGAAGGTTATTTGCCACAGTTCAGTCTCAATATTACAGGGAAAGAAAATCTTTTAAAGTTTGCCGATCATATTGGCATTTTTGGAAGCAAGAGACAGCTTTTATCCGAATTAGTGAATCTTATCAATAATATCGATAGTATTCCAAATTCTGATATTATTCCAAGAGCATTATGGCAGGAAATAAAAGCATTAAAGAAATCAGAAGGCTTTACAGAAAGATCATTCCAGACTGCTTTAGAAAGTAATTATTGTGGAAGTTCGTTCTACAAACCGAATATTTCAAGAAGCCGTTTACAAAAGGTAGCCGATGTACTTGAAAATGAATATCTGGAAAATCTGGCTAACAGTGATTTAAAATGGGAGAAAATTAAATCGATCAAAAAGTTAGGCTCTGCCCCAACCTATGATTTACACATAGAGGGCTTACATAACTTTGTAGCAAATGATTTTATCATTCATAACTCAGGAGCCATCGAACAAGATGCTGACATGGTAGTCTTCTTATACAGACCAGAATATTATGGTTTTGATCAGGATGAAGATGGTAATCCGACTCAGGGACTTGCAGAAGTTATAATTGCTAAGCACAGAAATGGTTCTCTGGAAACTATTAAAACAAGATTCATAGGTAAATACACCAAATTTGTCGATCTTGATACTTTTGGAGGAATGAATAATTTTGACACCTATCCTTCGGCTGCTAATACCGACTTTGGTATGTCTGGCACCAGTGAACCGAATACCGGTTTCATTTCTTTAGGTTCAAAAATGAATAATCCTCCTCCTCCCCCACCTCCGGGTTCTTATGATGATGAGGATATACCATTCTAAATACAACAGATAAGAATTTGTTGTATTTTAGATCTACAAATTTCTACATCAGATTAAAAGTGCTAAGAATGGAAAAAGTATTAATAATGTCAACGCCATTGTTTTTATCAATAGCTTTTCTTCTTTGGAAATTTTCTAATGAGCGCTTTGAAGAAGAATATGGTACAAGAATGTGGCGACAATGGAGCACAAGGCTTTACTATTGGCAAGCTATTCTGTATATAACTACATTAATAACTGTTTTTCTTGTAGTATTCTTAATGTGGATTAATATTATAGCTATTTAGGAAAAATAAAAAAAACGCACTCTTAAGGGATAAGTGCGTTTTTGAGAGTAGCATTTCATAGCTAGTTCAAAATGCTTCTTTTTATAAAATTCATCAAAGCTTTTCACCCTGACACGATAAAGTTTTTATTGTACCAATAGTTTTTGTGTAAATATTTGCCCATCTAAACCGATCTTAACGAAGTAAACACCTTTCTGCCAGTTACTTACATTAATATTCCAACGATTGCTGAAGTTATCATGTGCAACCATTCTTCCTTCTACATTATATATTGAAATTGAATACTTACTTCCCTTGGCTGCTTCGATATTTACCCAATCACTACTTGGATTTGGATATAGTTTTAAACCTTCATCAATAAAGTTATGGATCGATGTAGTAACTTCAGGCCCAAACACGGCGGCTTTTCCATCTTTTACCCCCATCCAATACAACTCGTTTATCGAGCTTTGCTCAAAATTTCCAGAAACATAATTTCCATCGGTTAACAGAAAATCGTTCTGCCACTGACCATTACTATCGGTATAAACATGAATTACCTCATTATCATCACCTACAACCAAACAATGACGACTCAGATCATTCATCACCATAATCGACTCTAAAATTCCTTCATTGGCAACTACTGTTGCATTACCATTTACCGGAATCCATGAATTAGTTGTTGAGGTCGATCCCTGGAAAAAATATACCTGACCATTCAATTCCTGAACAGCATAATACAATAAATTACCGTTTATGGTAGATTTTGCTGATTTGAAATTTGAAGGACCAAAATCGAAATAAGTATCATAATTCCAGCTAGTGCTGTTAAATTCATTATTGAAAGTTCTCTGAATAATCTGATCATTCTGATAAGAACCGATATAAAGAATTTCTACACTTCCCGACTCAGTAGCGTTAATACTAAGCGGATTCAGCTGAGTATCCATATTAGAAATCGGAACTTTATTAGCGCCTAATATTTCTCCGGTTTCTGAATTATTATAATAATAAACCCTATTCAGACTACTTGAATTATCATTCATTGCCCATGAGACATGTGCATATCCCTCAAGATCAACATCAATGCTCAAAGAAGATTTAGGCTCACTATCGCTAATGATCGAAGTATTCGATTCTATACTGAAAGGTGCAGCGATCTGACTTAACCAAATTTCTGAATTAGCGCCATTACTTTTAGCATATACAACAAATGTATTTCCTCCACGACTAGCAATCTGTGTGCTTCCGGTAATTACATTACTGCTTATCTTTTCAGGTAAAGACCACTCACCACTAGTAGCTCTACTGGCAAAATATAATTCCTGAGCATTGGTTTCCCAAGCTATGAAAGTAGTATTACCATTATCCAGCACACCCTTTGCATGAGTTGCTGTTCCTGTTTGTGAGGGCACTTCACTTAATACTGCGTCTTCCCACTGCGCTAGCAATGGAAGGGAAAGCAAAAACCCTAACAGATATATCGAGAATTGTTTTTTCATCTGTTTTTCTTTAGTTATTTATAAGGTAAGAATACACTTGACATGAATGTTCTGAAACACTATAAAAATACCCTTACAAAACAGCTTAGTCAATTCCCGTGCCATTTTTTAAAAATTGTATGAAGCTTTTCTTTATGAATCCTTATTTTAACATGTTTAGCTTGACTTTAACTACCAAGCATTCTTAATGTTGAATGCCTTATAAAAAATTATAATAGCTTTGTGTATCTTAATTCGGTAGTGTTACTTTACGAGTGATTTTAAAAATTAAAAAAAGACATTAGAAATTAGACAAAAGATGTTAGAATATTTCAAAAGCTTACTAAAAACCATATTTAGGAAGTCTAATGTCTATCGTCTAATTTCTCTTTCTAAAAAAGTTAGATAATAATATTATTGATGTAAAATAATAAAATCACTCAATATGAACCATTGCCCTAAATTTATATAACATGAGCAACTGCATTAAAAATTGCTTTTTATTCAGCATTATTACCACTATGTTACTATTAACGGCTTGTGGCGGTGAATCTACTTCCAACACAAGTCCAAAAGCTCAGGAAGCACAAACTCAAAAAACACCAACCGTTAATAAAGAACCATCAAAGGCAGAAACCTCAGATAATAAAGTAGCTGAGAAAAAGACTGAAAACGTTGCTGTAAACTGGGTTGGTATAGATGAGCTGGAAGAACTTTCAAAAAAAGAACAACGTAAAGTCATGGTTGATCTGTACACCGATTGGTGTGGTTGGTGTAAACGTATGGATCAAGCTACTTTCCAACATCCCGAAATTGCTGAATACCTGAATGAACACTTTTATGCCGTTAAATTCAATGCTGAACTTAAAGAGAAATTAAGTTTTAAAGGAAAAGAATATGAATATGTAAAACCAGGCAGACGCGGACATAATGAATTAGCATTCAATTTTGCAAGTGGTCGAATGAGTTACCCCACAATTGCTTTTTTAGATGAGAATTTAGAGCGTATCAATTCTTTTCCGGGTTTCAAACAACCTCAACAATTCGATCCGTTATTACATTATATAAAAGAAGATCACTATAAAAGTAAAACTTTAGCTAAATTCCAGAAATCGTTCAAATCAAAGATCGGAGGAAATTTTGCTCCTGCTAAATCTCAAAAGCCTGTTATTAAAGTTAACTAGAGTTTGATGGTACACAAAGTTGGTAAATGATGATGTAAGCTATTAGACGATAATTGTAATGGGGCAACTAACTTTTGGATACTTTAAAGAAATTCAGTTGGTCAGGAGACCAACTGAGGTACAGACCTTTGTTGGTCTCCTGACCAACAATAAAATGTCCATAAGTTGATTGCCCATTACAGATAATGTTTAGATCAGAAAAGCATTAATTCATCATTTATCATTCATCAACTATCCATCATTATTTACACCAACAAATAGACCTGCCCTATTCCGGCAGCAAGTCCTAATAGGGCACCGGTTAATATAAGCTTCCATTCATCTTGCTGATAGGCTGGACGCAAAACCCCTTCAAAATCTTCGGGTGAAAGTGCCTGCATTTGTTCTCTTAGTGTAGTTTCCATATCCAATGCTTTTTCAGCATAAGGAAATACATTGGAAACAACTTTCGGTAACAGATCAGCGAACTTATCGGTAATATTATCTTTGACACGCTGATAAACACTAGCACCTATTCCTAACTTCACAAAAGGCTGAATCATCACTGCCGACTTATCGATATACGCTTCAATATGTTTTTGTATCATCCAGAATAAATGACGGGCTGAGGGACCATTAACGATTCTTGAAAATATCTTTTCAGAAGTAAGGATCTCTGAAGAAACAATTTTTGCATACTCTTCCGAAACCGCTTGCTGTCTTGTAAGGAATAAACCCTGAAAAGTGAATGGACCTATCTTTTTAGGCTCACGAGGTTCAAAGATCATTTTAAGCGCTAGCCAGTTAGTCGCATAGCCTACCAACAATCCACCTAAAGGCAATAACCACCAATAATCCCAGATCATAAAAATACCCATCTGGACCAGACCGAATAAAAACCCGAAATAAATACCTGATTTTTCAATGAATTTGAATTCTTCGGTTCCGCATTTCTGAAATAAAGTATTCAATATTTCTTTACGATTCGTTAATTCATCGATCACCATTTGTCTCAGATCGAATATCTGATTGATGTTTGTCTGCATATCTGCCATTACTTCAGAAATAAGCGGCGCAGTATCAGCCTCTGCCTGTTGGAACATTTCTTCTTTAATGGTAGCTGGTGCGTTTCTCCAAAGTAATGGTACTTCGTCATCCAAAGCCTCTCCTATTGTAGTTCGTGTATGCCTTTCGAGTATTGGTCCCATTTCTTCTGCAACGATCGCAGGATCTATTTTGGCGAACTCATCTTCAACACTCAATAATTTATTCACCATCAGATCAACAGAAGTACCTGCAACCTTACCCGCATTTGCCGGAATGATTCCCTGCCAACCCAAGATCGGTTTTATACCAATAAATTCCAAGGGATAAAAGGTAAGCTTTATAGCAATCCAGTTAGTGACATACCCCACAATTCCGGCTGTTACCGGAATTGCCAGATTTTTAAGTATCTCCTGATGTGTTGTTATAAATTCGAGCAATGAAGGTTTTTGTTGCTAAGATAGTATGTTTTAAAAAATATGCCCTCCAAGAATAAAGAATTCCTGAAGGGCATTAGCTATTCTAACCTAAGTTGCGATAAATCGCAACTTGAATTATTCTATTATAAATCAATGTTTAAGAAAAAGCCTTATTCACCAATTCTTCCTGTTCTTTTAAATGAATTTTCTTATAACCTGTAGCCGGTGATGCACTAGGTCTTCTTGAAATTCGATTCAAATTAATTTGATGATAACGACTAAGCACGTATGCCCATGCACCCATGTTTGAAGGTTCTTCCTGTACCCAGTACAATTCTGCATTTTTGTATTTATTTACAATCTTATCTAATTGTTTTGCCGGAAGCGGGTATAATTGTTCTAAACGAACGATTGCAACATCCTTTCTGTTATCAGCTTCTTTCTTATCTAACAGATCGTAGTAAATTTTACCTGAACAGAACAATACACGTTTCACTTTTGCTGCTGCTAAAGTATTGTTATCATCAATTATTTCCTGAAATCCTCCTTTAGTCAATTCATCTACACTCGAAACACAACGTTTATGTCTCAATAACGATTTAGGCGACATAACGACCAATGGTTTCCTGAACGGACGATGCAACTGGCGACGAATAGCATGGAAGAAATTAGCAGGTGTTGTAATATTCGCAATCGTAACATTATATTCTGCACAAGATTGTAAGTAACGTTCTAATCTCGCCGATGAATGCTCAGGTCCCTGACCTTCGTAACCATGCGGTAGTAACATTACCAAACCACTTTGTCTGTTCCATTTACTTTCAGCAGAAGAAATAAACTGATCGAACATTGTTTGAGCACCATTCGCAAAATCGCCGAATTGTGCTTCCCATAAAATTAACTGATCCGGTGAAGCTAAAGAATATCCATATTCAAAACCTAAAACACCGAACTCTGATAACAAGGAGTTGTGAATTTCAAATTGCCCCTGCTCTCCTCTTTCATCCAGGAAGTTCAATCGGTTGTATTCATCTCCGGTATTTTCATCGAAAAGTACAGCATGACGATGTGAAAAGGTACCACGTTTCACATCTTGTCCGGTCATTCTTACATTCTTACCTTCTAATAATATAGAACCATAAGCAATTAACTCCGCAGCAGCCCAGTCAACCGTTTTGTCTTCACGCATCATCTGACGACGATTTGCCAACATTTTATCTACTTTCCTTAAAGGATTAAAACCCTCTGGAACTTTAATAAGTCCTTTAACGATCTGCGCGATCTGGCTTTTACTTATTTTGGTTGAAGGAGATTTATCAAAATCCGTAGGCTTGGATTTTCTTAATTTTTTCCATGCAATCTCTGGTTCCTGCATTGCATATTGTAATGGCTTCTGACGAACTGCATCGAGACGATCTTGTAATTCAGCCTTGAATTCATTTTCCATTTCTTTTGCACGATCATTATTGATCACACCTTCTTCAACCAGTTTATTGATGTATGTAGCACGCGGATTCTTGTGCTTTTTAATGATCTTATACATTTCAGGTTGCGTAAAACTCGGATCATCGGCTTCGTTGTGTCCGTGCTTACGATAGCAAACCATATCTATATAAACATCTTTATTGAATTTCTGGCGGAATTCCATTGCCACTTCTGCCGCATAAGCAACTGCTTCAGCATCATCACCATTTACGTGTATTACCGGTGCTTCAACAACACTTGCTACACTTGTACAGTAATCTGAAGAACGTGCATCGTGAAAATCGGTAGTAAATCCAATTTGATTATTAATAACAACATGGATCGTTCCACCTACTTCATAACCTTTTAGTTTACTCATTTGAGCTATCTCATAAACAATACCTTGTCCGGCAACAGCGGCATCTCCATGAATCAAAATCGGACAAATTTTATCTCTGTCGCTGCCATGTATTAAATCTGACTGTGCTCTTGAAAGTCCTAACACTACCGGATCAACCGCTTCGAGGTGAGAAGGGTTCGGCGCCAGTTTCATGTGAACCGACTTACCTGATAATGTTGGATATTGAGAAGAAAAACCTAAATGATATTTCACATCGCCATCGCCCATATTATGATGCTTTGGTGTATTTCCTTCAAACTCACTGAAAATTTGTGCGTATGTTTTACCCATAATATTACACAACACATTCAATCTTCCTCGGTGTGCCATACCTATAACAAATTCTTCTACGCCAAGGCGTGCACCTGTATTTATTGTTGAATCTAAAGCTGTAATAGCATTTTCACCACCTTCTATCGAAAATCGTTTTTCACCTAAATATTTAGTTCCTAAAAACTGCTCAAAAACAGTGGTTTCATTTAATTTTTTTAGAATTCTTTTACGTATATCATTATTAAACCCGTAATCTTTAGGTCTTTTTTCAAACTTTTCTCTCAACCAATGTCTTGCTTCAATATCTTTTAAATAAATGTACTCAACACCAAATGGGCCACAGTAAATATCTTCAAGCTTTGCAATAATATTTTTCAGGCTCGATTTTCCTATTCCTAAATGTTCACCAACTGCAAACTCGGTTTCCAAATCTTCATTACTTAAATTGAAATTATTAAGATCTAATCCAGGGTTTCTATCGACACGTTCTCTGATCGGATTAGTTTTGGCAATAAGGTGCCCGTTCTTTCTATAGGTATAAATCAGATTGAATACGCGTAGTTCCTTTGCAAAGTTCCCTACCTGATCGATAGTAACATTGCCATCTTCACTATTCTTAAGGGCAAATTCAAATCCTTCAAAAAAACGTGCCCATCCTTCGTCTAGCAGTTCTTTTCCTCCGTTCTGAAACTGGTTGTATAAATTTTCTATGTAGGTGGGGTGGGCATTAGCAATATAATGTTCAGCACTCATTTTTACGGCATTCTTTTATTCTGCGTTTTGCAGATAAGTTGATTTTAAAAATATGTTTTGCTTTGGCTGCAAAAATCGAACAAATATCGTGCATAATTGGGTATTAGTATATGAAGATTGTTAGTTTTTTAGGTCGTAAACACAAAGTACTGTAATAATAGGCGATTCTAATTAAGAATTTTTCTTTAAAACAAACCCCAAAAGTGCATTTTACTCTGTAAGTTTAACTTTTTCAAAAAAAATATTTCAATTTGCATAATTATTCTTCCTAATGCCGTATAAAGTATTTTGACCAGAAAAAAGCTTTATGAATGAATAAATCATCTTCATATAAAAGTTTATATGAGGAAACTCAAGATATTGACAGCAAACTAAAAATGGCTGCCGGTATGACTGCAGATCTTCTTCAGGAAGATGCCAATGCTATATTGTATATTCTTAAGGATGCAATAAACCTTGCTAAAGAGTATAACAAATACGATCATCTAAGATCTTTGATCATTCAATGTTCCATAGTTTATAATAGTATAAACCAACCCGAAAAAGCGCTTAACTTAATCGAAGATTCATTAGACAGCATAGTCAAACATCCCAAACATCATGGTTCTCTACTTAATTTATTGGCGGGTATTTATAAAAAGTTGTTAGATTATCCTTCGGCTATGTCATATTGTTTCGATGCCTGTAAAACGGTTCATAATGTCGGAGAAAATTACTCTTTTAATATGAGCTTGGTCAACCTTCAGGAGATGTTGGCAGAAATTGGTGAATTCGAGTTAGCTGCTTCTTTGAGGGAAGTATCAATTCAAAATCTTTCAAAATGGGATACTTTAGAAAAAATTGAAAAATGGGGAACATCTTATGCAGATGGGAATCAATTACAGGCATATAGGACCAATATTATATTTATCAGACTTAAGGTATGTATGAATCTAATTAGATTTGGCACTTTTGAAGGTAAGGAAAAACATATAGAGCAACTACTTGCACTTACCCGTCATCTTCTACAAACTAACTCAAACTTACGCATTATATACATGTATCATTTATTGATGAGTCAATGGCAGTCATTTCTTGGTAATATAGAACTTAGCAAAAAAGAATTAGCCACAGCTTACCAATTTGCAAAAAAAAGTGAGACTGTTTTCGCATTGAAATATATCAGATATAATTCTTTATTCTGTTACAATAACATTAATGATTATGAGCGCGTAGATCTTTTAAAAAAAATAATTGGTTTAAATAATGAATTCACATTCAATTCAACAATAAGATCTAATGAAATTACTGCCAATAAATTAGAACAGTTATTTGTTTATCAAAGAAAGCTTTCTCTAAAGGAAAAGAATCAGATTTTTTGTCTATCAACTTTTAATCAATTCAAAGATGATATAACCAAAGTTCATTTGGCAAACTGGGCTGCAAAGAAGCTAAAATCGATTAATCCTAAGCTAATTGAAAAAGAACATATCAATGTGATGATCAATTATAAAAATCAGTTCAAAGTACTTGATCCGTTAAGAAAAGTCATTTTTAATAATTGGAAGTCAGATAAGCAAGTAGATAATTGTTGCTCGTAGACCTTACCTCACTACAACAAACTGTTGAGCTATAACACTCCCTTTTGATTTAGCTGTAATTATGTATTTACCAGATGCTAAATGACCAACATCTATTTTATTATTCAAAACATCTTCTTGTATAAGCACTAATTTTCCATTAACATCAAAACATTGAATATTCGTAAGCTTATTGTCCAGACCTTTCCAGTTTAAAACTTCATTGGCAGGATTAGGGAATAACTTCCAGTTTTCATCTATCAAAATGTTAGTATTGGAAGTAGAAGGAAAAGGAATATTGGTTTCTAATATTTTAACCGCATAATCTTCTACCTCTCCATAAGTGAAGCCTCCACATGCCTGAGGTAATTCCGGTGCTTCAGGACTCACAAATTTCATAGCCACTCTCATTCGGGTTATCAGAAAAGTAGTATCCAAAGGTGTAAGTGGAACGAAAAATTCTCCCTGTACCTGACCTTCGTAAGTATCGTTACTGTCAAAGATCATTTCGTCATCAGAAAAAGTGTAGTCATTATTGAAATCCAACCAAACTCGCCAGTATTCATAAGGCGTATCATTATTTGCTCCTATACCCGGAGTCAACTTGATCGTTGGAGTAGCCAATTGTGGTAAAACAATAGGCTCTTCATTTGTAAAGTCTGCATAACCACCATCATTATCACTAGGGTTTTGAAAAGTTGATACCTGAACGTTGGCAATCCATTCATAAGTAGTAATCACTCCTTCATTAGCACAATAGTTTTGAGCATTTGTAGCAATTGTAATAAAAGCCAACACAAAAAAGAATACATTTTTCATGAACGTAAAGTTATAACAAAAAGAAAATTGGTGAAATGGATGGTAAATAGAGAAGAAAAAAATAGGCCTCAAACACATCGCTCAACCACCTACCCTTGCTGCCTTCCGACCCTGGGGGAGTTCAGCAGGAGCTGATCGTCGAGACCCACTGCAAAGTTAGAATCATTCTGTTCAAACATTCAAGAAAAGTAATAACTTTTTTCATTTTATTTTTGCAGCCCCAAAATAATAGTTCTTCAATGCCCAAATTAAATTTAGAATTCAATAAAAATGAAGATTTCATGCGACTACAGCTTGCTAATCTTCGTAAGTTAGCCGATAAGATCAAACAAGGAGGAGGTCTTAAACGAATCGAAAAAGAACATGCGAAAGGTAAATTAACCGCTCGTGAACGTATTGATTACCTGATTGATAAAAAGTCTAAGTTCTTAGAATTCGGACTATTTGCAGCTCATGGGATGTACGAAGATGTTGGTGGTTGTCCGGCAGCAGGTGTAGTAACTGGTTTGGGTTATGTAAATAAACGCCTTTGCGTAATCGTTGCTAACGATGCAACTGTAAAAGCAGGAGCATGGTTTCCTATGGCTGGAAAGAAAAACCTAAGGGCACAGGAAATTGCTATGGAAAATCGTTTGCCGATTATTTATCTGGTAGATAGTGCCGGGGTATTCCTGCCTATGCAAGATGAAATTTTTCCTGACAAGGAACATTTCGGCAGAATATTCCGCAACAATGCAAAAATGTCTGCAATGGGCATTCAACAAATTGCGGCAGTAATGGGAAGTTGTGTAGCTGGTGGAGCCTATTTACCGATCATGTCTGATGAAGCACTAATCGTTGAAGGTACAGGCTCTATTTTTCTGGCAGGTCCATACTTGGTTAAGGCTGCAATTGGAGAAGATATAGATAAAGAAACGTTGGGTGGTGCAACTACTCAATGTGAAATTTCAGGTGTTACCGATTATAAAATGCCGAATGATAAAGCTTGTTTAGATGAAATCAGATCTATTATGGCTAGCGTAGGTGCACAGGAAAAAGCGGGCTTCGATCGTATTGAAGCAATTGAGCCTGAATTTGAGACTAAAACGATTTATGGTATATATCCTGAAGGTGGTTTAAAACCTTACGATACCATAGACTTAATGAAAAGAATTGTTGACAAAGGCAGTATCAGACAATACAAGGCAGGCTATGGTAAAACCATTATTTGTGCTTATGCCCGAATAGATGGCTGGTCGGTAGGTATTGTTGCCAATCAGCGTAGTCTGGTAAAAAGTAAGAAAGGAGAAATGCAATTCGGCGGAGTGATTTACTCTGATAGTGCCGACAAGGCAGCTCGGTTCATCATGAATTGTAATCAAAAGAAGATACCATTGGTATTTTTGCATGATGTGAGTGGCTTTATGGTTGGTTCACGATCTGAGCATGGCGGCATTATTAAAGATGGGGCTAAAATGGTCAATGCTGTTTCCAATTCCATTGTTCCTAAAATTAGCATAGTGGTTGGTAATTCTTATGGAGCCGGAAATTACGCCATGTGTGGTAAGGCTTATGATCCAAGATTCATATTTGGATGGCCAACAGCCAAAATTGCTGTAATGGGTGGTTCACAAGCTGCAAAAACACTGACACAGATAAAGGTGGCATCATTAAAGAAAAAAGGAGAAACATTATCGAAAGAAGATGAACAGAAAATACTGGACGGTATAAAAGAAAAATATGATAAGCAGACTACCGCTACCTACGCTGCATCCCGTTTATGGATCGACGAAATAATTGATCCATCAGAAACACGAAATATCATATCGACATCGATAAAAGCTGCAAATAACGCCCCTATAAAAGAAGCTTTTAAGCTTGGAATTTTGCAAACTTAAATTCGATTTGTATTTTTGCTCTAAACAAGTGACCTTTGCACGTGTTTAAGTCTAAGAAATAGTCAAAAATTGTTAATTCTATTTTGGCTGAACAATAAAGAAAATTTGATTAACATATAATTTTTCTTTATTTTAATAAAATGTAAGTAATTTTGTAGTTTGAATTTGTAATCTAACTACTCTTAATTTCATAATTTATCAACAAAATTTTTTTCAACATGAAAAATTTCAACAAAATTCTTTTGACTGCTGCAACAGTCTTCTTTTGTGGTAACGCGATGGCGCAGGGTGATTTCCCTCCAAACGCTCAGCCAGGAAAATGTTACGCAAAGTGTGTAATTCCTGAGCAGTGGGAAACTACTTCAGAAGAAGTATTGGTAAAAGAAGCTTCATCTCGTATCGAAGTAGCTCCTGCAACTTACCAAACTGTTTCAGAAGAAATCATGGTTAAAGACAGCTACACTGTTTTAACTGTAACTCCTCCTTCTTACACTACTGTTACTGAAGAAATCATGGTTAAAGAAGCTGGTTCACGTTTAGAGTACGTTCCACCAGTTTACGAAACTGTATCAGAGCAAATGATGGTTTCTCCTGCTTCAACAGAGTGGAAAAAGCAACGTCGTTCTTCAGGATGTCAAGGAGCTAACCCAGACGATTGTATGATCTGGTGTTTAGTTGAAAAGCCAGCTGAGTACCGTACTGTAACTAAGCAAGTACTTAAAACTCCTGCTTCAACTCGTGAAATTCCTATACCTGCAGAATTCAAAACTATTACTAAAACTGTAGTTCAGAACCCAGCTCAAGTACAAGAAAATTCTGTACCTGCTGAATTCCGTTCAATTACTAAGCAAGTTTTAGATCGTCCAGCTTCTGCTAACGAAATCGCTATCCCTGCTGAATACAAAACTATTACTTCTCGTCGTTTAGTTTCTCCAGAGAGAGTAGGTGGATGGACTGAAGTAAACTGTAACTCAGTTGGATCTTCAACTCGTACTTACAGCATCGGAGCTTCAGTACGTGATATCCAGTCTGCTTTAGTAGCACGTGGATACAACATCGGTCCAATGGGTGTTGACGGTGTAATGGGTTCTGATACTCGTGCAGCTATCAACAAATTCGCTGCTGATAACGGTATCTCTGCTTCATGGAGTGGAACAAGCGTTCCTGACGCAGTATTAAAAGCATTAGGTTTAAAATAATCTAATAATTACATACTAAGAATTTAACTTCACAGTTAATATTCTATCATAATGAAACTTGGTCTTTGCAAATAAGACCAAGTTTTTTTATTTTTGCATTTTTCATATATGTATTTGCTTGAAAAAAGCAGAACTTATTAATTGAATAATTATGTTACGAACACTTTTCCTATGCTGCTTCCTGTTTGTAAGTTACAATGTTTCTGCCCAAATTGACTTTAGCTATGTAGATGACCATGAGGCTATGGTGAAACAAGCTGAAGTATATAAGAAACCATTTATCGTTTACTTTACGATGGACATTTGCCCTCCTTGTGAGCGTATGAAAAGAGAAGTATTCTCTGATCAGCAAGTATCACAAATAGCGAATGAAAAATATTTAACTTACAGTGTAAATATTTCGCATTACAGTGGTAAAAGATTAGGAAGCGAACACAATGTTTCTGTTGCTCCTACCTTTATGTTTTTTGACGCGAACGGAAATTTACAGGAAAGAGTGGAAGGAGCAGTGAGCCAAACCAATTTCAGAAAACTACTGGAAGAACACGCTTCAGTGGAAGTTCCACATACTGAATTTTCAAACTTCAGATAAATTTATTCTCAAACAGATTTGTTGTAATAGCTTCGCTAGACAAATGTAAAATAGTATATCCATCACTATTTTATTCATTGTCTTATTCAAATTTCTGGTTATCGTATAACGAATCATCCTATGACGAACCATTCTGATTGGAAAATGATTAAAGTGAAATTTGAAATCAAGCATCTTATCAAACCTATAATACAATTTGTTAGTTAATTTGTGGCTATTATATTCTTGTCATCGTATGACGAACCATTCTGACGATTTTATGAGTGATTCGACACTCGAAAGAATCTTGATAGCCAGCATTTTAAAGTGAGCAGATTCCTCATACTTCGGAATGACCGACAAATTAAACCATAAATTGTATAATTTCCAGATTCTTCACTTCAACTACGCAAAGCTTCGTTTCGTTCTGAATGACCAGTATTCAGTCATTCGTATCTGTTAGGTTGTTGTTAATGACTTGGACTTCGCTCAGCCACCTTGAAAGCAACTAAATCTATTTGTTCGATTTGTACTTTTTGAATCGTAGATAAAACACTCCCCAGAGTGCTTCTTTGAATATTTTCATACTCATTTTCGACTCTCCTACTTCCCTGTCGGTAAAAGTAATAGGAACTTCTGCAATTTTAAATCCTAAGCGGTGGGCAGTATATTTCATTTCTATCTGAAAGGCATATCCGACAAAACGGATATCATCCAATACCATTGTCTTTAATACCTTTCTCGTATAACACACGAAACCAGCGGTGGTATCGTTAACTGGTAACCAGGTAATAAACTTCACATAGTAAGAAGCATAAGTAGAAAGTAAAATGCGCTTCTTTTCCCAATTCTCAACATTTCCACCTTTCACATACCTTGAACCAACCGACATATCAGCTCCATCAATTGCACAGGCATTTTTCAGGCGAATCAAGTCATTGGGATTATGAGAAAAGTCTGCATCCATTTCAAAAATGTACTCATAATCTCTTTCCAAAGCCCACTTAAAACCGGCAATATAAGCCGTTCCTAAGCCTTGCTTCCCGGCACGTTCCATTAAACTAAGTTGGTCCGGGTATTTTAGCATAAGCTTCTTAACCACATCAGCGGTTCCGTCTGGTGAATTATCATCAACGATCAATAAATGAAAAGAATCGTTCAGGCGCATTACCGTCTCGATCATGCGTTCTATATTTCCTAATTCATTATATGTTGGTATGATTACTAAGCTATCCGACAAGATCTAAATGCTTATTGTGTTTAAGAACAATTAAAAAGAAGCAAATTAACGCTTCATTTTCTCTTTTATCTCAGTTAACTTTTGTTTGGTATCACGTAAGAAATCACTACGCATCATCCAATCGTAATACATAGGTTCTTTTTTAAGTACCTCTTCAACAGGCTTTCCTTTATGTTTTCCGAAGTTAAATAGAGCAATGCCTTTATCGTTTCGCACGAATCTTCTACCACTATCGATATAGTTACCATCTTTAGAAAAATCGCTCAACTTTTGAATATCATTCTCCATCTTGCCCTCATACTTTTCTAACTGAGCACAGAACACATCATAAGTAGCATATACATCAGCTTTGGCAGAATGGGCATCTTCCAATGATTTATTACAATAGAATTTAACTGCTGAAGCCAGATTACGTGGTTCCATACGTGTAAATATCTTAAATACATCTACATTACTTCTCGATTCAATATCGAAAACAATACCTACTCGGTAAAACTCTTCTTTCAGTAAAGGAATATCGAAATAGTTGGAGTTAAAACCCGCCAGATCACAACCATCTAAAAAACGTTCAACATCGTGTGCTATATTAAAAAAACTAGGGGCGTCTGCTACTTTTTCATCAGTAATTCCGTGAATTTCAGATACAAGTGCAGGAATAGGCATTTTGGGATTTACTAAAGAGTAGTATTCTTCTTTTTCGCCGTTAGGCAATACTTTCAGCATAAACACCTCAACAATGCGATCATTCGCCAGATTAATTCCGGTTGTTTCCAGATCAAAAAAAACAATAGGTTTTTCCAGTTTGATATTCATATTTCAGTTATTAGTCATTAGCAACCGTTCCGATCACTATATTGGGAACACGAAGTTAAGTATATCTTCTAATTTCAAGCCACCTAATTTACCAGAACTCATTAATAATAGTACACTATCATCAAATTTTTGATTTTTTAAGAATGTTTCCAGCTCATTTTTATCGGTACAGACAAGCAATTCGTCATATTCAAACGAATTTTGAACGAATTGTTTTGATAATGGAGGCATTTTTTTTATTTCAAGTGTATGTTCTGAATAAAAGACCGCAGCACTACTAGCAGGATTTAAACTTTTTGCATACTCCTGTAAAAATTCTTTATTCAAGCTACTGTAAGTATGTAATTCAAAAATGGCGATCAATCGTTTATCCTTGAATGTTTGCGCTACACTTTCTACGGTTGCTTTAACTTTAGAAGGTGCGTGGGCAAAATCGAGGAATACAGCTTTATTATTTTCAGAACGAAGTAATTGTAATCGTTTACTCGCTCCCTTAAAGCTTTTTATTGCATTATAGAATTGTTCATCGCTCAAACCAGCCAAATCACATACTTTTTTAGCTCCTGCCAGATTTTGCATATTGTGTTTTCCGATTATGGAAAGCGGAACAGACTGCCCATCTTCATCAGGTATTTGAAAACGATAATTTTCAATGATGAATTCAGGCGTATGATATTCGTGGGTTGTGATTTGTTGATTCACTGAAACTATATCCGATAAATATTCATCTTCACCACACCAAACCACATGGCTATCAGCACTCAGGTTTTTGACGAAAACTTTAAAGGTTTCCAGATAGGATTCAAAAGTTGGAAAAACATTGATATGATCGTGTGCAATTCCAGTGATCAAAGCTATTTGTGGGTGATAGAAGTGGAACTTTGAACGCATTTCTAAAGCAGAAGAAAGATATTCATCTCCTTCGATAACAATTATTGGAGCGTCGGTGATCTTAACAGAATAAGAGAAGCCTTCCAAACGTGCGCCAACCAGATAATCGAAATCGAGACCTGAAGCTTTCAATACGTGCATTACCATAGCAGTGGTTGTGGTTTTACCATGACTTCCGGCTATAACAATTCTTAGCTTATCTTTAGATTGTTCGTAAATATATTCTGGAAAAGAATAAATGGGAATTCCTAAAGTCTGCGCTTTTTCTAATTCAGGATTACCCTTTCGAGCATGCATTCCCAAGATAACGGCATCTAACTGATCGTGAATATTTTCTTCAAACCAACCAAATTCTTTTGGTAACAAACCATATTTCTCCAACTCCGATCTGGAAGGATCATAAATTTCATCATCGGAACCACTTACCTGATAGCCTTTTTGGTGTAATGCTATTGCTAACTGGTGCATAATTGCGCCGCCAACAGAAATGAAATGTATTTGTTGCTGTTTATTCTCAGGCATTTTTCAAAGTTTTTCTTGTTCTACATTTTCCAAAAAATCATTCACCGCTTTATCATTCTTCAACCAATACAATTTTTTATTCGTATCCAAATGTTGAATTCTTTTTAACAATGCTGGTCTTTTGTCTTTATGGAATCGAGCTACATAAATCAAAAACTCAAGATCGAAACGTTCGGGGCAATCTTCTGCCATATCTGGTCGAACCTGACCATAATTCGTGATAACTCTTTTCAATACACGATAAAAACATTTCCATCGAGGTTGATCCAAGAATATTACAGTATCGGCTTTTTCTAAGCGAATGTCCATTGTTCTATTATAGTTACCGTCAATGATCCAAGTATCTTTTTGTACTAATTCTTTAACCTTTTCATCCCATGCTGAAGCTTCCATTTCCACCCAATTCGGTGAAAAATACTGCTGATCTAAATGTATGAGTTCAAGCCCTAATATTTGGTGCAATTGTTTCGATAATGTTGACTTTCCTGCTCCACAACAACCAATGACCATGACACGCTGCATAATTAAGCAATATATTCACCATGAATGGCTCTTAGACAATCTGAAATTTCCCCCAAAGTTGCATAATTGTCAACTGCTTCTATAACGGTAGGCATGATGTTCTCACCTGCTTTCGCTTTCTGATCCAGTGTTTTCAAATATGCTTGCACCTTTTCATTGTCTCTTTCAGATTTAAGTGCTTTAAGTTTTTCGATCTGAACTTTTCTTATCGAATCATCAACCCTGAAAATAGGTGTATCGTTTTGCTCTTCCTCTTCAAAGCTGTTTACACCAACGATCATTTTTTCTGCCGATTCAATATTCTTCTGATAATCGTACGCCGAACGGGCAATTTCCTCCTGAATATATCCTTCCTCTATTGCTTTTACTGCTCCGCCCATAGCATCGATCTTTTCGATATATTCCCAGGCTTTAGCTTCAATTTCGTTCGTTAAATTCTCTACGAAGAAAGAACCTGCCAAAGGATCAACGGTATCGGTAACGCCCGACTCATGTGCAATGATCTGCTGGGTTCGCAATGCCAATTTAGCTGCTGATTCTGTAGGCAGCGATAAAGCTTCATCGAAGCCATTTGTATGAAGCGATTGTGTTCCACCTAAAACGGCTGACAGGGCTTGTAAGGAAACCCTTACTATATTATTCATAGGCTGTTGAGCAGTAAGTGTAGAACCACCCGTTTGTGTATGAAAACGGAGCTTCATGGCACGCTCTTCTGTTGCGCCTAAGCTTTTAACCATTTTCGCCCACATACGTCTTGCGGCTCTGAACTTTGCCGCTTCTTCAAAAAAGTTATTATGTGCATTGAAGAAGAAAGACAATCGTTTAGCAAAAACGTTAATATCCAAGCCTTTTTCCAATGCTGCTAATAAATAAGCTTTTCCATTCGCCAAAGTAAACGCCAACTCCTGAACAGCGGTTGAGCCTGCTTCCCGAATATGATACCCGGAAATAGAAATGGTATTCCATTTAGGCAACTCTTTAGAACAATACTCGAAAATATCGGTAATGATCTTCATAGAAGGTTGCGGTGGATAAATATACGTTCCTCTCGCGGCGTATTCTTTCAATATATCATTCTGAATTGTACCCGAAATTTTACTAAGGTCAGCTCCTTGTCTTCTTGCCAGTGCCACATAAAAAGAAAGTAGAATAAAACCTGTAGCATTAATGGTCATTGAAGTGGAAACATTTTGTAATTGTATGCCTTTAAAAAGTGTTTCCATATCTTTAATAGAATCGATGGCAACACCAACTTTTCCGACTTCACCTTCCGAAAGTTCATGGTCAGAATCGTAACCGATCTGCGTTGGAAGATCGAAGGCGACCGACAAACCGCTAACACCGTTCTTCAACAGGTAATGATACCGTTCATTACTGGCTTCAGCAGTTGAAAACCCCGCATACTGACGCATGGTCCATAAACGAGAGCGATACATGCCTTCGTGTACGCCTCTGGTAAATGGAAAGGCACCGGGCTTTTCATTCATATTAACCGCTTCGTAATTTGCCTCTATATTGATTCCTGAATCGGTTTGAAACTGTTCTTTTCTTTCTTTGTGAGCCATCTTGCAAAGATAGGGTTTGCTTAGTCATTTTGGCGCATGCCGAAATCTAATAAACCGTTCAATATTGCCTTAGGCTTCGGAAACATAAAATTGTGAAAGTCAAACCACGTTTCAAGGAGATGCTGAAACGAGTTCAGTAATATTCAAACCGCTTTGCGGGGAGATGCTGAAACAAGTTCAGCATGACTAGGAGCGTTGGGAAACGAGTTCAGCATGACTAGGAGATGAGTTCGGCAGGACCAGGAGCGTTGGGAAGTGGTTTGAAAGATGATAAAGCGCAAAAAGATATTAACTTAGCCAATAAAAAAGTTATCATTCACTAATGAAATACTTAATCATATTTATTTCCAATACCATAAGTCTCTTTTGTGCCTCGGCTCAAATAGATACTTATGGTATTTATATACTTAGAGATTCTTTAAGGCATTTTTATAATGTTGCACAAGATTCAGACTCTGGAATTATTGCATGTCTTAATAGTTTCTCAGTAGATGAAGCATTCTGTAACAAGATGGTTAACTATAATTGGGAGGGGCAATTACAATGGTATAACAAAACTTGTAATATTGATACTAGTAGAATTAGTTCAGCTTTTTTATTGGAAAAGTTAGAAAATGGTAATCAAATTCTTTATGTATCCAATGAATTTGCGAGTAATGAACAACTATCTATTTTAGAGATGAATAATAATGGTGAATTTATCGATGCACTTTTCTATAAAGTAGATCAAAACGAATTTATTAGAGCTGAAAATTTTGTAGAAACTGAATCAAAGTATTTTTTTGTTGGCAACAAAGCTCTAAACAACTCCCTTTGGAATTCTAAAGCCTTCTTACTTGCTACTAATAAAGAGCTGGAATTTGATCAGTATTTTGAGGTCAATACCTTACCACGTCCTGCCCTGTTTAATGATATTATCATTGATTATGATGGAAAGCTCTTGATTTCTGGAACTGAAGAAAGAATACATCCACAATTAGAAGAAGAAAGCAACTTTGCCTTTTGGCATAAGCTGTATAAGTATTGCCCGATTGAGAATGATACTATTTGGTCTATTCAAAATCCCTTTGCGAATGATAGTCTTACCATTTCACCTGAAAGTAATGCTTTTGCTCCTGAAGCTACCTTTTATATGGAGACGGGAAATTATTTTTCTAAATTTAAAGAGGGATATTTATTTTTTACAAGGGTCATTACCAATAATGTTTTTGTTGCTTTTAACAATAAATTAAATCATAGTGCATGGCAAATCACACATGTTAATCAAGATTTTGAGCATCAATGGGCAATTCATATTGAAGATACTATGCAATATGCCTTTGAAAGACCTTTAATTTTACATAACAACGATATAATTCTTGCTGGAATTGGATACACTAACCATTATAAAGAAACACCTTTAGGAGCTGGAATTCCTTACTCTCTGTACTTTAAAAAAATATCTTCTTCTGGTGAAATACTTTGGACTCGTTCTTATTCCTTTCTACCAGATTCTGGCATCAATGAAAGGGATGTATTCTCTATACAGTCCGCCAACTTCTTTCAACATCCTCAAGGTGGGTATTTACTTTTTGGTTCTATCAGAACTGAAAATAATGAAGGGGAAACCGGACAAGATGTATTATGGGCGTGGATAGATGAAGAGGGTTGTATTCAAAATGATATTTGTGCTGAACCTTTTCAGTGGCTATATACACCAGAACCCAATGATCCCGGAATGCAGGCGTATTATACTTCTAATGTTATTCCCTTACAGCCTTATTATGATTTTAAGCTCTTTCCTAATCCGGCGAAAGATCAATTGAATATTCAACTAGAACAAGTAAGGAATATACAAGCTATTAATATCTATAATAGCAGCGGTACATTGGTCTTTTCTAAAAAGCAATTACTCAATGAAAACATTATCGATATTCAGCAATGGGAAAGTGGTATTTATTTGGTTAATGTACTGCAAAATGGGCGTTCTTTCACCAAAAAGTTTGTGAAGGAATAGTCTTGTTTATTTAATTCCTTTAGAAGGAAATACTATGAGCAAAAAGTTATTCAGGTGTTTGAGCTGTTTTGGTGTGATGGTCATTTTGGCGCATGCCGAAATCTAATAAACCGTTCAATATTGTCTTAGGCTTCGGAAACATAAAATTGTGAAAGCCAAACCGCTTTGCGGGGAGATGCTGAAACAAGTTCAGCATGACTAGGAGCGTTGGGAAACGAGTTCAGCATGACTAGGAGATGAGTTCGGCAGGACCAGGAGCGTTGGGAAGTGGTTTGAAAGATGATAAAGCGCAAAAAGATATTAACTTAGCCAATAAAAAAGTTATCATTCACTAATGAAATACTTAATCATATTTATTTCCAATACCATAAGTCTCTTTTGTGCCTCGGCTCAAATAGATACTTATGGTATTTATATACTTAGAGATTCTTTAAGACATATACACAGAGTAGCTGAAGTTAATGATAACCGTATTATTACTTTTAACAATGGCTTTCTGGCCGGGGAAACACTTTGTAATAAAATGATTGCTTATGATTGGCAGGGGCAATTACTGTGGTATAATAAAACTTGTGAAATTGATTCTAACAGAATTAGTTCAGCTTTTCTTCAAAAAAACCTTTTAAATGGAAATCAATTATTATTTGTCGGGAATGGAGGTGGATCTATTGGAGCAATTACTTTATTAGAACTAGAATATAATGGGCAGTTTGATAAAGTATTGGTACATGATTTCAATGAAAATGATTATCTAAGTGTTCAATCAACTTTAGAAAACTCTCAAAATATTTTTGTTGTTGGCAACAAAGCTCTAAACAACTCCCTTTGGAATTCTAAAGCCTTCTTACTTGCTACTAATAAAGAGCTGGAATTTGATCAGTATTTTGAGGTCAATACCTTACCACGTCCTGCCCTGTTTAATGATATTATCATTGATTATGATGGAAAGCTCTTGATTTCTGGAACTGAAGAAAGAATACATCCACAATTAGAAGAAGAAAGCAACTTTGCCTTTTGGCATAAGCTGTATAAGTATTGCCCGATTGAGAATGATACTATTTGGTCTATTCAAAATCCCTTTGCGAATGATAGTCTTACCATTTCACCTGAAAGTAGCGTTAATGCTCCTGAAGCTACTTTTTATATGCAGACGGGTAATTTTCTTTCTAAATATCAAGATGGTTATTTATTCTTTTCAAGAGTCTTAACCAATAATGTTTCTGTTGTTTTTGGATATAGGTTAAACCATAGTGCATGGCAAATGACTTATGTAAATCAAGATTTTGAACATCAATGGGCACTTCATATTGAAGATACTATGGAGTATTACTTTCAAAGACCTATTATTTTAGAAAATAATGATATAGTTTTTGCAGGGTATGGATATACTAATTGGGCTAAGGAAACTCCTTTTGGTGCTGATTGGCCAGATATTTTATTCTTTAAAAAAATATCTTCTTCTGGCGAAGTACTATGGACCAGATCCTATGCTTTCTTACACGATTCTGGCATCAACGAACGGGATGTATTTTCTATACAGTCCGCCAACTTCTTTCAACATCCTCAAGGTGGGTATTTACTTTTTGGTTCTATCAGAACTGAAAATAATGAAGGGGAAACCGGACAAGATGTATTATGGGCGTGGATAGATGAAGAGGGTTGTATTCAAAATGATATTTGTGCTGAACCTTTTCAGTGGCTATATACACCAGAACCCAATGATCCCGGAATGCAGGCGTATTATACTTCTAATGTTATTCCCTTACAGCCTTATTATGATTTTAAGCTCTTTCCTAATCCGGCGAAAGATCAATTGAATATTCAACTAGAACAAGTAAGGAATATACAAGCTATTAATATCTATAATAGCAGCGGTACATTGGTCTTTTCTAAAAAGCAATTACTCAATGAAAACATTATCGATATTCAGCAATGGGAAAGTGGTATTTATTTGGTTAATGTACTGCAAAATGGGCGTTCTTTCACCAAAAAGTTTGTGAAGGAATAGTCTTGTTTATTTAATTCCTTTAGAAGGAAATACTATGAGCAAAAAGTTATTCAGGTGTTTGAGCTGTTTTGGTGTGATGGTCATTTTGGCGCATGCCGAAATCTAATAAACCGTTCAATATTGCCTTAGGCTTCGGAAACATAAAATTGTGAAAGTCAAACCACGTTTCAAGGAGATGCTGAAACGAGTTCAGTAATATTCAAACCGCTTTGCGGGGAGATGCTGAAACAAGTTCAGCATGACTAGGAGCGTTGGGAAACGAGTTCAGCATGACTAGGAGATGAGTTGGGCATGACTAGGAGCGTTGGGAAGTGGGTTTGAAAGATGGTAAAGCGCAAAAACTTAGTAACTTAGCCAATAAGAAAGTTATCATTCACTAATGAAATATTTAATTATATTTATTTGCAATACCATAAGTCTCTTTTGTGTCTCGGCTCAAATAGATACTTATGGTATTTATATTGTTAGAGATTCTTTAAGACATATACACAGAGTAGCTGAAGTTAATGATGACCGTATTATTACCTTTAACAATGGCTTTCTGGCTGGGGAAACACTTTGTAATAAAATGATTGCTTATGATTGGCAGGGGCAATTACTGTGGTATAATAAAACTTGTGAAATTGATTCTAACAGAATTAGTTCAGCTTTTCTTCAAAAAAACCTTTTAAATGGAAATCAATTATTATTTGTCGGGAATGGAGGTGGATCTATTGGAGCAATTACTTTATTAGAACTAGAATATAATGGGCAGTTTGATAAAGTATTGGTACATGATTTCAATGAAAATGATTATCTAAGTGTTCAATCAACTTTAGAAAACTCTCAAAATATTTTTGTTGTTGGCAACAAAGCTCTAAACAACTCCCTTTGGAATTCTAAAGCCTTCTTACTTGCTACTAATAAAGAGCTGGAATTTGATCAGTATTTTGAGGTCAATACCTTACCACGTCCTGCCCTGTTTAATGATATTATCATTGATTATGATGGAAAGCTCTTGATTTCTGGAACTGAAGAAAGAATACATCCACAATTAGAAGAAGAAAGCAACTTTGCCTTTTGGCATAAGCTGTATAAGTATTGCCCGATTGAGAATGATACTATTTGGTCTATTCAAAATCCCTTTGCGAATGATAGTCTTACCATTTCACCTGAAAGTAATGCTTTTGCTCCTGAAGCTACCTTTTATATGGAGACGGGAAATTATTTTTCTAAATTTAAAGAGGGATATTTATTTTTTACAAGGGTCATTACCAATAATGTTTTTGTTGCTTTTAACAATAAATTAAATCATAGTGCATGGCAAATCACACATGTTAATCAAGATTTTGAGCATCAATGGGCAATTCATATTGAAGATACTATGCAATATGCCTTTGAAAGACCTTTAATTTTACATAACAACGATATAATTCTTGCTGGAATTGGATACACTAACCATTATAAAGAAACACCTTTAGGAGCTGGAATTCCTTACTCTCTGTACTTTAAAAAAATATCTTCTTCTGGTGAAATACTTTGGACTCGTTCTTATTCCTTTCTACCAGATTCTGGCATCAATGAAAGGGATGTATTCTCTATACAGTCCGCCAACTTCTTTCAACATCCTCAAGGTGGGTATTTACTTTTTGGTTCTATCAGAACTGAAAATAATGAAGGGGAAACCGGACAAGATGTATTATGGGCGTGGATAGATGAAGAGGGTTGTATTCAAAATGATATTTGTGCTGAACCTTTTCAGTGGCTATATACACCAGAACCCAATGATCCCGGAATGCAGGCGTATTATACTTCTAATGTTATTCCCTTACAGCCTTATTATGATTTTAAGCTCTTTCCTAATCCGGCGAAAGATCAATTGAATATTCAACTAGAACAAGTAAGGAATATACAAGCTATTAATATCTATAATAGCAGCGGTACATTGGTCTTTTCTAAAAAGCAATTACTCAATGAAAACATTATCGATATTCAGCAATGGGAAAGTGGTATTTATTTGGTTAATGTACTGCAAAATGGGCGTTCTTTCACCAAAAAGTTTGTGAAGGAATAGTCTTGTTTATTTAATTCCTTTAGAAGGAAATACTATGAGCAAAAAGTTATTCAGGTGTTTGAGCTGTTTTGGTGTGATGGTCATTTTGGCGCATGCCGAAATCTAATAAACCGTTCAATATTGTCTTAGGCTTCGGAAACATAAAATTGTGAAAGTCAAACCGCTTTTCGGGGAGATGCTGAAACGAATTCAGTAGTATTCAAACCACATTTCGAGGAGATGCTGAAACGAGTTCAGCATGACTAGGAGATGAGTTCGGCATTGTTGGGAAACGGGTTCAGCATGACTAGGAGATGAGTTGGGCATGACTAGGAGCGTTGGGAAGTGGGTTTGAAAGATGGTAAAGCGCAAAAACTTAGTAACTTAGCCAATAAGAAAGTTATCATTCACTAATGAAATACTTAATTATATTTATTTGCAATACCATAAGTCTCTTTTGTGCCTCGGCTCAAATAGATACTTATGGTATTTATATACTTAGAGATTCTTTAAGGCATTTTTATAATGTTGCACAAGATTCAGACTCTGGAATTATTGCATGTCTTAATAGTTTCTCAGTAGATGAAGCATTCTGTAACAAGATGGTTAACTATAATTGGGAGGGGCAATTACAATGGTATAACAAAACTTGTAATATTGATACTAGTAGAATTAGTTCAGCTTTTTTATTGGAAAAGTTAGAAAATGGTAATCAAATTCTTTATGTATCCAATGAATTTGCGAGTAATGAACAACTATCTATTTTAGAGATGAATAATAATGGTGAATTTATCGATGCACTTTTCTATAAAGTAGATCAAAACGAATTTATTAGAGCTGAAAATTTTGTAGAAACTGAATCAAAGTATTTTTTTGTTGGCAACAAAGCTCTAAACAACTCCCTTTGGAATTCTAAAGCCTTCTTACT
>JAHDFD010000016.1:26905-79729 GCA_020628375.1 Chitinophagales bacterium | reverse complement strand
TTCGTATAAATCCCATGAAATTAGGGTAGGTTATTTTTTGCTAATTCCCTTAAGTTGAATATAATCTGTTTTTTAATTGATTAGACTTTTCTAAGATCTTATTTTCAGGCTGTTCATTCTTTTTCTTTCTTTTTTGTTTATATCCAACGTACAATAGTCTATTAAATAGAATAATAAAACCAATTAAAATACCAAAGAAAATCAGGTAACCTTGACCAGTATCTTGTGTACCGATAAATGGATTTTGAAATATTTGTTCCATTGATGGACATTTATCCCAAGTGCTTATAAATTGTGTATTATAAACGAACAGCGTTAGGAATACAGAAGTTAAGTTGGCAAAAGCATAAGATATAATTTTAAATACTTTTTGTATAAGGCTATTCTCTAATTCTGGTTTTATCTTATCATCAACAAAATCACTAATTTGCCAGGCAACCTGTCTGAGCAGATCAATATCTTTAACTTCATCTTGTGAAAGGGCAAATTCAAAATGTTTCAGTTTTCTATTGTCTTTGCCTGTATCTTTACCTTCATATTCATCTGTACCTTTGTTTATTTCTGCGATAACTTGTCTAACGAGACTAGTCTTTCCCATTCCTCGATAACCAGTTACTAAATAAGCGCCATGATCGGCTTTTTTACGTTCTTTATCATCGCTTGGTTGTAGTAATAACTTTAGCTTTCTTTTTACCTCTTCCCTGCCTATAAACCTTTTGTGAATTTCGTCAGAACTACTAGGACCGTGATCGAAGGTATAATCATGGAGTGGAAGATATATGTCCAATATTTTAGAAAAATTTCTAATGTTAGGATCTGACATTCTTTCGAGATAGATTTTTTAGTTATGATATAAAACTAATAAAAAGAAATCAAATAACAAAATGGAAATGAATAGGATAGAGAAAATTGGAGGGAAGGAGTTTGTTAAAATGTGTAAAGGTTGTGGGAGATGGCGATTCGGAGTAACGTTTATAGGTGAAATTTCAGAGAATAGTCAGTAGCTTAATTCAAATAGTCGCTGACAAAAAATAGCATAATGACAATTTTTGTCAGCAACTATTTACATATTCAGCTATAAAACAAAATAAAAAAGCGCTAAGTAATAAAATACTTAACGCTTCTACTTTTATTCAAAAATGAATTGTAGGTCTTACACTCCGATAGATGGTGGTACAATAGGCTTTCCGGTGGTATTAAATTGTATATCATCTTCATTTGTTCCACCATTTCCACCAATGGTATTTTTAGTCTTAGTCTCTGATAACTTTGCTTTCTTAAGTTTAGGGCTTTTAGTTGAGTAAGCTGTTGATAAATCTTGTTTCATGGATTAAAATTAATTTAAAAGGTTAAAAAACGCCCAAAGATAAAACATAACACATGTCATTTTTTTTCAGTTCAAAAAAAGTTTTTAATTTTTTTTGAATTACCAAATTATCGACTCAGAATTAGTATGTGATTGTTGTGTAGAAGATAAGTTAAGTGGCTGTGATTTTTGATTTTGATAGGTGGAATTTGAGGGTTGGTATAATGGTTTATTGTGGTTTCGACTGTGGCTTAGAACACCATTTTTATTTATAATTTCATTTGGAGCCTTAAAGTCGAATACGAATGTAAAATCAGCTTCGTACATATAGCTCTGTCGATGAATACAATACTTTATAGGAAAACCATAATTCCTCATTTCATTTAGTAGCCTATATAATCGTCTCTCTGAATAACTAATCCGATTAGCTAATTGCTTTGGCGTGCCGGTTGATTTGTTTTTGATTAGATGATGTAAACGGTTAATTAATTCGAGTTTGTTAAAAAAGGACATTATTCAAGGTGTTTTTAATATGATTAGATTTTCACTTAAAGTTTAAATTAAGCTATGAAATTAATAAAAATAGTTTGATTTTCATCTTGTTAGCCGTTTTTTTTATTCTTTTACGTTCTAAATTGAAAAAGTTTCATTTTACCCAATAATTAATTTTATGAATGTATTAGCTGAGATAAAAGAACATTTACTTGAAGCAGAAGAAAAAAGTACATCTGATATCAATCGTTCTATTGAGTGTGCAATGTTAGCCAAAGAAAAAGCTACAAGTAACTTTGTAAGGGAATCTCGTAATAAAAAAGATCCTAATTCCAGAAGGCATTATTTAGAGCCATGGCAAAAGTCTTTGTATTATCTGATTATTGGAAATTTGCAGCTTGGAGATTTACAAAAGGTAATTGATTTTCATAAAGAGTTTGAATCTGTTCTTAGTGACGAAGTAGCGAAATTTAAGTTAGGAAAAGATATCATCATTGATGATGTTATCAAGGCAAATTTATTAAGAATTAGTGCTTATGCATATAGTATGATACCAGAAGGAAATCATGAATTAATTGCAAAAGAATTAGGTGATGAAGCATTAAAAATCTATGACATTCTAAATGATAAGATTGGAATTGCAAAAACATGTAATGCTTTGGGCAGTATTTATTTAAACTCAAGTAAGAAGGAATATTACTCTGCTTACCATTTTTTTATAGATGGTCTAGTCAAATTAGGCAAACCAATTAAACCTAAAGAAAAAGAAATTGCTTCAAGAGTTAATAACAACTTAGCGTTATTATTTCAGCAATTCCAGAATTATGAAAAAGCAGAAGATTATTCAGTAAAGGCAATAGAGTTTAGTGAAGAATTATATAATGCGCCATTTAGGATGGTACAGGCAGCAAGTTACTTTCTTAACTTAAGTGAGAAAAAAAATAAAGAAGAGAAGAAATTATTGGAAAAACAGTTAGAAGAAGTCTTTGATATTATTGAAATTATGGTCAATCCTGAAATCAATATCATTGATTATACCGAGTTTTTATACCTTAAAGCTTCTTATAAGTTCGAAAAAAAGCAATATTCTGAGGCATATAAGCTTGCAGTAAATTGTTTTGAAATTTTAGAGGAATTTAATATTCAAACAGTAAATTATCATTCAATCAAATGTATAATTTGTGCTTCTTTGGTTGAGTTAAATAAACATGAAGAAGCTATTAATCTATATGAAGAAGATATTAGAAAGATAAATGTAAATGAGTATAAAGATCATGCGATAATAAGTGTATTTAAAGTAATTCAGGATGCTTATGTAGGACAAAATGACTTTCTTAAAGCATTGTGGGCATCCAAACAACTCGCAAATTATTTAATTAGTCAAAAGATAACACTCGCTTCCAATAATGTCTCTAATATTCAAATAAAAGGGCTTCGAGATATACTATTCAATATTATGCCCTATAAAATTGCTTTAGAGTTAATAGAAACTGAAGAAGTTAAACCTCAAAAGTACAAATCTGCTACTGTTATTTTTACAGATTTTGTAGGTTTTAGTCACATAGCTAAAGAGCTGAAAGCCAGTCAATTACTTGAACAGCTCGAAGTCTATTTTGGAATATATGATAAAATTATTGGCGTATTTGGCGTAGAGAAAATAAAAACTATTGGAGATGCATATTTGATTGCATCAGGTGTTCCCGAAGAGAATAAACAGCATGCTCAAAATGCAGTTAAAACAGCAATAGCTATTTTATACGCCACTAAGCTTATTGCAGCAATAAGTGTAATATATCAAATTAATGAAGGGAAAGAAAATAGAATAAGAAAGGTACTAAAGCCTTTTGATATAAGAATAGGCATTCATTCGGGTAAGTTGGTTGCAGGAATGGCAGGAGTTAAAAATTATGCCTACGATATCTGGGGGGAAGCTGTAAATCGTGCAGCTAGAATAGAACAAGGCGGGGAAAAAAATAAGATTTTTATATCAAGTAAAACTAAAGATTTATTAGTAGGCAATGTACTAGCTAAAGAATTTTTTATAAATGAAGAAGAAGAAAAAAGTATAAAGGCAAAAAACTACAAGCAAGAGCTGATTATTCATAACATAAGTGATATGCGAGGTAGTGCAATTAAAGAGATTAAAGAAAGTGTGGTAAAAATTATAGAAAATTTTTTTAGTATCTCATTAGAGATTATTATTAAAACAATATAGTAGAATTGATTTTATTGCCTAAATACTTGTTTTAAAAAAGATTAAATGAAAGCAGCAACAGTAAGAGAACTCAAAACAGAACTGGCAAAATACGATCAAAAACAATTGATCGATATCTGTTTAAGGCTTTCAAAATTCAAAAAAGAGAATAAGGAACTACTTACCTATTTGCTGTATGAAGCTGAAAATGAAAGTGGCTATATCATTAGCATAAAAGAGGAAATAGATATACAGTTTGAAACTATTAATAGAAAGAGTTTCTACCTGATGAAAAAAAGCATTCGCAAGATCCAGCGAATGGCAAAAAAATTCATACGCTACTCTCAGAATAAAGAAACAGAAGTTGAGATCCTTATCTATTTCTGCCAGAAACTAAAAAACTGTCAACCTTCGATCGATCGAAGCAAAGCACTCACAAATATCTATCAAAAACAGGTCGAATATATTCAGCGAAAAATAAAGAACCTCCACGAAGATCTGCAATACGATTATACAAGTGCCATAGAAGATCTGGAAAATAGCTAAAATAAAAAACCTCCACCGGTTTTCTGCCAGCAGAGGTTTTCATCATTTTCATTCAGTGATCAATGCTCATGATCATGCCCTAAGTGTTCACCATGTTCTCCATGCTCACCCAAATCGTCGCAGTGCCACAAATGTTGTTTTTTCATTAATGCCTTTTGTGTTTTAGCACCTCCTGCCTTCGCATCAAGCATTTTTTGTATCAAACGATTGCGTTCAGCCGAAATTTCCTTACGCATTGTTTCATCTTGCTCAATATCGAAATAACACCTTCCATCAACATAAGTCTGTTCTGCTTTGGTATAAACCGACATAGGATGTCCACTCCATAAAACCACATCGGCATCTTTTCCAACTTTAATACTCCCTACCCTATCATCAATATGCAGCATTTTAGCAGGATTCAAGGTTACGAATTTCCAAGCCTCTTCTTCAGGAACACCACCGTATTTAACAGCTTTCGCCGCTTCAGTATTCAAACGACGAGCCATTTCAGCATCATCTGAATTGAATCCGGTAATTACACCCATATCATGTAAAATAGCACCATTATAAGGAATAGCATCTATTACCTCGTACTTATATGCCCACCAATCCGAGAAACTAGAGGCATGAACACCATGCTGTTTCATCTTATCAGCAATTTTATACCCTTCAAGAATATGCGTGAAAGTATTGATATTGAATCCAAATTGCTCAGCAACACGCATCAACATCGTTATTTCTCCTTGTTGATATGAATGGCAGGTAATGAAGCGTTGCCTGTTCATAATTTCATTCAGACATTCCAACTCCAGATCAACGCGTTTATCACTTCCTTTAGAAGCATATTCTTTTGCACGCGTGAAATGATCCATATACACCTGCTCTACACCCATACGGGTTTGTGGGAAACGCACCGTTCTGTTATCGCCCCAATTAGATTGTTTTACATTTTCCCCGAGTGCAAATTTTATAAATCCATCAGCACCATCGAATTTCATATTTTCGGGCTTGCTACCCCAACGGAATTTAATGATCGCCGACTGACCACCAATAGGATTTGCAGAGCCATGTAATAACTGAGCTGCAGTAACACCACCTGCCAACTGACGATAAATATTTATATCTTCTGAATTAATAACATCGCCAATACGTACTTCGGCACTACTTGCCTGCGTTCCTTCATTTACTCCTCTCGAAATAGCAATATGCGAATGTTCATCAATAATACCAGAAGTCAAGTGCTTTCCTTCTCCATCGATTTCTTTAGCACCTCCAGCCGATAAGCCTTTACCTATTCTGGCAATTTTACCATCTTTTATCAATACATCTGTTTCTTCAAGAATACCATCTTCCTCGTTTGTCCATACTGTTACATTCTTAAATAGCACTGCTTCCTGTTCGGGTTTTTCTGTCCAGCCATAAGGTAAGAATGGATAAGTGATCTCAGCAAGCTTTGCTTCTTTCTCAGCTGCTTTTCCTTTTTCTTTACCCTCAGCAGATTCCTCTTTTTTTCCTTCTTTTTTCTCCTTTTCTTCCTTCTTCAGAATTTCACGTTGATTCGCTAAAGTCCAGCTGATCCAATCGCCTTTGGCATCTTTACCATTCCCCTTCCAGGTTTTATCTTTTATCATACCACTCAAACGCGTGAAACCTTCATCACCTTCAAGTTGATAACGCATGCTTACCTGATCTTCAGCAATCTTCAAATTCATATCTACACGAGTCGTATCATTTACTACAACTTCGGCTTTTTGCTTCCCTGGCTTTCCGGTAATTTCAATATTCAGTTTATTACCATTAATACTAAGATCATAAGCACCTTTATAATCACTTTTGTCTTCTTTCTTAAAACTTAAACGTTCTCCCTGAACCCAACTTTCCAGAATCTCACCTTTGTCGAATATATCTCCATTACAAACAATGAAATTGGCTACTTTTCCATTTTCAAGACTTCCTACAACATCATAAGCATTTACAAAATTGGCAGGGTTGTAAGTCAATGCTTTCAGTGCCGCTTCTTTGCTTAACTTTCCTTTTTCTATCGCAGTTTTAATATTTTTAAGGAAGCTTTTCTTGTCTTTCAAACCTTTGCTCGTGAAGGCAAAATCAATTCCTTTTTCATTGAGAATACGAGGACCATGAGGTGCCAATTCCCAATGTTTCATCTGATCTAAGGTAATATACATTGCGTCATAAGGGTCGCCAACCTCATAAGCATCCGGAAAGTCAACAGGAATGATCAGTTTAGCATTCATTTTTTTAAGTGCATCTACTCGTTGATAAGCATCGTTTCTGGCTTCCAGAATATACTGAACACCGAATTCATCGCCTATTTTATCAGCACGCATTAACGTTAATTTATCACCAGCATGGAAAATAGAAGGTAACTCCTGAATTTTATTCCAGTATTTGAGAGAAATATTTGTCTCAACTTTACCTTCGTTTCTCTTGTACCATACACCATCGTGATAGGTTTGACGGATTAAAGCAATTGCTCCCATTAAAGAACTTGGGTAATCTTGTCCTGAAGTTCCTTTACTGAAGGAATAATGTGCTGAAGTCTTTTCTTTCAGAATAACATTATTATCGCCAATAGTCGCCAAAGAAACCAATACGCCCGAACCACGCGCAATACCATCCTCGTGATGGCTAACAACCGCACCAAAGCCCGATTTTCTCATCTTTTCAGCAGCTTCTTTATTCATACTGAAATCTTTATAAGCCTGAAGCTCAGGTCTTATAGCCTGATTCCATCCATAAGCTCCCTTTTTATTGGAAACCATTTGTGGAGGATCATCCCAGGAACGCTTTGACTTAGGCGGTTCAGGCATACCATAGCTGCTCGATAATTCAATAAATGCAGGATATATGGTTTTACCTTTACAGTCGATTTCCACTGCACCAGACGGTACATTCCCACCAACACGTTCAACCTTTCCATTCTTAACGATCAAGGTTGTGTTTTCCTGTTTTTGGTTATAGTTGGTGTAAACAGTAGCATTGGTAAGTGCAAAATAACGATCCCTAACATCCCGAACACCATTTTCAGGGTAAGTTTCAGGAGTTGTCCAGTCTTGGGCATGTGCAGTGCCGCCCAATAGTAAGACCATGAAAAACCAATAGAAAATTTTGTATGTTTTGTTCATTGGAGTGTTTATTATTTAATTTCATAGACCTTTTAGACCTTCAAGGTTTTAAAACGGGGACGCCCAGTCCTTCAAAGTCTAAAAGGTCTAAGGTATAGAGATTTTCAATAAAACTCGATTACATCTATTAAATTTTTTTCAACTATCAATTGTTTATGGAATTCAATAAATTCTTTTGTAGAACTAAACAAATCATAAATATCTGAACGATTTACTTTACTTGCCTTTTCAGGTAACAAGTATGACCAGAATGAAGAATAGGTGTAATCTTCAGGTCGGGAACAAAAGCCATGATTTACAGGATTAAGATGAATATAAGCAAGTACCTGAAGCAAATACGTTTCATTGTTTACCTCCTTTCTCTTCAGATTACCACTGAATAATCGACCATGTCGGTCATAAACTAACCATACTTTCAACTGCTTCAACGATCTCTGAAATCGACAGATCATTCATACATCTGAAATGTTTTTTAGGGCAAGTATCGTAACCTAATTTCGAGCAGGGACGACAGCGCAACTTTTTATTCTCAATAATGGTGTATTTTTCTTCTGACATATAAGGCGTCATACCCAATCGAGGATGGGTGCAGCCCCAAATCGATACAGTAGGTTTTTGTAAGGCAGCTGCTATATGCATCAAACCTGTATCGTGTGCAATAACACAATTCGACTGATTAGCGATCGAAACCGATTGATTCAGGCTCAACTTTCCACAAGCATGATATACTTTACCTTCCAAGCCTTCGGCAATTTCATCAGCATTGTCAGAATCTTCTGGTCCGCCTAGTAGAACTATTGGATAAGGTAATGCTTCACACAATGCTTTTATTTTTTCGTTGGGCATTCGTTTGGTTGTGTATGTTCCGCCAAAACCATAAGCGACAAAAGGATAATTCAACCATGAGAAATAGGAGAAAACATCTACTTCATCTTTTTCAGGAATAAAATAATCCAAGCCTTCATTATCATTCTTTACGCCTAAAGGTTCAACTGTTTTCATATAACGATCTACACAATGTTCCTGTGGTAAAAAATCTAATTTCAGGTTGGTAAATAACCACTTTTGAATATTGGCCTTATAAAAAGAATGGGCTGTTACTTCATTCAAAGCCTTTTTTATTCGCATAGAACGGATATTATTGTGTAAGTCTATGATATAATCGAATTGCTGTGCTTTGAAAGTGTGTATGAGCTGTGGTAAATTATCGTTAAAAATATGTAGCTGGTCAATGTAAGGGTTGTGTTCCATTACATGTGCGAACTGTTGCTTGATAACGAAGTGAATTTCTACATTATCTAACTGCTTTTTTAAACAACGAACAACCGGGCTTGTTAAAACAATATCACCGATAGAGCTCATTCTGATGATGAGTAATTTAGTTTGTTTTTCTGCTTCGATAAATACAAAAGTAAAATGAATATAAGAACACTATATAGCATAGCTAACAGAACTTTTGTAAATTAGTGAAACGAAATGAAATACTACACGTAGATAATAACTGTTTAACATTTTTAACAGAATAAAACTATAAATTGGCAAATAATTTGCCTTAAGTGTATAATAAACCTCTTCTGCTATGTTGCAGAGTCAGAAAATATAGAAAAGATGAAGCAATTATTACTAACTAACTTAATCTTCTTACTCTTCACACTTTCATTTGTTTCTTTAAGTGCACAGGATATAGCTGTGTGTGAAGAAACAGGTTATGTGGTACAGACTGCAGGTACCTCAACGGCTTGCGCCGGTTCGCAAACAGGTCAGGCAACGGTATCAAGTACAGGATGTAGCTGTATGTTCAGTGGCTGTACTTATGAATGGAGTGATGGACAAACATTTCATACTGCTTTTAATTTGTCAGCAGGAACTTATAATGTTTTAGTAACACATCCACCTGATTCATTGGGTAATATTTGTCAGGTAACAGTTGAAGTTGTTATCGAGGATGGTGAGGAAATGATAGAATCTGTTGATCAAACGGAAATTTCGTGCCCTGACAGCGACGATGCGTCAATTACGATCAATCCTTCTGTATTTGCAGGTCAGCTGAATTATCAGTGGTCAACTGGTGATACAACTGCAACTGTAAATGGACTTTCATCCGGAACCTATGCGGTTACAGTAAGCAATTTTGATAATTGTGTTGAGCAGATAACTTTTGAAATACCTCCTTCTGAAGGAGGATTGAATATTGAAAGTGTTAATAGCTTACCAGCATGTGGAGGTTTGTCAAATGGAGCGTTAGAATTATCTGTTTCAGGAAGTGAAAATTATACGGTTCTTGCTGTAGATGGCGATGATAACGAATTCGATAGCGTTGATGCTTTACCGGCAGGAACCTATGAAGTATTTGTAATAGATGAAAATGGATGTACTGCTGAAGCAGAAGTAGATATAGAAGAAGGAGATTTACAGGTAGAAATTACCGCCGAATCTATTGGTGATTGCGGAACAGGAGAAGTACAGCTTTCTGTGAATGCTACAGAAAATGCTAGTTATTCATGGAGTCCAACCGAAGGTTTAGATGATCCAACAAGTCCAAATCCAATAGCTTCGCCTAATGATAATACGTTTTATACTGTAATGATAGAAACACCCGAAGGCTGTTCAGCAACCCAAGAGATTTCTGTGGATTTTACAGCCGGAGCAGCTCCACAGTTAAGTTATGTTTCTACCGATGATCTTGAATTATGTGAAGGTGAAACGGTTAATATGCTCGTAAGTGTACCTGGTGGAATTAGCTATACATGGGAACCGACCGAAGGGGTTACAGGAACGAATGCTGTTTATTTGAACCCGGAAAGTACAACAACTTATACAGTAACTGCCAGCCTTGCCAATGGTTGTACCGTTGCTGAAGAAATTACCATTACCGTGGAAGATTGCTCACAAACTGTGAATATAGAAAGTATAAATATTGTAGAAGCGATTTATCCTAATCCAAGTGAGGGCGAATTTCAGGTTAATACAAGTGATTTAGTCAATCAATATGCTGTTTACGATATCAGTGGAAAACTAGTATTGCAAGAAAATGTTGTAAATACTCAACAATTCAATATTGACCTCAATGGCTATAGCGCAGGAATTTACTTACTACACATACAAAGTAAAGAAGGTATTGTAATCGAAAAGTTACTAGTGCAATAAATATGAATGATGAGTGATGGTTGATGAATGATAAAATCCCCCATCACTCATCAACCATCAATTATCCCCCTTACCCATAAATTATCGGGTCATCGTCTTTACCTTTAAACACATTCATAATATCTCTACTTATTTTGAGTAATTTCGAGTTCTTTATATAGAACGAATATTCCTGGTTCGCTTCAATAATGGCTCTTACTTCTTTCGGTATTTTAGGTGGTTCATTAGTAGAGATTGTTTCATTCGAATTATATATATGGTGCTTCTTTGTTATTACGGCTACTGTATTCATAATTCCTCCTTCTAAACCATCGAGCATTTGTATAGTACCAGGAATACAATCGTGTTTGGCAAGATCTGAAATATAACTGGTATGAATTATACCCAAAATACGACGACTTGACTTTGGGTGTTGTTCTACTAGATCGATAAAAGTAATCGGGGTGTCATACTTGAAATCATGGCTAACGAATTTTGCGCCAGTGCGAGTGCCAAAAACTTCCATAGTGCCAGTAGCAGTAGTGTTTACATTGAAACCCAGTACTCTTTTTTCTTTCGGATGCCAGTAGTAACAAATAAATTCCAGCATTTGCTCTTGTCGGTTTTCAAACTCATGCCACGAAAGGTAATCACCTGCGTATCGCAAATAAATCTCCAGTATCTCTGGATTGATCGTGATCGTTGTGTGGTGTTTTGCTTGTCTTCGTCTGTCTGGGAAGTGTTTACCATCGAGGCAATAGAAAATACCATCTTTATTTTGTTTGAGTTTCGCTTTTAACTTAGCTCGTTTTTCTATTGTTTCTTTAGGTGTCACTTCCAAGAAGTATTTAATTGCTTCACTCTTAATGGTTGTGTATTCCGCTTCATTATGATCGGTGAAGTAACCCCATAGTTCAAATAAACTAGATTGGTGAATACCAGTGGTTTTCTTGAATTTTTCAACGATTTCCTGGCATAATAATTCAAAGGTTCTGCTTGAGATTTTCATTTAGCTTGGTTTATAGATGTTTAGTAATAGTATTTAGTTTCAATGTTTTCAGGTCATTTCGTATTCTAAAATGCTTTATCTGTTTTTCTTTTAATTGCCTGCTTACAAATTCTTTTGGTTTAAAAAAACGCATTAAATCTATGGTCTTTTTTCGAAGGCAATCTTCGTTATACGCTTTATTATTTATTCTAAAATATTTTAAAACTATTCTAAAAAATAATATAAGATTAAATAACCGACTGCTTCAACTAAAGCTTATGTAAGGCAAATAAATTTGTTCCATCTTTCTGCTGAACGTTCAAAAGAGATGATGAAAGGAACTAACTATATAAATAAAATTTTAAGCTAAAAAGTTCCATTAGTACTAGTTTTCTGGTTTGAAGACTTTTATACGACTACTTAAACACCCTGAAAATTCAACTATGAAAAAAGCAAGTAAAATACAATTAGGCTGGACTAGTAACAATGCTATCCAAAATAAAAGTCCTTTCAATCCGGAAAGAATGAGAATAGGATTCTATAATAAAAAAGAAGGTAAAGGCAGAAAAAAGCCTTTCTTTTTTACAGGAGATGAAGGACATCTGATGACAATTGCTCCAACTGGTTCGGGTAAAGGAAGAAATGCGATCATTCCTACTCTATTGAGTTACGATGGTCCAGTAATGGTTATTGATCCGAAAGGCGAGGCTTATAATGTAACTGCTCGAAAAAGAAAAGAGTTTGGAGAAGTAATCGTGATCGACCCTTTCCACTTGGTAAGCGATAAGCCCGATAAACTCAATCCGCTCGATATTCATCAGCTTAGTTCTGACTCGGTTTGTACGCAAGCAATGAAAATAACAGAATTACTGACTGAAAAAAGTAGTCTTAAAGATCCATTCTGGGATAATAAAGCCAATGCTGTAATTTCCGGGATTATTGCTTATATAATGACAGAGAAAGAAGGAGCAGATAGAAATTTAAGTGTTTTAAGAGATTTATTGGGTAATGAAGATGTTACTTATAATCTTGCTGTTATTTTAGATAACCACAAAGAATTGATCCAATTTGCGAAGTCAGAGATCGCTCAGTTTATTCAAACAACAGATGTAACACGAAGTGGCATATTGGCTACAGCTCAGCAACATATACATATACTTGGCGATCCAAAAGTTACCGATAGCTTATCGGAAACAACATTTGATCTGGAAGCCTATAAAAATGGAGCGAATATGTCAATCTATTTGGTAATTCCACCTGACAAACTAAACTCTCATGCTGCTTTGCTCCGACTGTGGGTAGCGACTTTACTCGATGTGTTGATTGAAAGGAAAAAAAGACCAGAAAAGGCAAATTTGTTCATTATTGATGAAGCAGCCCAGCTTGGTGAAATGGAGAGTTTGAGAACTGCTGTTACACTGTTAAGAGGTTATGGTTGTCGTATCTGGACTGCCTGGCAATGTGTAAGTCAATTGAAAAGACACTATAAAGATGATTGGCAATCAATTATTAACAATACAGCTGTGATGCAGACTTTCGGTGTGAATAATTATTTAATGGCTAAAGAACTCAGCTCAATACTAGGCGATATTAAGCCTTCTAAATTACTTCAAATGAAACCTGAAGAACAACTGGTTGTAACTCCGGGAGCAAAACTCAACTTTTGTGAACGAATGGATTATCTGACAGATGCTAAATTCAAAAAACAATTCGATCATAACAGATTCTATCGTTGAAATAAGTGTTAATTCATAAAAGCCCTTGACTTTGGATGCTCGCCCATATTGGGGACACCTGACGAAAGCCTTAGGTTAGTAGTCGGGTTTTTTTATTATAAGCTGAAAAGCTGAATTCAAGTATTGCAACAATTCGTTTAATTTTCCGTCTTATTAAAGTAAACATTAATTTTATAAGGATTAAGTAGTCAAACAAATCAAACTTAACAACTATGAGTTATCTATTTTCCACCTGTCTTCGTTATTAAAAGCCTTACGTAGCTCGGCTATGTGCGGTTTTGATGCCTTAACAGTTGAAAAATATCTCGTACTCATTGTTGTCAATGTAATTTTGCTTGCCTACTACAAGACAATAGTTTATGAATTACCTTAAAAATATTTGTTGTCTTTTTGTGGCTATATTGTTTCTTTCAGTGCCTACACAAGCACAAAAGGTAAAAATGACAAGCCCAGAAAGGTTATCGAACGATATTACACACTTCGATATATTAGGGAAGGTAAACGGAAATGTTCTGCTTTATAAATATGGAAGGAATTATTTTGAGGTAAATGCTTTCGACTCGAAAAGCCTCGATCTAAGTTGGAGTAAGGAAATACGTTTTAAATCGAAGCGTATGAATATGCTCGAAATGATCTTAACCAAACAGGGAGCATTGGCATTCTATTCTGAACGTCAGAATGGGCAGCATAACCTGAAAGTTCAGCCGCTTGATAAACAATTCCGATTAAAAGGAGAACCGCTTTTAGTGAATGAAAGCGATAATAAAGGAATTATATACCGCATTAATCATAGTGCTAACCGCGATTATTTTGCCATTGAAATTATCGATAAAGAAGGAATAAATAACCAGAATATAGAGATTGTTTTAATGGATGTGAATATGCAAAAAAACAATGCTGTTCAAATAGTTAATGAGAATAACTGGCGTTTTAGGCAAACACATATTGGCTTGAACGGTGAAGTTTTTTTGATTTCCGATAAAAGACAAACCGGACTTTTTTCAGATGAAGGCTTAACCAAAGGAATTAAGATAAATAAATTGATCGATGGCGTTTTGACCGAACAGGTGATAAAGCACCGAGATACGCTTATTGCCGGCTACGAAACTGAATTGGATTTAATTAATAATCTATTATTGGTTTCGGGAACTTATTCAACCGGAAATGATAGAATACCGAAAGGGTATTTTTTCTCGAAAGTAAGCTTCGATGACTCAGCCTTAGATATTAGTTATGCTAAATTGCCCGAATTGCTGAAGACACAAACGACCAGAAGATCACTTTTAGGTCAGAAAACACGTTTAGATGAATTGGAATTCAGAAAAGTCATTCCTCGTTCAGATGGTGGTGCTTTGCTCATAGGAGAACTGTATAACAGATCGGTAGTTTCTAATTCTACAACCGGAAATATTCATACTGATCTTTTTGCAGGAAGAAGTGCTCAAACCGAATCGTATAGCTACGATGATATGGTTGTGCTTTCTATTGAACCTGATGGAAGCCTTGAGTGGAGCGATGTAATGCGTAAATCGCAATACTCAGAAGATGACGACGGACACTTCTCGTCGTTCGGTGTTATGAATCTTAAAAATAGAATTCATCTGATATTCAACGAACAGGTAGAATATATAACGCCTGTTAGTAGTTTTGGTGTTTCAGAGCAAGGATCGGGAGGAATAAAAACCTTATTCAATTCTGAAAAATACGATATACTTATGTCGCCTCGTCATGCTAAGCAAGTGGGAAAAAACGAGATGATTATTCCTGCTTATACCACAAGGAATTACTTTGTATTGGTGCAGTTGACTTATTGATCTTATACAATTTTAAGGCAGGGACTCAAATGTAAGGCTAGCTTTGTTTTTTGTTCAGGCGACTGTGCGTCTCAGGCCAAAACGGTTCGAACCTCTGCCGTGTCTCCCGACCAGCAGACATTCACTGTCAAAATACTGTAATCAGTTTTCGTAATAAACTCTATTGGACTCCCGGATATTGAAAAAATCTAATCGATAAAAATGACATGGGCACGAAGCTTTGCTAATACTTCAACTGAAAGCAACTTAATCCTTCCAGAATCTAAGCAATAGAATTTCGATCAGTAAGAAGATTAAAGCGCCGATCAAACACCATTTCCAAAGCTGAATACCACGATCTATCTGACCAACTAATTGTGAGAAATCGGTATCTACTTTATCGAGTAAACGCGTTGTTTTTCCACTGAATTTTTCCTTTATTTCACCTAACGATAAATAATCCAAAATAGATTCTTTACGGTTAAAATTGAAACCATAATAAGCCAGTGGATCACCGTTGTCCTGTGCTAAAGCATACAAGCCTGCATTTGGAACCAGATTATTCAAACTTAAAGTCAGTTTATTACCTTTTACTTTTTGTCCCGGAATAAGTTCGCCTTCGTCGGACTTTAATTTCAGTATAGATTCAGCTGTTAAAGGTTCATTTACTTTTGTTTCGATCAAATTATTTGAACCAATGGTATATGCCAATGAACGAACATCGCCACCCACTAATGCCATTTTGTACAACATCGGAACAAATACCGCATGAGAAGGTAAATTGCTGCTCGTATTATCTAAAGGTACTGCACTTAAATATAATTTCCCTTCCCCTACTCTATAACGACCAACCATTGTTCCTCCATCGACAAAACTGATTAGTTGTTGTTCGTTTGAACTCGAAAAACGGCTTAATTCAAAACTCTTATTTGCAACCGGAAGATCTAAGTTTTTAGGTAATCGACTGAATACATCTTTAAACACCTCTTGTCTTACGTTGATCTTCTGAGCAGGACGTTTAGTATTATTTTTTTCCTGATAATTATTTGCCTTCACCGAACGAAGGAAAGCATTATAAGCTTCCGTTTTCGCGTCCATAGTCGGGAATACAACTACATTACCACCATCATCAAGATACCTTTTCAACTCGGCGGCTAAACCCGAAGAAATATCACGCAGGTTATTCAGAATTATCAATCGGTATTGTCCGAATGAGGCATAGTTTATCTGTCCGGCAGATTGATTGTCCAATTGTATCAGATCATTGTCTTTGAACAAAGCATTCAGAAATTTACTGTTACTACTTTGATTAATAGAAAGTGCTTTGATCTGAGCATCTATATTGAAACTGAAGAAATAGGTGTCATCGAAATCAATCGGATAATCGGTAATATGTAATTCAGCCCTGTTCCAACCACCTTCGTTCACTGAAAAATTGATCGTATCGATCTGCGTTGCTCCAGCACTCAAGTTCACTTCTTTCAGTGCTTTTACCTGATCGTTGATCTTTAAGGTTAAACGAGAGCTTTCGACGTCGGCATTACCTTTATTTTGTGTACGCACCAATAATTTACTGGTCGTATTCAGCATTTGCACCGGCGATTCAAACCAGGCTGAATCGATAAATACATTCTGCTGATTTGCCGACTGAAGCGGAACGATATAATAGTTATAGAAGGTGTCGGTTTCCATATCGGCAAGATTCTTCTGAAAATCGGAAAGCACAAAAATGTTTTTTTCAGCGCCTTCGCTATTTTCTAATACTTGCTTTTGTCGTTCATTTACGCTCGAAAGTTGTTGAACATTGGGTGTTATTTCAACTTCATCCAAATAGTTATAAAACTCTTCTTTATTCAGTAAACGCTGGTGTTTACCCTGAAAATCATTGGTGATCAATTGAAAACGATCATCTGGTCCGTAAGCCTCTACAATTTCCCGTGCTTTCGCTCGCGCTTTCTCAAAAAGAGAAACTTCTTTATCGAGCGATTTCATACTAAAAGAATTATCGAGATAAATACTTACGTTCTTTTGTCCCTTTACAACCTTTTTATCTTCGTCTTGCGGAATAAATGGCTGCATAAATGCCAAAACCAGCAGGCTTAATGCGAAAATACGACTCAACATTACCAGCCAATACTTGATTCGTGTGCGGCTAGCACGTTCTTCTTTTACTTCCCTTAACAGATCTACATTGGTAAACAATACTTTTTTGTACCGACGAAACTGAAATAAGTGAATGATGATCGGAATAAGAATTGCCGGTATCAATGCCCACCAAAATGATGAAAATAAAAAATCCATTTATTAGTTTAGTTCAAGTCGCGATAAACGCATTATTGTTAAATACCTTCATGGTTTTAAACACAGACGCACATCTTTAAAGGTTTGTCAGGTGAAAATCAAAATGAATACCAGAAAAACCGCTACTTCATTTTTTCCCTTACTTTCTTTATTACGCGGACGCAAAGGTAAGGAGTTGAAAGGTTTGTTGCGTGCTAAGAAATTAGGTTTGAAAGGCTGTTTTTCTTAAAAATAGTGAAATTTTGTAGGTTAAAACTAGATTCAACTATAACAGAAGTATAAAACTCCGCATTATTTCCATATCAACTCAACAATTTCTTCTACTGAAGCTTCGTACCATTCACCGGCTTTATTTTTCTTTCTGATAAAGAAATTAAAACTATAATTTTTGAAATTCAGGCTGAGAAAATGATGATAATAGTCGATGATCTCCCAAACAAAATTATGTTCTTTTATAAAATCATTATTCAGATAATCGGGAATTTTAAGCCGCTTAATCCTACTCACTATTTCAGCAAGTTCTGCTTTACTCACCTGTTCAAGCTTTTTTGGATATGGCAGTGCAATTTTGAATGATTCCCTATGTTCTCCCTCAGCTTCCCAATATTCCCAGATCGCATAATCAGCAGCAGCAATATCTTTTCCACTTAAATCAGATAAATAGGCAATCACTTTATCATATTCAATATTCTGTTCATCACCTTTTTCGTAAACAAAATCGTTATAATCAACAATCGTTTTAAGCACCTTCGGAAAAATTTCCTCGGAAAATTGAATATCGGGTTCTATTTCTGCTCGCAAGTTCATAGTAAGAGAAACGCTAGTGTGTCATCTAAGCGTATGTTTAAATTTCTATCAATTTTATTTTCTAACCTGTTGTTCAGAAAAGATAATAGAAGATAGATGTAATGGGCAACAAACTTGTGGATACTTTAAAGAAATTCAGTTGGTCTCCTGAACAACAATATATAATATCCATAAATTGCTTACCCACTACAGATAGACATTAGACTGCCTAAAATGTGGCTTTTAATAAGCTTTTGAAATATTAGACTTTAAAACGATTTTTTTTCATACAATTATTTTACAATGTACAGACGTAGCATTGCTACGTCTCTATCAAAAATCGTTTTAAACTTTATTCTAATAGACCTTATTACGAAAATTATTGTAAAGTCAGTTCGACAAGCTCACTGATCGCATAAACTTGGTAGCTGACCACATCGTACCACCGAAGCGGTCGAAGCTTCTTATCAAAATGCCATAATCAGTTTTTGTAATAAACTTTAATGTCCTTTTAAATTTTTTTAATTACTCACTAAAGTAACTCTACCAGAGAACACTAAGCATATTTATGCTCGAATTCCTGCATTACTTCTATAAGTGCTTTTACCGATTCAATGCTTAAAGCATTATACATAGAAGCTCGAAAACCACCTACACTTCTATGTCCTTTTATGCCAACAATATTAGCTTCTTGTGCCATATTCAGAAAAGTGCTTTCCAATGCCGGATCGTTAAGTAAGAATGTTGCATTCATAATAGAACGATCTTCTTTTACAGCCTTTCCATACAACATCGAATTACGATCTATTTCCTTATAAAGTAAGCTTGCCTTTGTTTTGTTAATAGTCTCTATATTCGCCAAGCCTTGTTTCTTGATCCAACGAAGGGTTAAAAGACAGCCAAAAATTGCCAGTACCGGTGGTGTATTGAGTGCCGATCTTTTCTTAATATGTAACTGGTAATCGAACATTGGTGGCATTGTTCTGCCTGTTTTACCCAATAATTCCTGATCTACGATAACCAGTGTTGTTCCGGCAGGACCAACATTTTTTTGTGCCGAAGCGAAGATCAATCCGTATTCGCTTGCATCGAAGGGTTTGGCAAAGATATCAGAAGACATATCTATTACCTTCGGAACAGAGCCCGAATCGGGTGTTTCATGAAGTTGCGTTCCGTAAATGGTATTGTTAGAAGTTACATAGAAATAACTGGCATCCTGAGGAACTTTATAGTCTTTAGGAACACGAACAAAACTTTCACTTTCAGAGGAAGCCACCACATCCACATCGCCATAGAATTTAGCATTGGCAATTGCTTTGGTGCTCCATGTTCCGGTATCGATATAAGCAGCCTTACCTCCATTTTTAAGCATATTACATGGAATAAGTGCGAATTGGGTTGTTGCCCCACCCGATAAAAAAGCTACACCATAATTATCGGGAAGTTGCAGAAGTTCCCGTACTAGGGAATGAGCTTCTTCCATCATCGCTTCTATAAGTTCACCACGATGGGAAAGTTCGAGTATAGATAAACCAGTACCGCCATATTCGATAAGGGCTTCTGACATTTGCTGCATAACTTCCTGAGGGAGAATAGACGGACCTGCTGAAAAATTGTGTGGACGCACAGATATATGATTTTATTGTTTTTTAAATGAAGGTAAAGGAAGTTCAGGTGTTTCGGGTTGCCATATCAATTGAGTAATGTACCATCTTCCGTCAGCAAAAACCAATTGAAAACTATTAATACCTTTCTGAATAAATTTATCTTTTTCAAAACCAAATTGATACGAGGAAAAAACCTGAGCAACACCGCCGTATTTATTCACTTTACGATCGATCTCGACTTCGTAAAAAGCACGATCTTTGAACATAGGACTATTCATTTTAATATATTCTTCAGGAGAAATAGCCTTGAAAAATGCTTCACCCTTTTGTTCTAACGTCATTCCCATAATGGCTTTTTCATGAAATAACGATTGAAAAAGAGACCAGTCGCGTTCTCCTTTTGGACCCGAAATAACACTGTAAACCGTTTCTATTAATTCATCAATTTCAGAAAATTGCGCTTGCTTTTCCTGAGCCTGAAGATCAATGGCAAAACAGAATAATAACAAGATCAAGAAATGCTTCATACTGAAATAATTATTGGAATACAAAATAAAGCTAATTGGAAGTTTATTGGATATAATTTTTCAGAGAATAAGCAAAACAATAGGATTGGTGAGTTGATGACTTAAAGTATGTGTTATTTTATTTATTATAAACACACTCTTAAAAGAATATTTGATACAGGTAAGTAGAGCAATATTGATTTAATTTTGTTTTAGAACATTTTGATGTTACAATTATCAGAAGCTTAAACCTAATAAGAAAAGTTTATGAAGCAAATCGTTTTAAATATACCTGAAGGTAAGTACCGTTTCTTCATGGAATTAATAAGTAGTCTCGATTTTGTTGAAGTACACGAACAAAATGAAGATACCAAGGAAGAAATAGTAGCCAATTTAACTCAAGCATTTAAAGAATTAAAACAATATAAACAAGGAGATTTAAACACAACACCTGCCAAAGATTTTTTAGATGAGTTATAAAGTAGAGCTTACAGATCAGTTCAAAAAGGAAGCGACCAGATTAAGTAAAAAATATCATTCACTAAAAGAAGAATTAAGTATCCTATTCAATGAATTGGCAGATAATCCCCAATTAGGTGCAGAATTGGGTGGTAATGTACGTAAAGTAAGACTTGCTATTTCTTCTAAAAATAAGGGAAAAGCAGGTGGAGCAAGAGTGATAACTTATGTATATGTAAAGGAAACAACCGTGTTATTACTGACCATTTATAACAAAGGAGAGAAAGATACTATTTCATATAAAGAGATTAAGCATTTAATTGAATTGTATGCTTAAGATTCCTTCTTCAAACAAACGAATTTGTTAATATTAAGACTACTTATGAAGTGAGTAAAAACGATTTTCAAGGTACTACCCGTTATAATGAGATATTTGCTTAAGTTTGTATGAACCAACTCATTACAAGTTTTTATTTTGTAGAATAAACCATTAACCTTGAAATTCTCTGTTTTTATACTTTTCTTCTTTTTTCAACTGCTGAATGCCAGTGATACTATTGTAGTAGAACAAAAAAATGAAATTATAAGAGATCCAGAGGTTATAAAGTCTATACAATATATAGGTTTGGATTCTTTAAAGAAAGTTTGGAAAACTAAAATACTTTCCGGTCAGAAACAAGCATCCGATTCCATACAAAATCTTATAGAAACCAACTTTAAGAGTGAAACACTTGATCGTGATATTGAATATCAGGTTAATGCTATGTATGCTTTATTCGTTTTAGAAGAAGATTATGAAAATAGCATTGCTAAATCTATAAAAGTAGAAAGCTTACTCACACCGAATGAGCCTGATTACAACAAATTCTTACGGAATGTAAAAACCATTCAATCAAGAAGCTATTACAAACTGAACCAATATGAAAAAGCTTTTGAGGCTGGACTGGTTAATTTAACATTAGCCAAAAAATTAGACAACCCACAAACACTTATCAATGCACATTTTTTTCTGGGAGACTACGCCGATGCGTTAAAGAAGCATAAAGTGGCTGTAGATTATTATTCAGAAAGTTTATTATTGGCGAGGCAAACAAATAATATCGATTATCAGCGAGGTGTATTAATGAATATAGGTATTGCTTTTGCACGTTTAGCCAAACAGACTTCCAATAATGCTTATTTAGATAGTACCCGTTATTATTTCGATACCTATAAAAAAACACTGTCGCTCGAGGACTCTACTTCGGTTTCAGATTTTCATATAAACATGGCAGCTTTTTATAGTGAAATAAAAGAATATGATACCGCTGAAGAACATTTAAAAACTGCCGAAGCTTTTTTTGTACCTAAAACATTCAATGATTGGAAGTTATTATATACCAATAGGATTGAGATCTATGAAAAATTGGGAAAGCTGGATTCTATGAAACAGACTACCTACCAATATGTAGAAATAACTGATTCTATTTATAATAAAAAATTGAATATCGAGCTTGATGAACTTCGTTTTGCATTGGAAGAAGAATGTATTTTAAGAGAAGAAAAACAAGAAGAGGAAAAAGCTACGCTGGAAGCACAAATGCAAGCAAAAAACAATGCTTATCTGGCTTCTATTTTCGGAATTATACTGGCAATTTCCTTATTTACCTTTTTGGTGTATCAACGTTATATTAAACGGAAAAAAGAAGCAGAACTTTATGCCTTGCACCAACAACTGTTAAGAACACAAATGAGTCCTCATTTTACCTTTAACACACTGGCAAATATTAAAGCACTCATTAATCAGAAAGAGAATAAAACAGCTTCAAAATATCTCAATAAGTTTTCAAACTTATTACGTATTTCTCTCGATAATAGCGTAGATAATGCTGTGAGCCTTGAAAAAGAAATAGAAGCCATACAATTGTATCTCGAATTACAGAAAATACGCTTCGACGATAGTTTCGATTATACTTTGAATGTAAATGTCGATCAGGTCGATGATTATATTATTCCGACTATGTTGATTCAGCCTTTTGTAGAGAATTGCTTTAAACACGCTTTCAAGGGCATTGATTACAAAGGCAAAATCGAAATTGATATCAAAAAAGAAGATCAGGAATTGATATGCAGTATTAAAGACAATGGTATTGGTTTAGAAAAAAAGCCGGAGAAGAAAAAATCTTCCCCTTCTTTGTCTTATGCAATTACTAACCGAAGGTTACAGTTGTTGGAAACACAGTTTGAAACCAAAGGACAATTAGCATTGGCATCGAATACAGAAAAAGGCGTTACTGTACGCATTCATATTCCTTATCGGTTTGAGTGATATGATTAAGGTCGCTTAAAGAGAGCATTGGTGATACAATATAACCAATGCAAGTTGCGATGTATAATGACATTTTTGTACACAGACCACAAAACTTTACTCTTTACGAATATAATGGGTGCTTTTGTGGACAGTCGATCGTTAAACTGTTGACTGTCCACAAAAGCATATAAGTATTTTATAATCAATTTATCTTATCCTACCAAACTACCTTCTCGCTTAAAATCATGTACCGAAAGCCCTGCTTCTGCCAAAGCTCGTAAGCTCGTTGGAACATTCCAACGATTACCATATTGTTGTTGGTAGGCATCGCAATCGGCAACAAAGTTCTGAATTCCTACATAATCGATATAAGATAATGCACCGCCTGTATAGATAGGGAAACCCCATCCCAAAACAGAACCAATATCGCCATCGACCACAGAATTAAGTACACCTTCATCCAAACAACGGAAACTTTCCAATGCTTGTCGGTGCATAATACGCTTAGCTATTGTTTCCTGATCCAACGCATTGATGTCGGCATTGAACATTTCAGCAAGCCCTTTCCACAGTTTTTTCTTTTCTCCTTTCGGGTAATCGTAAAAACCAGCACCATCTTTCTTTGCCGTTCTGCCTTTGCCGATCAAATCTATGATTATTTTATAAGCACGTTCTGTTTCTGCATTTTTAGCCGCCGGGTTCGACTCGATCACATGCTTGCTTAAGGTAAGTGTTACTTCATCGTGAACCGCTAAAGGACCAACAGGCATTCCCTTTTTTCTCGCAATATTTTCGATCATTGCAGCCGGAACCCCTTCTTCTAGCAAGAACATCCCTTCATTAACATAAGTACCAAAACATCGTGAAGTGAAAAAGCCTCTACTATCGTTTACGACTATTGGTATTTTCTTAATGGCAACTGTATAATCGATAGCTGCTGCAATAGCTTTGCTACTTGTTTTTTCACCAACAATAATTTCAACTAAAGGCATTTTATCAACCGGAGAAAAGAAGTGAATACCAATGAAGTTTTCAGGTCTTTCCGATGATTCAGCCAGTAAACTGATCGGTATAGTTGAAGTATTTGACGCATATATTTTATCACCCGATAAAACGGCTTCTGTTTCTTTGGTTACCTTATCTTTTAATTTCGGGTCTTCAAACACAGCTTCAATAACCAGATCACAGTCTTGCATTGCCTTCGGATCATCGGTTGCCTGAATTTTGTCGAGTAAAGCTGCTGCCTTTTCAGGTGTTGATCTTCCTCGTGAAATGGCTTTATCCAGAAGTTTTTGAGAATAAGCTTTTCCTTTTTCAGCATTTTCAACAGAAATATCTTTCAACACAACCTCCATTCCTGCTTTAGCAGAAACATAAGCAATACCTGCTCCCATCATTCCTGCTCCTAAAATGCCTAGTTTTTTTACTTCATACGGCGCTTCATCTTTCGGGCGTGCTTTACCTTTTCTGGCAGCCTGCATACCCATGAATCCCGTTCGGATCATGTTTTTAGCTTCCTTACTTGTTACGAGTTTAGTAAAATATCTTGCTTCTACTTCAAAAGCTCTGTCAACAGGTAATTGCAGTCCATCATGAATTACACTTAGTATGCTACTCTGAGCCGGATAATTGCCATGTGTCATTTTAGAAACATTACCAACAGCTCCTATCAAAGTCTGAACGCTGTTCGGTGTCCAGAAAGCCCCTCCCGGAATTCTATATTTTTTATTATCCCAGGGTTGTACTGCCTGTGGGTTTTCGAGTATCCACGCTTTGGCTTTTTCTATCAGCTCTTCCTGTGTTTCTGCAATATCGTTTACCAAGCCATCTTTAAGGGCTTGTTGTGGTCGTACTTCTTTACCCTGTAATAAATACATCAAAGCATTCTGCATTCCCAAAAGGTAAGGAGCTTTCACCGTTCCACCTCCACCGGGTAGTAAACCTACTTTTGATTCAGGAAAGCCCAATTTTATTTTACTGTTATTAAGAACAATTCTGTGGTGGCATACCAGGCACAATTCCAAACCACCGCCCATTGCTGTTCCATTAATGGCTGCAACTAATGGTTTACCTGCTTTTTCTATTTCTCTGAAAGCGCGGTGCATTTCCATCATCGAGTTGAATTGCTTTTCTGCATCGGTACCGATCTTTTCCAATTCCCTTAAATCAGCACCTGGCATAAACATACTTCTTCCCGAAGTAACGATTATCCCCTTTATGTTTTCATCTGCAACAGCTTCATTGCAAACTTCAATAAAAGCCTTTACAAATTCATTACTGAAAAGGTTGGTCGGATTTTCTTTCTGGTCGATGGTTAAAAGGGCGATACCGTCGGCATCTATATTTAAGTTGTATAGTTTGTTTGTTCTATTATCCATTATTTTAAATTATTGTAGTTTTCAGGAATAGTATCTTTTAAGTAGGTAAGCAAAATTATATTGACAACAATGAGTACGAGATATTTTTCAACTGTTAAGGCATCAAAACCGCACATAGCCGAGCTACGTAAGGCTTTTGATAACGAAGACAGGTGGAAAATAGATAACTCATAGTTGTTAAGTTTAATTTGTTTAACTACTTAGACACGTTCTATAATAGTAGCGATTCCCATTCCTCCACCAATGCAAAGCGTAACCAGACCTGTATTCAAATCTCTTCTTTCCAATTCATCCATTAAAGTTCCCGTGAGCATACAGCCAGTAGCACCTAGCGGATGCCCTAAGGCAATTGCCCCACCATTTACATTTACATTCGAATGGTCTATTCCAATATCATCCATTGCCTTAATAACAACAGCGGCAAAAGCTTCATTTATTTCGTACAGATCAATGTCTGATGGTTGCATGCCTGCTTGTTTCAATGCTTTTAAAGAAGCAGGGCCTATGCCCGTAAGCATAATTGTAGGATCTGTTCCATGAATAGCTGCTGCTTTTATTTTGAATCGAGGTTTTAAGCCGAGTTGTTTACCAATAGCTTCATTTCCTACTAAAGTAATTGCTGCCCCATCTACTATTGCTGATGAGTTACCTGCGTGATGCACATGAACGATCTCTTCCACTTCAGGATAGCGATCTATAGCCACAGCGTCGAAGCCCGCCATTGAGCCCATCATAGCAAAAGAAGGGTTTAAGCTTGCAAGCCCCTCTTTGGTTGTTGAAGGTCGAACATTTTCGTCTTTATTAAGTACTGCAATTCCATTTACATCTTTTACAGCAATTCTTGATTTGAAATAACCAGACGCTTCTGCTTTACTAGCTCGCATTTGTGATTCATAAGCAAAGCTATCGACATCGTTTCTTGAATAAGCATATTTAGAAGCGATAAGATCGGCAGAAATACCCTGTGGAATAATATTACCCGGAATTGCCACAGCGGGATCCATGAACATACCTCCACCATCGGCGCCCATTTTAACACGTGACATACTTTCTACGCCACCGGCTACGATTAGTTCTCTGAACCCAGACTTAACATAAGCCGCTGCCTGATTGATCGATTCTAAGCCGGAGCCGCAAAAACGATTTAAAGTAACACCACATAAATGATCGCCATATTGTGATTGTTGTGCTGCTGTTTTGGCGATATTTGCCGCCTGATCCATTACCTGCCCCACACAACCTAATATTACATCTTCTACCTTTTCGGTATCCAGATTATTTCTTTCTTTCAAACTTAAAAGAGTTTGTGTAGCTAGCTCAGTTGGTGTAATACCAATTAGTGCTCCTTTGCGACTTCCTTTACCCCTAACAGTTCTAACGGCATCGTATATATATGCTTCCATTTTTATTGTTTATCTATTGTGCTTTAAAATTACACAACGAAATTAAAGCTTTATCGGTTTATTGAGAGTAAGCCTATTTCTGAAAAAGCATATATTTTATTAGCACAATCTTTGCATTTGTAGTAGAAAAAGCGAAAAAGCGAAAATTTTACTTCTTAAAAATGATATTAATTCTATGTTAAGTGTAAAGAAATTGTAGATTTGTTAGAACGAATGACAGCCAGTGTTTCCATTGAAAAGTTGTCGCAGACGGTGGTATTGAATAGAATTCAGCCATCGATGCAGGCAGTCTTTAAGAAGTACATGACCAGTGCTTCCAAATTCATATATATTGATGGGCAACGTGTACACTATCGGGTAGAAGGAAAAGGAACCCCTTTATTACTCATTCATGGTGCATTTGCTTCACTTCATACATTCGATGCGTGGACAACCATACTGAAAAAACACTTTAAGGTTATTCGTTTGGATATGCCTGGTTTTGGTTTATCAGGACCGAAGATCGATAATAATTATGCGATGTCGGTCAATTGTGATTTTATTGCCACTTTCCTTGAAATTCTTGGTGTAGAAAGTTGCCATATTGCAGGCAGTTCTTTAGGTGGCTGGACTGCCTGGGAATTATGTCTTCGTTATCCTTCGATGTTCGATAAGTTGGTTATGTTGGATGCTGCAGGTTTTATTGATTCAGACAGTATTCCTTTACCTTTCAAAATGGCAAGAACGCCATTTTTGAACAGAGTTGCAAAATATACGATCCGTAAAACAGTATTGGAGGTATTTATGAAACAGGTTTTTGTAAATCAGGAACGCATTACCGAAGAGCTGATCGACCGCTATTACGAACTGAATAACCTGCCTGGAAACCCTGAAGCTTTTGTGCGTATGGTTAACATTAAATTGGTAGATAATACCCATAAGTTACATCGCATAGAACAGCCTACTTTAATTATCTGGGGAAAACAAGATAATTGGCTCCCACTTAAGAATGCCTATAAATTCAATCTGGAAATTCCTAATGCAGAATTATTGATCTATGATGGAGCTGGTCATATTCCACAGGAAGAATGTCCGGTTATTTCTGCCAATGACACCATTGAGTTTTTGCTCAGGAAAGAATAGTCAATTGTGGTGTAAAAAGAATAGTTTTTGAAAATGTAAATTGCTGGTCAGCGACCAGCAATGGTTTCGAGGGAATCAAAAAGAATAATTGTATTAGAGCTTATTGCGAAAATTAAAGTATAGAAGTTCGACAAGCTCACTAACCGCATAAATTCAGCAGCTGATTGGACTCGCAAACGAGCGTATCGAACCGCCTAAGCGGTCGAAGCCCCATTGAAAGTACCAAAATCAACTTTTGCAATAAACTCTATTATATTTTGAGAATTTGTATGGGTTTTATACAAAAAAAATCCTCTCTGAATTTGATCCAGAGAGGATTTGAAGCTGTTATAACTTTTACAACCAGGAAAGAAACCGTATTCCTAAAGTATTCAGAATTTCTTTCAGCCAGAGTAGAGAAAGTAAAGGAACTACTATAACCACTAGCTTATTATATTCCATTGCTGTTTGAAAATCGAAATGTATAAAGTGTTGTGAAGCTCTTGTTAAACCACAAGCATAACATTCAATATCCAATAAAAGCATAGACAGGCAAATACTTTGACCATCATCGAATACATTAGCTGGAAGTATTAAAAGTACAACAGGTATAATAATTAATAGTCCTAATTTCAGTTTATCGAAATTAGAGAGTTTCGTCGTATCTACCATCTTTAGGTCCTAAATCACCAGTTAAAATTCGGATGAAATCGATAAGTGTCCAGATACCACATCCACCAGCAGTTAATACCTGAGCTACTCCGATACCGATGTATCCTAGATAAAAACGGTGAATACCGATGTATCCCACAAGTCCACACAATACCAAAGCAATCAACTGGCTTTTACCAGCACCTGCAGGTGGTTGCTTACCTTTTTCAATCGCTTTTTTCTGCTTTTTAGCAACTTTCTCTTGAATCTTAGTAAGTTTTTTCTCAATTTTTTCCTTTTGCTTAGGTGTAAACTTAGAAACGATTTCCTCAGGGATTACATCAAATAAGCTTGCTGGCTTTTCTGTTTTTTCAGCCATTTCATTTTTAGCAGGCTCGAAATCTGCTAATGGATCGAAAGCTCTTTGAGGTACGATCAGTTCGCTGTTTGCAGAGGCAACAGCACTTGCATCGATCGATTGAATTGGCGCAACATTTTGTGATCTTTTCACAACTTCCGCCATTTTAACCGGTGCTTCAGCTTGGGCAGCTCTTTCACGCTCTAATCTGTTCATAGCATACTTTTCTGACAAGTACTCTTTGTGCTTTTGCATTTTCTTGTTCAGGTTTTTCTTTGCTTTCGCCTGAGCAACTGCAGCTTTGTTAGCATCTTGCTTAAAAGTAGGACATTTTGCTGCTTGATGACTTGTACTACACGAAGCCAAAACTAAGATAACGCAGCAGATAAGAATTGATAGTAAATTCTTGTTCATAGGTCTGAATTTAAATTTAAATAAATGGTTTATAAATTTCGGTTACAATATAGTAATTAATGTGTAATTTTCTAACTTGAATTAAAATAATTTGAGGAAAAATATTTATAAAATTATCTAACCAAAGTTGCAATTTTGCACAACTGTCAACAGTTTAATGGTCAACAGTCCACAAAAGAAACCATTAGAAAGTCTAATCATTGACATTTGAAGAAAAGCAGCTTTAAGCACTTTTTAAATTAGCTTCTTTACTTTTTTGCTGAATACTTGGCGGGTGCTCTGTAATTTTTTCACCATTGAGTTTGTCTATCCTGACTTCTCCTATCTGATGTTTGTCATCTATAGATAAAACCTTGAATTTATATTCTCCTAAGGTTATCACTTCATTCAATTGCAGAAAATCGCCTTTGACTTCCATAAGCATTCCGGCAAGTGTATCCGATTCACCACGCCAATCATTGAATTCATCGAAGTTTCTCTTAAGCAATTTACATAGATCGAGTAATGATATCGTTCCTTCGACTATGGCATTCTTTCCCCTGTATTTTATTAAGGTCGATTGCTCATTATTTTTTATGTCATATTTGTCGTCGATCTCTCCCAATACTTCTTCTAAAATGTCTTCAAGCGTAACAACTCCTGAACTACCTCCATATTCATCAACAACAATGGCAATATGTTGTCGATTGTCTTTAAACTGTTGTAATAGCTTATCTATTTTAGTATTTTCCAAAACGAAAAATGGATTCCTTTTCAGATCCTGCCATCTTTCCGGTGGATTTTGAATATCATATTTCAATAAATCCTTCGCATAAATAAAACCAATTACATCATCCAAATCTTCTTCACAAACAGGAATACGAGAAAAACCTTTTTCTAAAACGGTGTTGTGTAATGTTTCAAATGTATCGGATGTTTTAACATAAGTAACTTGTGTTCGGTTGGTCATTACTTCACTCGCCATAATATTAGAAAACTCAACTACTCGTTTAAGTAGCTCCTTTTCATTATCATGTGTTTCATTAAGCATACCAATTGCCTGATCTACATCATCGGCTTTTATTTTACTGATCTTTTCCGAAAAACGATTTTCGATCAAGGCACTAGAACCTACTAATACATTTACAAGTGGATAAAATACAAGCTTGAAAAATGAAATAGGTAAACTCATAAAACGCGCCACTTTTAAATTAAAATGCCGAGCATATACTTTCGGGATTATTTCTCCGAATAAAACCAAAACAAAAGTTATTAACACTACTTCGATCAATAAGTGCCAGTGAAACGCCAATCCTGCCAATAGCTTGTGTGTTAATAAATGAAGACTTAGAATAATGGCTATATTGAATAAATTATTAACGATCAGTATGGTTGCCAATAGTTGATGAGGCTTTGCCAGTAAACGTGAGATCCTGATTGCAGAACCAGTTCTTTCTTTGTCTAGTTCATCTACATTATGTCGATCTAATGAGAAAAAAGCAACTTCTGAGCCAGACATCATTGCAGAACCGATGATAAGGCATAGTATCAGTCCTGATAATGGGAATATGCTAGATGTTAACACTGTGCAGGGTATTAGTAGTAAGCTGCACAAGGCCATGACCTTGGGTGGAGGTTCCCCTCCTTCAGGATAACTTTCCAAATTATCAAGTTTCGTTAAAAAATAGGTTTTTATCTGTTAATTAATAAAAGATAAAAACGATTGATTTACCAAGTTAAGGTAAATGTTTTAAGAATTCATTGATTTTAACACGAATATTTTGCCAAAATCGAACTATTACACTTTAAAGCATAACATATCATAAGTTATTCAATTGGTATAATAACACATCACCCACAATTAAAGTATTAAGAGTATGTTTAAATTTCTATCAACTGAAAACCAATATTTAATGAACCTGATTTTGAAAAATCGTATCTATTTAGCTCGCTAAACGCATACAATTTTTCTTATTCAGAACCACAAACTATTGATTTTCAATTTAAAATAATTTTTAAACATACTCTAACTGTGGGCGATGAAATAATAGGAATTTAAATAAACTTTGAATTAAAATGGCAGATCATCTTCTGGCATATCGGTATTGATAGGCTCTGGTGTTGCAGGTGTAGATTGAACACTCTGTTGTTGTTGCTGTTGTTGATAACCACCTTGCTGCTGCTGGAATCCACCACCTCCGGCGTTATCATCTCTTCCACCTAATAGCACCAAATTATCCACCATAATTTCGGTCATATATCTTTTTTGACCAGAATTCATATCGTCCCAAGAACGTGTTTGTAAACGTCCTTCAAGATAAACCTGACGACCTTTAGCCAGATAGTTTTGTGCAATAGTCGTTAAACCGGCACGCATAATTACAATGTTATGCCATTCGGTGCGCTCTCTGCGCTCGCCGGTATTCCTGTCTTTCCAACGCTCTGTTGTTGCTAGCGGAAAAGAAACCTTTTGCGTACCGCTGTCGAACGTGTGTGTTTCCGGGTCTTTACCCAGACGACCAATTAATTGTACTTTGTTTAAGCTCATGGTTTTTGTTTTTAAAGGCTATTTGTTTATCAAAAGCCCAATAAAGTTAAAGAATAGTTTTAAAAATAGAGAATATCCTAAGTCATTTTAAATAGTTCAGAATTACTTATAAACTGCTTTAATGTTTTAGGAAAAGCGAGCGAATCAATCTTTGATTTTGAAACTAAATGATGGTGTTCCAAGAACTCTTCTGGTGGCTTGCTTCTCAATTCTACAACGGCAAAGGTAATGTAAATTTTTTGATGTGTGAGTAATTGTTGATAATCTTCTTCAAGAATCTCGATAGAAAACGGCTGCTTGTTGAAAAGTTTTTCGACTTCTTTATTCAGTAATTGGCGATCTAGCTTTTTATCACTTTCAAGCAAAATGAATTCGTATAAATTCTGCCATATATCTTTTTCGGTTCGCTTTTTTAAGTAAACCTTATCTTCATAAAATACTAGAATATAATTAAAATACCGTTTGCGTTTTTTGATCTTTTTTGCCTTTACCGGTAAACTATCTGTTTTTCCTGTTTGGAAAGCGGTACAGTTGCTCTGCATATTACAGAACAAGCACAAAGGTTTGGCAGGCGTACAATGTCGTGCACCAAAGTCCATAATCGACTGATTATAAATAGCAGCATTTTCTTTATCCAATAGATCTTGCGCTAGGGCGGCGAACTGTTTTTTCCCTTCAGTACTGTCAATAGGGGTATCTATTCCAAAATACCTCGACAAAACTCTGTAAACATTACCATCGACTACAGCGTAAGGCAAGTTATAGGCAAAAGAAGCAATCGCAGCAGCAGTATAATCACCGACTCCCTTCAATTTTTTTATAGTTTCATATTCTGAGGGAAATTCACCATTCAATTCTTCAGCAACATATTTAGCCGCAGCGTGCAAATTCCTTGCTCTGGAATAATAACCCAAACCCTCCCACATTTTCATTACTTCATCTTCGGGTGCATTTGCTAGATCGATAACCGTTGGATATTGTTCGGTAAATTTGAGATAGTAAGGTAAACCCTGCTCAACACGGGTTTGTTGAAGAATAATTTCAGAGAGCCAGATAAAGTAAGGGTTTTTAATTCCCTTCCAGGGTAATGGACGATGATTTTGTGTTTCGTTCCATTCTAATAACAAATGTGTAAATGAAGATTTATCTGAAGACATAGATATTGGACAAATTTACTATTGATTTTGTTCTTCAAGCTTCATAAAGCATAATACAAAAGTATAAATAATCCTACCTTTGCACTCGCTTATTAAAAGCACCCGAAAATTCTGTTGACCTTTCGGGATTTCAATCCAAATATTAAAATTCTGTTGAAGTGCAATTCAAGAAAAAACGTTACAGCAATAAAAAGTTGATCGAACTTTACAAAGGCATTCTTCATCCACGATTAATTGAGCAAAAAATGTTGAGTTTGCTCCGCCAGAATAAAATTACCAAGTGGTTTGCCGGAATCGGTCAGGAAGCCATTTCTTGTGGCGTTACTCAGGCATTGAACGACGATGAATTTTTGCTGCCCATGCACAGAAATCTAGGGGTATTTGTTAACAGAGGTATTCCTTTAAGTCGTTTGTTTATGCAATTTCAGGGCAAGCGCGAAGGTTTCAGTAAAGGACGCGATCGTTCTTTTCACTTTGGAACAAAAGAATACAATATTGTTGGTATGATCTCGCATTTAGGCCCTCAGCTTGCGGTAGGTAGCGGAATTGCACTGGCAAATAAATTACGTAAGGAAAAGAAAGTAACAGTTGCTTTTACCGGAGAAGGTGGAACAAGCGAAGGCGATTTTCATGAAGCATTAAATGTGGCATCGGTTTGGCAATTACCGGTCATTTTTGTCATCGAGAATAATGGTTATGGTTTATCTACGCCAACAAGTGAACAGTATAACTGCAAAGACCTGAAAGATCGTGCTTTGGGTTACGGCATGGAAGCACATAAAATAGATGGAAATAATATTCTTGAAGTATATGATACCTTTAAGCGCATAGCTAGTTCTGTGCGTAAGAATCCACGCCCTGTTTTGGTTGAATGTGTTACCTTCCGTATGCACGGACATGAGGAAGCTTCAGGAACGAAATATGTTCCTAAAAAACTAATGGACAGTTGGGCTAAAAAAGATCCTATCGACAATTACGAAAAATGGTTATTAGCAGAAGGTGTTCTAACAAAGGAAGAAGTTGAAGAAATAAGAACAACTTTAAAAGCAGATATTGAATCTGAATTGAAAATTGCTTACAATACACCATTCTTTGAAACCGCCACTTACGAGGAAGAAACCGACGATATTTTCGACAATAGCCCTGTAACAACTATTGAGCCTACCGGATCAACTGCACAAAAACGTTTTCTGGATGCTATTTCTGATGGTTTACGTCAGAGCATGGAAAGCTACGACAATCTTGTATTGATGGGACAAGATATTGCTGACTATGGTGGTGTTTTCAAAATTACTGATGGTTTTACCAAGCAATTCGGCTTAGACAGGGTACGTAATACACCAATTTGTGAATCTGCAATTATAGGTATAGGATTAGGACTTTCGATCAATGGTTATAAGGCAATGGTAGAAATGCAATTCGCTGACTTTGTTACTTGTGGCTTTAATCAGATCGTAAATAATTTAGCTAAGTCGCATTATCGTTGGGGACAGAATGCCGATGTGGTTGTAAGAATGCCTACCGGTGGCGGCGTAGGTGCTGGTCCTTTCCATTCGCAAAGTAATGAAGCCTGGTTTTTCCATGTTCCTGGCTTGAAGATCGTTTATCCTTCAAACCCTTATGATGCCAAAGGTTTGTTAATGGCTGCCATTAATGATCCCAATCCAGTGATGTATTTTGAGCATAAATTCCTTTACAGAAACAAGCAGGTAGAAATGGAAATTCCTGATGCGCCATATACTTTGGAAATCGGGAAAGCTCAGGTAATAAAAGAAGGAGAAGCAGTAAGTATAATTACTTATGGTTCAGGAGTTTGGTGGTCAAAGGCACTAGCAGAAAAACATCCTGAAATTGATATGGAGATCGTTGACCTTACAAGTCTTTTACCTTTAGATACCGAAACGATCTATGCTTCTGTACAAAAAACCGGAAAGGCGCTTATAGTACATGAAGACAATTTAACCGGAGGTATCGGTGCTGAAATTGCTGCATTAATTAACGAACACTGTTTTGAGTATTTAGATGGTCCGGTGAAAAGAGTAGGTGCATTGGATACACCTTTCCCTTTTAATACTGTGTTGGAAAAGAACTATTTACCAGTAGAACGTTTCGAGTCTGCTTTGGTTGAATTGGTGGAGTATTGATTGCTTTTAGCTTTGTGGTTTCATATTTATCCGATAAAATGGAACTAATTTAAAAAGAACTACGTATTGAAAGCAGAAGACTTTGTCCCGTTTTGGCAATTGAAGTAAAATTGTATGATCTTTAATCGCTGAACATATCATTTTTTTACTCATAACAAATAAGTATTTATGTCATTTTTATTGAACACCATTATTAATCATTTCGGCGATGATATTGTAAAATCAGTTAGTGGTAAACTAGGTATTGAAAACAATATGGTTAAAACGGCGCTAGGAGCAGCCATTCCATTGATCTTAACAGCAATGTTGCGCAATTCATCAAAAGATGAAGGAAGAGAAGCTTTACACAATGCAGTACAAAAAGACCACGATGGTAGTATTTTAGATAATTTAAGCGATTTTATACCCCAATACGATCAAGGTGCTGGTGGAGGAATCCTAGGGCATGTATTCGGAGAATCGCGTCCACAAATTGAGGATTTATTAGGAAAATCAAGTGGTATTTCAAACGGACAAGCAGGTTCTTTGTTAGAAATGCTAGCACCAATAGTTATGGGTGCTTTAGGAAAAGAGCAACGTTCAAACAACTTAGATCAGTTTGGATTACAGGATTTAATTAAAGAAGCACAGGAGGAAAGCACCGAAAAACAATTACGCGGTGGAGGCGGATTGATCGAGCAATTTTTAGATGCTGATGGTGATGGCGACATTAAAGATGATCTTGGTAAAATGGCATTGAACTTTTTAGGGAATATGTTTAAGAAGTAAAACAATGAATCCCATCCTGTCAGGAAAACCTGACAGGATTTTTTTATCCTGAAAGATTTATTCCTCCGACAGTAACAAATCCATTGTCCTAACGAATTCATCTACATTTCTTTTAGTAAAGCACAATGGTGGCTTTATTTTAATAACAGAGTCTTTGGGGCCATCTGTGCCTACCAGAATTCCATTTTCTTTAAATCCTTCTTTTAATCGTTTGGCGATTTGTGGATTGTAATCAAAAGTTGCCTTATCAGTTATAATTTCGACGCCCAAAAACAAGCCTTCGCCACGAACCTCACCAATTACCTTGTGTTTTTCCTGTAAAGTATTCAATTCCTTTTTAAAGTAATTGCCAACTTGTTCTGCATTTTTTTGAAGGTTGTCGCTTTCAATAACATTTAAAACAGATAACCCTATTGCACAAGACACCGGATTGCCACCAAAAGAACTGAAATACTCCATTCCGTTAGCAAAAGATTCGGCGATTTCAGCAGTAGTTATTACAGCGCCCATTGGATGTCCGTTACCCATAGGTTTTCCAATGCAAACGATATCGGGTACAACATCGTGTAACTCAAATCCCCAGAATGCAGAACCAACACGTCCGAAACCTACTTGCACTTCATCAGCAATACATACTCCGCCCTGTTGTCTGACCGCTTCGTACAATAATTTTAAATATTCAGGAGGCAGACAAACTTGCCCTCCGCATCCTACGATCGGTTCACAAATGAAACTCGCGATTTCTCCATCATTTGCGTTGATCTTTCTAATCGTTTTCAGGGCGTAGAACTCCGCTGCTCCTTCATCGTTATAAGCATATTTCCCCCTCAAAGTATCGGGCATTTCCGCTTTAAGAATAAAGGGTGCTTGTCCATTCCCACCTTTACCTGAAAACTTATAATCGCTAATATTTATACCCATATTGGTATGTCCATGATAACCATGTTCCATAACCAGAACTTTATCTTTATTGGTGTAGGTTCTTGCTATTCTAATTGCCAGATCGGTTGCTTCACTTCCTGAGGTTGTATAAAAAATCTTATTCAGCTTTTCAGGAAATTTGGCAAGCAATTTTTCGGAATAATTATGCATTACATCATATAAATAGCGGCTATTTGTATTCAATTTCGCCATTTGTTTTTGCCCAGTTTCTACAACCACAGGATGCCCATGTCCTACATGTGGAATGTTATTATAACAATCTAAATAAGTTTTTCCATTCGCAGAATACATATACTGAAATACCGATTGTTCCATTTTCAAACCTTCCTTGAAAGTAAGAGAATAAGCACCACCTAAATATTCCAACCTTCTCGCTGTTTCTTCGGCGATATTTAAGCCGCTCTTTTTATCAATGCCACATGCCTTTTTAAAATAGTACCTTGCCAGATAAGGATTAATGGTAATCCATTTTTCTAACAAATCCCATGCAGGTTGTTCGCTGATCTTAATATATTCATTATTCGGATTATCAGGGTCTTGCTGAACATTCCACGCACTTTGACAAACGCTCACACTTAATCGAAGAGGAATTAGCCAATACAACAAATCCAGTTCCTTTTCTTCTAAAGGAAAAACAGCGTGAAAAGCATGTAAAAAAGTATATGCCCATTCCAGTGGGTTACTTTTCTTCATTAATATATAGGCTAAAGCAATAGCCACTTCATTAATGATCGGAGAATAACAAGTATCTCCAAAATCTATGAGTCCGGAAATAGCTTCATTTTGTATTAGAATATTCCAGTCATTTGCGTCTCCATGTAAAACAGCATGTCTTAAATGAGGAATTTCAGGAACTACTTTTTCCTGAAATTGTAAAAAGAAATGATGGGGAATTTTACGTTTACTGCCATTGGAAATAGCTGATAAATAAGGTTTCGACCATAAAGCATTTTGTAAATCCCATTCGTGCTTATATGCTTCAATAGCTATAGAAGAAAAATTGCTTAACTTTTTAGACATTTCCCCAAAAAAGTTACCTAAATTGGCAATTAGCTTGTGGGTGTATTGCGCTTCAGCCAGGAATTCTCCTTCCAGATAAGAAATGAGACGAGCATATATAAAGCCATTTTGATTAAACTGAACAATTGTTTTCCCTTTATTATTGGGAATTGCTTTTTGGATGGTTTCATTATTGAGCAATTCAAATATTTGATGTTCTGCGGTTAATCTTTCAAAAAGATATTTTTCAGGCTTATGTAGCTTAAGTACGTACTTTGTTCCATCTTCTGTTTTAATTCTGAAATTGGCACTGGCATAACCTGCCATAGCTTCACAGCTAATAACCTTTAATTGGTATTCTTCTTTTAAGAAAGCTTTAAGTTCCATTGGCTGAAATATATTTGCATAAAAAACAAAATGGCTTACGAGTTTATACTTACGAATATAGATGCAGGAATTCTAACCATCACCTTAAACAGGGAAAAACAATTAAATGCTTTAAATGCTCAATTGATTCAGGAAATTGGCGAGGCATTAGAAAACGTTAGGAATGATAAGTCTGTAAAAGGGATTATTCTTACCGGATCGGGAAAGAAAGCATTTGCTGCGGGTGCAGATATTAAAGAGTTTTCTGCTTTTGGTCTGGAAGAAGGGAAGAACTTAGCTGTTTCGGGTGGAAATATTTTTAATAAGATTGAACAATTCAATAAACCGGTAATTGCTGCCGTAAATGGCTTTGCGCTTGGTGGTGGTTGTGAGTTAACAATGGCGTGCCATTTCAGAATTGCATCTGAAAATGCTAAGTTTGGTCAGCCGGAGGTTAATTTGGGATTAATACCAGGATATGCCGGAACACAAAGATTAATACAATTGATCGGAAAAGGTAAAGCAATGGAATTACTAATGACCGGAGATATGATCGATGCCAATGAAGCGCATCAATTGGGGTTGGTAAATCATGTAGTTCCTCAGGAAACACTTCTTGAAAAGTGTACTTCAATTTTAAATAAGATCGGGAAAAAAGGTCCTTTAGCTATTGAGAAAGTAATTGATTCGGTAAATGCTTACTTCGATAAAGGGAGAAATGGATTTGAAGCAGAAATTGACAATTTTGCCTTTCTTTTTGAAACGAAAGATTTTAAGGAAGGAACTACTGCTTTCATGGAAAAACGCAAAGCAGATTTCAAAGGGGAATAAAAAACGGCATTTTGCTTCAGTGAGTTTAAAAGATAAAATTACAAAAAACCTCCCCTTTTCAGGTATCCGTTGGCCTAGAGACACAACGGAGGTAAGTAAATGTATAGTAGCATGAGATAAAATTTTAAAAGTAATTTTGATCAATGACACAATCACTGATAGGATCAGTTTCCTCAAAATATTCGACCATGAAAAGATTGACCTACATATTCATAGTTTTATTTGTGTGTTTGTTTACGGCTTGTAGTACAAGTAAAACAGCCAGTATGCTTTGCCCAGACTTTAAATCTACTAACAATAAATACCTTAAAAAGCCTCACACCAAACTCAGTAAACGCGGAAAAGCCTATAAATCATTCCTTTCTGAAAAATTTGCTGAAAACCGCAGGGAAGAAGCACGTAAGAACGCAGAGAAAATTCAGCCACTAAGCAAAAAAGCACCCGATGCAATTGCTTCGAATTCACCCGATCTAAAGCTGAAAAAACGCAAGTCTTACCAAACCTTTCGTAATGAAGTAGTCGCAAAAAGAAACTCCATTCCTGATAAAAAGAAACTGAAAAAACGACAAAGAAAGCATAAGAAAATTCAGAAGTACAGGCAAAAGCTAATACCTGAACAAAAGCAGGAGAAAACTAAAACATTTAACGAAAAGAAAGCAAGAACAGGTGGTATTTTAGGCATACTTAGTCTGTGTTTATTGATTATACCTTATATCAACTTTTTCACGCCTATTATTGCCATAGTTGCTATCGCAATGATCTTAAAAAATTCTCCGAAAGGTCGTAAAGGGATTACACGAACCGGTTTAGCAATGGCAGGTGTGCTATTGGGTATGTTTTTAATTACCATTTGGTTTATTGCACTCATTGCGAGTATCTGATTATTATTTCTTCGTACAATTTGTCTTTTCTGTTCCGGCGAAAAAGTGTTACTTATATTAAATTTAATAATATATAGCATAGTTTTTGTTGAATTTATCAGCAAACCTTCAAACTAAATTTTCAACGATGAAAAAAGTTCTACAAACATTTTTGATACTTGTATTGCTCTCTTTTATTAGTTCAAGTATCTACGCTCAGAATAATTGTAACGATTATTATCTTAAATCTGATAAACTGTTACACCATCTTCAAGCATTGAACAGTCAGTGGCATAAAGCAGAAAATACTAAGGAATTCGACAAGATAAGTCTTTCACAATCAACAGAATTCGATAAACATGAACAGTTGATAAAATTACACTTATCAATGGTTGAAAACGCCTTGCGTAAACGTTCTGTTGCTCATTTATCCGAACTTCAGAAAGCTAAAAGAACAGCAGCTTTAGATGTATTAAATGCTTATTGGAATGACGGAGTTTTTCCTATTAATACCTACCACAATGTTCAGACACCGTATTTTATAGATGACTTCAATACTGCTTGTGCAGTAGGACATATTATGCGGGAAACAGATGCTCAACAATTAGCCGCAACAATAGCTAAAACTTGTAATTACGCCTATATCGCTGACATGCCTTTCCAAGAAGAAATGGCAAATTGGGCGTACAATTCGGGTTTTTCGGTTGATGAATTGAAATGGATTCAACCTTCTTATGGGCCACAATTAATATTTGTTCCTTCTGTAAATGAACCAAGCTGTGGTGCTGCCGATGGTACATTGGATGTAACGGTAACTGCTGGAGATTGGTATTGGGGGGCTACACCAGTTGAAGAATTAATGTATGTATGGGATGATGGTACTAGTGGTACTACTTTGCACAATATTGAAGCTGGAGTTTATTGTCTTACTGCATTTGATGTGCCTATGCCACCAGATGGTGAAATTATTGGTTCTGATCCGGTATTAATTATGGAAAAATGTTTTACGGTAAATAGTTTGAGCGCGCCTCAATTTACCGGAAAAGTTATTAATGAAACTTGTCCTGAAGCATTAGATGGAAATATCGAATTAACTATCTCAGATACGGAGTATAGTATTAATTGGTATAACGACCAGTGGGAATTGATCGGAACCGGAAGTTATATTGATGGACTAGAAGGCTTCCCTCCGTTCGGAATTACCTTCGATGGAACTTACCAGAAATTATATCATGCTGAAGTAACAAGTGGAATCGGATGCAAGGCTTATGAAACATTTGCTGTAATTACAGAAAGTGATAATCCTTATATATTTATTTCCAATTCTTCTGTGTTAGAAGCAGCTTGTGGAACGGCTAATGGTTATGCTGAAGTAATCCATGATCCGGGTGTTACCATAACCTGGAGTGATGGTGGAACAGGAGCGATTCGCAACGATCTGGCAGCAGGGAATTATGTAGTTACAGCCACGAATACAAGAGGTTGCACTTATGAATATAACTTTGAAATGACTGAAGAGTGTCCGGCTCCAGAATGTGATCTTAGTTGGTTTGTACCAACAGCTGCCAATTGCGGATTAGATGAATATATGACCGTTGATGGTGAATTGATTTATAGAACTATTCAGTCGCCATTAATTGCTGATTTACCTTATTATTACTACGATTGTGAAGGAAACTTCCTTTGTTACGCAGGTGGATTTACCGATCCGAATTCGATACATCCTGATGATTGTTCGACTAATAACGCTGTTGACCTTTCTTCTATTTCTTTTATACAAACGGTTGTTGCCTGCCCCAATTGTAATACCGATTGGTTCTCGGATATTTATGCTTGTGGTATTGATAGATATGAAACATCAACAGGAGAAATTATTTATGTAACTACCAGCGACCCGATGATTGCCGATGCGCCAACGATCTATTACGATTGTGAAGGGAATTTCTTGTGTGAATCAGGTGGGTTCTATCCGATTCCTTTACCGCAAACAGTTTGCTCTGTAAATAATGCTGTTGACTTTAATGACCTCTTCTTTGTAGAAACAGTTGTTGAATGTATTGGCATTAATCCAATGCTTTGTAATACTAATTGGTTCGAACAAAACGATTTTTCCTGTACACTGAATGAATATGTAACTGCAAGTGGAGCGACGATTTACGAAACAGTTCCTTCTCCTATAATAGCAGATGTACCTAACGAATACTACGATTGTGAGGGGAATTTCCTTTGTTCGGCAGGTGGTTACCCAATGCCTGAACCTCAACCCACCGAATGTGGTGTAAATAATGCGGTTGATTTTGCAACGCTTACTTTCGTTCAAACAGTAGTACCTTGTAATGTGAATACGAACGGTTGTAGTACGAATTGGTTTGAACCAAGTGATCTGCAATGTACGCTTACAGAAAATGTAACTGAATTTGGTGCAACGATATATATAAGTACACCTTCTTCAATAATAAGTGATGGAACAACTAACTATTATAACTGTTATGGCGAACTTTTGTGTTATACGGGTGGCATAGCCGGAATGAATACTTGTGTTAATGTTTTGGATATAGAAAGTTTACAATACGTGCAAACTATAGTTAGTTGTCCCGAACCTTGTGATGACTTATCGTGGGCAGAAGCGTTGATCGATAATGATTGTGTTTGTCGCGTTGATCTTTATGAAGATTCGGAAGGTAGTCCGATCGTACTTGCCGATAGTGACTGTAATTTTATAGATCATCCAGATACCTATTACGATTGTCATGGTAACTGGATTTGTTCAACCAATGGAGAGTTAATGCCTGAGTCTTATTGTGATATAGATTTCCTTAATGACTTGACATTCATAGGTAATTTATACACTTGTGATCCGGGTAATCTTTCTTGTAATGGAATTGCAAATTATTCTATTCAGCTTCGAGCATTATTAGAAGGACCATTCGATGGCAGTGGTATGAACACCGATATTTTAGATAATGGCTTATTGCCAACCAATCATCCTTATAATGCTGCTCCATGGAATTACGGAGGAACAGAGTCATTGGGATTAGTAGCTCCTGTTGTTGTAGATTGGGTAATGGTTTGTCTGCGCGATGCCGATGCGAATTTGCTGGCGAGTCAGGCTGCTTTGATCAATTCAGAAGGTGATATTCTGAATAGCGCTGGTAATAATTGTATTGTTTTCCCTGAAGTAAGTGTCTTCGATCAATATTATGTTTCTATTCACCACAGAGGTCATTTGAGTGTTATGAGTTCTCAACCAGTTGGAGATGAAGCTTTCTATGATTTTACGACAAGTGCTGGTCAGGCAATGGGCTTAGAACCGATGAAAAATGTAAATGGTAGTTGGGTGCTTTTCGGAGGAGATTACGATAATAATGGCATCGTAAACAACTTAGATTTCAATAATTGGTATAATAACGGTGCTGCTGTAAACCAATACCTCGAAATTGATATTGATGGTAATGGTATTGTTAACAACCTCGATTATAATGTTTGGGAAATTAACCGAAGTAAGGTTGGGCAGTTGAATTTGAATAACGATATGGGGAATTGATTTAATTACCATTCAGACCTTCAAGGTAGGCTGTTTAATATGTGATAAAATGTTCCACCCTTTTTAGAACTATAAAACTGTGTAAAACTAAGATTCTAAATTCAGTAAAACCTAACTTATAAAAATAACAAAAAGTTTTGGTCATTCAGAACGAAACGAAGCTTTGCGAAGTTGAAGTGAAGAATCTATAAATTACAGGAGGTATTAGATTCTTCATTCCAAATTTCACTTTGCTCATTTTTCATTCTGAATGACCAGAAAAAAGTCTCAATGCAATTTAAAATATTTCCATTTACTCACCGAGACATTGAGTATCCAAAAGTGTGGTGTGAAAATTTCTTTAAAACTCCGTGATTTTGAACAGCCTACCTTCAAGGATTGGGCGTTCCCGTTTATAAATTCTTGAAGATGTGAATGGGTTACTCTTCTTTTTCTAACTGCCAGCTTGCAGCATTTTGCTCAAAGTTTTGTGTGCATTTACCATTTGTGTAACAAAATCTTCATTGGGCTGTGTGTATATTTTTTCATATTAGTTGTTTTGCTAAGCTAAATTTCCTTTTCGGTCACAAACCTATCAGGTTTCCGCTTTCAAAAATCAGGCATTATAATTACTTACCGACTTTAGTTTAAAAAACCTGATAGGTTTTATTACTGTTTATCCCTTTTCCTTAAAAGACAATGCAAACATAAAACAGTATTGTGCAGTAGCTTTGCATAAAAAATAGACTCAAATTATGATTGAACTTGTAAGTAACAATGAATACAAAGATTGGATAAATGAGATAAAACTTAAAATTTTACGAACCCAAACTCTAGCCATTAAATCTGCGAACAATGTTTTAATTCGGTTTTATTGGGAATTGGGAAAAGATATTTCTGAAAAATTAGAAGCTGGACAATGGGGAAGTAAACTAATAGAACAAATCGCCAAAGACTTAAAGAAAGAACTTCCTGAAATCAAGGGGTTTTCTCGTACTAACTTGTATTATATAAGTCAATTTTATAAAAAATTTTCTCAAGCTTCATATCAGAAATTATTTGTTAATGAAATCGAACAAAAAGCAAATAAAGCAATTGTCCCCCAGCTCGGGGGACAATTGCCCTGGAGCCATATTAAGGTATTGATAAGCAAAGTAAAAGATCCGGGACAAACCTACTTTTATATCAGAGAAACAATAAATAATGGGTGGAGTAGAGATGTATTAAGCCTTCAAATAAAATCACAACTTTACGAAAGACAAGGCAAGGCTGTTTCCAATTTCGAGCAAACTCTGCCATCACTACAATCCGATTTAGCTCAACAAACCATTAAAGACCCTTATGTATTCGATTTTCTGAGCTTAAGCCAACCCTATCATGAAAAGGATATAGAAAAACAGCTAATTAGTCATATCTCAAAATTCTTACTGGAACTAGGAAAAGGCTTTGCATTCATAGGACAACAATATCATCTGGAAATTGCTGATCAGGATTATTATTTAGATCTTTTATTTTACCATGTAAAGCTCAAATGCTATGTGGTTATTGAACTGAAGAATAAGAAGTTTATTCCTGAATATGCAGGCAAACTCAACTTTTACTTATCGGCTGTAGATGAGTTGATAAAAGATGAAAGCGACAAACCTACTATTGGTATTTTATTATGTAGAGATAAGAACAATGTGGAAGTAGAATTCTCTTTAAGAGGTATGAAACAACCTATGGGTGTGAGTGAATTTATAGTTACAGAAAAACTACCCGAAAATCTTAAAAGTAGCCTTCCAACAATCGAAGAAATAGAGCAAGAACTGGAAAGCAAACCTTGATAAATATTTGATCGATTATGGACTTTAACAAACTTATTCGCTATAAAGTATTAGATACTTGTTTCAGAGATACTACTCGTTTCTATACCATACCCGACTTGATAGCAGCTGTAAATGATGCTTACCAAGTTCACAAAATTGATCGAAAGATAGAACGCAGGCAGATTTATGATGACATTAAGTTTATGAAGAGTACAGAGGGTTGGTCTATTCAGCTAAATGAAAATTTGAGGATTGGCAGAAAAAAAGCACAACGTTATGCCGATATTGGTTTTTCTATTTTCAACTCGGCATTTCATCCCTTATTTATTCAATATTTGAATTTATCGGTATTTGTATTGTCATGCTATCGCCACAAAGCTGAATATAATTGGGTGGATGAACTCATACTGAAATTGGAACAGGAAGTTATTAATATCAAGACTTCAAAAAAGCCTGTGCAGTTCGAAGAAAACGAATATTTACATGGCGCTGGTTATATACAAAGCCTGGTAGAAACAATCACAGATCAAACGGTTATTGAGCTTGTTTATCAGCCTTTTGGAAGAGCTGAACGCAAACTCAAAATTCATCCTTATTTACTCAAAGCTTATAACCAACGCTGGTTTTTAGTGGGATTGAATCCTGAATATCCACGAAATTTAAGCAATATTGCTTTAGATAGAATTAAGGATTTCAAGCTGTTATCTTCTGAAGATTTTATCGAATGTGGCTTCAATCTGAATGAATATTTTGATGATGTAATAGGCATTTCTGTTCCGAGTAACCAACAAGTAGAAACCATCAAACTCTTATTTATAAATGGTAGAGGGAATTATGTTATCACCAAACCGATGCACGATACACAAAAAAAGAAAGTTAATGATGATGGTAGTGTAGAAATTACCTTAAAGCTTATTCCCAACCGAGAACTGGTTCAGCAAATATTACAGTTTGGTAAAGATGTAAAAGTCTTGTCTCCTGTTTCTTTAGTCAAAGAAATAAAAGAACTAATAGCGCAAATGAAAAGTCTTTACGGATAATGGAAAAATACTTGTTTAAACCATTCAGACCTTCAAGAATTCATAAACGGGAACGCCCAATTCTTGAAGGTGTGAATGGGTTACTCTTCTTTTTCTAACTGCCAGCTTACAGCATTTTGCTCAAAGTTTTGATTGTTGCTTAAAATTTCGTGTGCATTTACCATAAAGTCTAATACAATTTGAAATATATACGGTTATATATTTTTCAAATTGTATAATAGTTGATATAGGCATGATTGGTATAGGTAGGGTGTTTTGAATTGTTGGATATGTTTTTGGACTTCGTGGGTTAAGCCATCTCTATTGTGCGAACCATCATTGGTTAAATTTGATAAATTGTGTAACATTCGAGTGGTATTAAATCTTCTGATAGTTTTTCGCCATGATTACCTTTTGTGTAATATGCTCCAAATAACTGACAGAATAAATTATTTGATTGATAATCGGGTGCGAGAATATTAAATTTAAGCGTACCCTGAAAAGACTATCGACTTTTTTTGATTTAAAGCATTTTTATTTCCAATTTTTTAAACATATATTTACTATTCAATAAAAACCTTGATTAACCAATTTTGAAACTAAAATCTATTTCTATGAAAAAAACATTTCTTTTTTATTTTTCCCTTTAATACATAATGCCTTTTATAGAAAAGGTTCTATAGCTTAAAGTAATATGATACTTGCGCTCAATTAAGTTGAATAATATTTCTTTATTGCTTCAAAAGCAAAGCTTGTGCAAACTCATTAAATCTTAGTTCATGTTACCTCTTAGTAACATGAAGAGTTAACATGATAGTTTTACTGTTTGTTCTTGCTGCTTAATTCAATAGTCTTTTAGTGCTGTGTTGATATATGCTTAAAGTAGATAATCTATGATCTATGGAATCGGAGTAAAGTTTCTATATGATGTAATGTGTTAAAATAAATACTTCATAAATCAACAAACTGAAAAAGTTACTATATATAGCGTCTTTTATTGAGGGGGCGGCATTAATGGCTACAGAGTTAATAGCTGCAAAAATGGTTGCTCCATTTTTTGGGCAGGCTATTTACGTATGGGCTTCTGTATTAGGAATCACTTTAGGCGGGTTGGCTCTGGGATATTTCTCTGGTGGAATCCTAGCATCCAAAAGTGTCGATCACCTTAAAATGTTAGTAACTATTCTTTTATTAAGTGGAATATTACTGATTATGATGCCATTTACTGGTAATCTAATAATGTCAGCGACAATTGGCATGGGGTTAAAAACAGGTATTCTAATATCATTAAGCGTTTACTTCCTACCTCTTATACTATTAATGGGTACGGTTTCACCCTTAGTTATTCACTTATTGAACGAAGAAGATAAAGAAAAGCAAAGTGCAGGAAATATTGCAGGAAATATTTATGCTCTTAGCACAACAGGTGGAGTCTTGGCAACTTTTATTATTGGTTTTGTCTTATTGGGTAGTATTGGAATTCGTTTTTCAGCACTCATTTTCGGTGTTTTATTAATTTGCTCAACCATACTGTTATTAATTAAAAATAATCAAAAGAGAATAGCTTTAATATCTGTTTTTGTTACGACCTTATCATTCCTCTTGTCTGGGTTTTCTAAACAACCCATCGAAAATATAGAGATAATACATCAGGAAGAAGGTGTGATGGGACAACTTAAAGTTATAGAATTTGAAGGTGCTGACTTTGGTATGACTAATAACTCCATAAAGGCTTTATTGGTAAATAACAGTCTTCAAACCTTTGAATTTGTGGAAAGTGGAAATAGCCTATGGATATATCCTAACTTGGTAGATGCACTCTTGAATAGTAAAGAAAACAAAAAACAAGATGTATTACAATTAGGGCTGGGAGCAGGCACTTTAGCAAAATATATTAATAGTAACGATCATAATGTTACTGCTGTTGAATTTGACACTCGCATAGCTAATATCGCTAAAGAATATTTTGCTCTTGATAATGATATAAAAGTGATTGTTGACGATGCTCGTCATTTTCTGAACACAAATACTAAAAAGTACGACACAATCATATTTGATTGCTTTTTGGGAGAAAGTATAGCTCCACACCTGATTACTAAACAAAGTTTACAAAAACTAAAAAATTCATTAAATCCTAATGGGCAAATACTTATAAATTTTTATGGGTTTACCAAAGGAGATGAAGCCACAGCAGGTGCAGCTATATATAATACTTTGGTAAAAAGTGACTTTGAGCTCGCACTCTTTAAAACAAATAAATCAGACCAAAACGCCAATCTGGTAATGCTTGCTAGCCTTAATGAAATTGATGATCACGTTTTTAACAAAACCTATATTAATAAGAAAAAGAATTTTGAAATAAAAACCAATAATTATCGAATAAATATACCTGCGGCTTTTACTGAAAGTAAAATTATACTAACAGACGAAAAACCAGAGATGGATATTTTGAGCAAAACTGCGGGTATCAATTGGCGTAAGCAGTATATAGACATGTTCAAATTATAAAAAATAAAATAATTAAAAAACTTAAATCAGTCATTATGAAAAAATTATTTCTGCTGATGGTATTAGTCTTTTCGGTTTTTCTGGCCGAGGATGCAAATGCTCAGAAAGCAAATGAAGAAAAAGCAACATCAAAACAAAAAACTGAACGACATGAAATTCGTTCTTTCGGTCTCAGTGTTGAGCAAAGAATTAAAAAAATTGAAACTGACTTCTCAATGTCATTAGAAGACTATATCAAAGAGTTGAAAAAGGAAGTTCAGTCAGATCCAAACAATGAAAAGCTAAAAGAAATTCTTCTTAATGCAGCATTTCTTTTAGAAGAAAAATCCAAAACTCAAAATAAAAATTAAAATGAAAAAAAATCTACTTAAACAGCTTAAAATTTGGGCTTTTATGTTCTCATGTATTCCGGTTTTTGCAGGTGGACCTCCTGTTGGTACACCAGGAACATGCCCAACCTTTGACTATAATGTTACTCCCACAATTTGTTCTGGCGATGATATCCAATTTACAGCAGGTCCCGGATGCTTCGTTGATGTTAATTCAGGGTTTCAGGTATATTCTTATACTGGAACTACTTCTTATGGTCCCATAATAATAAATCAGGGCGATGATGGATTTACAGATTTGAATGCCAATAATCCAGGTTTGAATTCTGTAAACGTTTCATTTGAACTTGCCTGTAATGATTTTGGTTATGTTTCAGATATTTTGGTATCCGGCCCAAGGAACCCATCTTGCGAACCCATCAATGCTTATTTCATTTTCGTAGGTGTAGATATGATAGGTGATGATGATAATGATGGTAATGAAAACATTATACCTACCTGTGATTTTTATGAACTTTCGACGGTAGTTTTACCTGAACCTACATTTCCGGTTGCCGTAGGAGCGGATTGTTCTTTAACAATAACTGGTGCTTGTCCGAACGATTTAGTTACAGTAACAAGTGCAAATCCAGGAACTCTGTCTGGTGATGGAACGAATGCAGTAACATACACACCAAATGAAGGTGATGGCGCACAAACAATAACCGTTTCAGTTGATAATGGAACAAATGATGGAACTGTTGATTGCTCAACACAGACTTTTGAATTTGATTTACCAGCATATCCAGTTGCTAGTTTAACCAACCCTGGAGACTTTTGTTCAGATGATGCTGGAACCTATGATATTACAGGAACACCAGAATCTGGTGAGTTTGCTTTTGGTAGCTTAACAATTAATTTAGTAGGGGATGGATTTTCTTCACAAGAAACGACAATTCAGGTATTCAATGCTGATGGTTCGCCAGTAGCACCAGCACAACCTGTTCCTTCGGGTGCATCTTCTACCACATTTACTGATATTCAATTAAATACTACACCAGCAGCACCAGGTACCTATACTGTAGGCACCAACGGACCAAGTGGTCTCTTTTTTACAATAGCAGATGCCTATGGAGACGGAATGAATGGTGGTTCATGTACCCCTGGAGATGAAGGTACATACGAAGTAGTTGACGGTGCAGGTAATATCCTTGTACCATTACAAGAATTTGAAGGATCTTTAGATCCGGGTGGGGGAAATGCAAATTGTTCTTATGCAATCTATCCAACAGGCACAAATACTGAAAACTACAATGGACCAATTGCAGTTGACTATGTAATTACAACGGTTGGTACATTTGGTGGTCCTGGAGTTAATACAGATCAGGCAGGAGATATTGGAGGATCTGCAGCATTAGAAAATGATGGAGAATCAACCTTTACCCCTTCTGTTGCTGGTCCGGGTGAGCATGGATTAACTTATACTTTTGAAGATCAGTTAGGATGCGAAGATATTTACGAAGTTTATGTCGATGTTTATGAACCTCCTGTTCTTAGCCAGGCAACTACAACTTGTAATACAGATGGAACCTATAATGCTACAATTCCAGCCTCGAATATAAGTACTGCTACCTGGAATGAAATATTAGATGCTGCTGCTGTTGGAAGTGATTTAGGAAATACACCAACTATTGGTGTAAACGATCCTAATAATCCAATGATAGGAGCAGTTTGGACAAATGATGGTATTGCAGATGGCGTTGCAACTTCATTTACAGTTTCCGCAACTCTGGGCACCGTAGGTTCGACTACAATAAATGCAGATGGAACCATAACAGTATCGAATATCCCTACAGGTAGTACATCGACTTTAACGGTAGGAGCAGGTAATGAAAACGCAGGATGTCATACCTCATTAGTTATAAACCCTCCTTGCCTTTGTCCCGTAATTACTGATAATAATGCAAACTATTGTGATGGAACTGTTGAAACAGGAGGGGTAGATCTTGCAACCTGGGCTGCGGCCGTTGCTACTGCCAATCCAACTACTACACCTGTTAACTCAACAATCGTAGCTGTAGATGGAACAACACCACCTGATGGTCTGACCATATCTACTACAGCTACTGATGCTTGTGCCTCAGAAACTCAAACACAGTATATATATGAAGTTTGTGATAATATTTTAATAGGAGACACATCAGATGACACCTACATTCTATTAGGAACATATATAGCAACCGTATATCCAGCTATTCAAGCTCCTACAGTAGCTGTAAATCCAGCTAATAGTTGCGAAATAACAATAACAGGAGCATGTACTGGAGATTTGATCACCTTGTCTAATCAAACAGTTGCAACAGGAGTAATAAGTAATAATGGAACGAATGTAGTTACTTATACTGCTCAACCAGCAGATGTAGCTGGAATGGTAAACATAGACATAGTTTCTGGTATTGCTGGTTCGATTTGTACATACACTACTTCAATGGAGGTTACACCGGCTTGTCAGGCAAATTGCCCTACTGCGGTAACTGTAACTGACGACACTGGAGCTGTTTGTTCTGGAGGAGGAACAGATGATTTTGCAACTTGGCAAGGATCAATCACAACAGCTAATCCACTTGATGCCACACAAGATCCGGGCGGTTCCGGAAGCATTGCTTATTCTTCGATCATGGCAGTTGATGGAACTACAGCTCCGGACGGGTTGATACCTGATGGTACACATTCTGGTATTGATAATTGCTTAGATGAAGATTACACAGTATTTGCTTACTTGGTTTGCGATACTAATGGAGATAGTCCCGGAACAATAACAGATGATACATATCAACTAATAAGTACCTATACACTTACAGTGAATCCATTAGCTCAGGACCCAACACCAAGTACGGTAGCTTGTTCAGTAAGTTTAACAGCTGCTTGTACAAATGATGTTTATTCTGCACCTACGAATCCAACAGGAGACGCACTGGCTTCAAATTTCGATGCGGGTACAGGTGTTTATACTGCACAGTCAGGAGATTTAGCAGGAACATTGGATATTACTGTTAGTAATGAATTCGGGTGTACCAAAACTTATACGATCACTACGCCAGCTTGCCCTGCAGGTTGTCCTTTAGTGGTAGATGTAATGGGAGCCGATGCCTTATGTTCAGGAGATTTAACGACTGAAATAACAACATGGCAAACGAATGTTTCCGCAGATACAGATAATGCAGCAGCAATTGCAGATGTAAATACAGATGCAGCGGTAGTATATTCTTCAGTAATAGTAGATGGAGTGGCTGTTACAATGCCTGATGGAAACATAGCAGATGGTATTCATAGTGGAACAGATAATTGTGTAACAGAAACACAGATTACTTATGCTTATTTATTATGTTATGGAACAGATGCTACAAGTGGAACAGCCGATGATAGTTATTTATTGTTAGGAACTCATACACTTACAGTGAATCCATTAGCTCAGGACCCAACACCAAGTACGGTAGCTTG
>JAHDFD010000016.1:0-26805 GCA_020628375.1 Chitinophagales bacterium | reverse complement strand
CATGGCAAACGAATGTTTCCGCAGATACAGATAATGCAGCAGCAATTGCAGATGTTAATACTGATGGAGCGGTAATTTTTTCAACTGATGCACCAGCAGGTGTTTCTGAAGCAGTCCCTCCAACAGCTAGTACACCAAATGGTGTAAACACTAGTTGTATTCCAGAGGTTCAAATAAGCTATGCCTATTTATTATGCTATGGTACAGATGCTGCGGCAGGTGGAGGAGATGATTCCTATTTATTATTAGGAACACATACTTTAACAGTTTACCCTGTCTTAAATGCTTCAGTAAGTTCAGATGCTGCTAACACATGTGGTGATGTAGTTATTGACTTAATGAGCGATGCAACAATATGTAATTCACAAACTGTTAGCTGTGTTAATACTGGCGACGTAACTACTGTAACATTTACTGATGTGTTAGGTGCCGACGGAACAGGAAATGTTACTTCGATTATTGAGAATCCATTAGGTTCTTGTAATACATTGGTCGTATCAGGAGCTGATTGTTCGGGGTGCGAACCTCCTATATTGATTTTAGAAGATCCTTGTGACTGTTCGAATTTGATAACTGTTGGAAATATAACTTATGCGCTTGAAACAATTACGATAACACCAGGTTTGGCACCTTATGAAGTAACTGTAGTTAATAATTTATATGATAATATGGGGAATTTATATACATCAGATACTCCAGGTGTTCCTGGATCTGGAACAGCTTCTGCGGCAATATCAACTGTAGGTGGCGTAACAACTTTAACAGGTTATGTTATAGCTGATGGTTCTACATTATTTGATCTTACAATTATTGATGCTAATGGTACAACAGACAGTGTTGTTGGTGGAGGACCTTGTGATTGTATTTGTGAGGAGGAAATTACATTTGAGGTTATAGCTTCGGTTTGCGATATGACAGGTGCCACTATCGAACTTCAAGATGATCTAGGAAATACGATTACTTCAATTCCTTTAGGTGATGAAGGAGGATCGGGAACATTCGGTGTTCAAAATTGTGGAAATTATCAGGTAGTTATAGTTAATGCACCAAGTTGTTACACCGATACCGGAACAGATGTTGGGCCAAGAGCTTTAACTGTAGATGGTATAGGAACTACTAATGTTTTATTCATAACTCCACAAGACATTCCAACTCTTTCTGAATGGGGGTTAATTACACTTGCACTATTACTAATGTGTTTCGGTTCAATTGTTATGGTAGGAAATGCTGAGTTGGTAACAACAAGCAATATAAAACTAGGAAAGAATTACCAGATACCTGTTAATTCGAGCATATTGAATACAGCATTTTTACTAACGAGCATACTAGTAATAATTGGATTTACAACTTCTTTAATATTCTTCGGAGCAATATTCGTAAGTGATATTATTGGTGTAGCAATTGCCGGGCCTGTATTTGCATATCTTATTCATATTTTAATTGTTCTTGAAAAAGGAAATAATTAATATAAATAAGGTAAATATTAAAAAAGAGGGATTTCCAATTGGAGATCCCTCTTTTTTATTTTTCAAATTGTATAATGTAAACTCAATGGTCTTTAAAGACCTGTTTCGTTTCTTACCGACCATTACCAATATTGATATTACCACCTTTACCTGAACCGAAATCAAGCAAGCCTCCACCAATTTTCAGTAAGCCATCTTTAACGCGGCGAGTAGCTTTTATAGCAGTACTGTAAGTCTTGTATTTAGCAATAAACTTTGGAACTAATTTGATCATATCACGTGCGTAAGGTTTGGTGAGCATTCGCAATCCTAAGGTACGGCGTTCAGCCTGTGATAAACCTTGTTGCCAATCTACAACTTCAGTCATTATCGTTTGAATAGAACCATTATTCTGACCAAAATAATCCTTTACATATTTTCCACCTTTTTTGATATTAACGATGTTCATACCTTCGTTCATGGCATCGACCATACTACCGGCTAAAATGTCTAATTTATCTTCCGGACTCATATCTTTATCGATCATCACCTGTTCGAGTAAATTCTGGTGATTAAGTAAACGATCTGCTCTGCGTTGAGAGGCACAGCTTGTGAGTACGATCATGCAAAGCACAAATAAAAAAACAGATAACTTATTCATAATTTTTATATTTCTGATTTTAAAACAGGAAAAAACGAGCAATTTAAAGGAAATTAAATTCAAATTTTCTGACTAAATTACGTGTTTAGGACGCATATTATACAGAAAGGTTTGTTATTTATTTATATTTATTAAAGGTCAGTAGTCTAACTGTATTATCTTTGTCTCACTTTTGCCCTGTTTTTTCGTATCATAATGTACGTTACATGCACACATCAAGTTCAGAAATTGCACTGAAATTTAATATTTGCGAACAATTAACAGCTAAAAAAACCAAACTAGCAGTGATTGGTTTGGGCTATGTTGGTTTGCCTATTGCGCTAGAGTTTGCTAAAAACATTTCAGTTATTGGCTTCGATATAAATGAAGAACGCGTGCAGATGATGCGTGAGGGTATTGATCCCAGTAAAGAAATAACAGCGGCTGAATTTGAGCAAAAAGACATTTACTTTACGGCTACAGAAAACGAATTGGCAGAAGCAAAGTTTTTTGTCATTGCTGTACCTACACCAGTTAATCGTTTTAAAGTGCCTGACCTGACTCCTTTGCTCAAAGCATCGGAAATGATTGGTAAATTATTGAAGCCCGGTGATTTTGTGGTATATGAATCTACTGTTTATCCGGGTTGTACCGAAGATGATTGCGTACCGATACTGGAAAAAGAATCAGGGCTGAAAATGGGTACTGATTTTAAGGTAGGTTATTCACCGGAACGCATTAATCCGGGAGATAAAGTACATACCCTGACCAATGTAATTAAAGTGGTTTCCGGAAATGATGAAACAGCTTTACAGGAAGTAGCATCGGTTTATGAGATGGTAATAGATGCTGGTGTTTTTCGAGCAAATTCGATTAAAGTAGCTGAAGCGGCAAAAGTGATCGAAAACACACAAAGAGATTTGAATATTGCCCTGATGAATGAGTTGGCGCTTATATTCGATCGTATGGGAATTAATACGCTTGATGTAGTTGAAGCTGCTGGTACGAAGTGGAATTTTATGAAATTTTTCCCTGGTCTGGTTGGAGGACATTGTATAGGCGTTGACCCATATTATCTTACTTATAAATCGACAGAACTTGGTTACAAACCCGAAGTAATTCTGAGTGGTCGCCGGATTAACGATGATATTAGTTCTTACGTAGCGAAGAAAGCCATTCAGATGATTATCAGAAATGGTAAGAATATCAGCAAAGCCAAGGTATTGGTTATGGGAATGACCTTCAAAGAAAACGTAAGCGATATCCGTAACTCTAAAGTCATCGATCTGGTTCGCGAGTTAGAGTCTTTCTCGCTTCAGGTACATATTACTGATCCTCACGCTTCCCCTATCGAAGTAAAAGAAATATACGATGCAGAACTGGTACATGAAATCGATGATGATTACGATTGTGTAGTTGTTGCAGTTCAGCATAAAGAATATATGGTATTAGATGAAACCTATTTCAAATCTATTTCTACAGAACGAGGTGGTATTATAGATATAAAAAGCACTTACATCAATAAAATTAACGATCTGGATTATTGGGCGCTTTGATTTTATGATTGATTGATGATTGATAGTTGGTGATTGATTGTTGATGGTTCGTGATTGATGATTGATAGTTGGTTGATGGTGGTTGATGATTGATGTCGAAACAGTTCTGTTGAGCGTAGTCGAAACATATTTCCCCTTTTCCCCAATACTTTTAATAATTGGTATTATTTTAGCCTTCTGAGCAAAAAGCTTTCTACTTGGATACATCTGTACTAACAAAAGAGCGATTATATTTACTAAGTCTGGTAACACTTGGTGGTTTCTCAGTACTGGGTTTTTTATTGATTCGATACCTTTTAGGTGTTGACATTGCTTCTGTATTACTCAAAGGAGAACATTATTCCAAGCAAATAATTATTGGAGCAAGCTTTGGTTTATATGCGGCTTTAATTATGTCAGTAATTATTTCCTTCTCCCCACTAAAAAAAATAAATCAATTCTACACTAGATTATTCAGTGGTTTACAATTACAATTCCCTGATATTGTTTTTTATTCGCTTTGTGCCGGAATAGGAGAAGAAATTTTATTCAGAGCGGCCATTCAACATGGAACCGAAAGCTTATTAATTAATTATTTTCCACCACATTTAGCTATTTGGCTCATTGCTTTCATTTTTGTTGCTTTGCATGGATACTTCGATCCGAGCGATTGGAAAATGATACTCAATGCCAGCCTTTTGGTATTTGTAAGCGCCGGATTAGGTTATTTATTCCATTATGTTGGACTTATTTCTGCTATCGTAGCTCATTTTATATTCGACCTTATTATTTTCAGCTATCTGATCTATACACAAGAATCAGAACAGCACAATTTAATGAGTGATTGAATCGATAATTCCGATAAAATTTAGAAATTTGATTTACCTTTATAAGTCATAAATCAAAAGTGCCTGTTTTGTTATACTTCATCAACCGCTTTCAGCCTTTACTGCTATTATTATGCTTATTCACAAATGCTCAGGATTGTAGTTTTTCACTTTCAGATGTTTCTGTTTGTGCAGATAATACACCTGCAATACTAGTTGGACCAAATGGTAATTACATTTATGAATGGAGTAATGGCTCAAACACGCAAAACATACAAATTAGTGAAAGTGGTGATTACTGGCTCACCATTATTGATAGTTTAAATTGCACTTATACCGATACAGCAACAGTTACTGTAAGTGAAAATCCAATTTTTGAAATGCCGGACATTGTAAGTTGTACCAATGGTGCACCTATTACTATTTGCCTTCCGGATGAATTATTTACAGAGTGGGTTATTGCAGGTATAACCTGGTCAACTGGTGGTCCACATAGTCAATGTGTACAAACTAATTCAATAGGAATAAATACCTTAAGTCCTATTGTCACAAATAGTTTAGGATGTTCTTATACCGATGAGTTTACGGTTACACTTTATGAAGCGCCTGAATTTGAATTACAGGATATAATCAAATGTGCCAATGAGACCATAAATTTAACAGGACCCGATGGTGATTATTTTTATGAATGGAATACCGGAGCAACAACTAAAGATTTAGCAATAGCCGATCCGGGTGATTACACCCTTACAATTACTGATTCCAATGGTTGTCAGTTTACACAAACTTCCATAGTTTCTGATTTTTCTTTTGAATTAACTGATATTACGATTTGTGAAGAACAAGCTCCCGTTGTACTTTCAGGACCTTCGGGAATGGCGAGCTACGAATGGAGTACAGGCGAAACAGAACAATATATTCCTGCTATTATATCTGGTGAATACTGGCTTATGGTAACTAACAGTGATGGATGTACAGCCATTGATACTTTAACCTTAACCATTTTTCCCGACCCTGATCTGGGTTTTGAAGATTTAGAAATATGTGAAGACGATCTACCTTATTTATTTGAAGTTTCTGATGAATATATCGAATATATCTGGTCGGATGGTAGTGAAGGAAATACCATAGAAATTACAACAGCCGGAGAACTGAGTTTAATGGTAACAGATGTGTTTGGATGTGATAATACAGAAACGATGAATATTACCATTCTTGAACAAGATGCTATAGCTTGTCAGACGAGTAGTTATAATGAGTTTGTTGATTCTGATTGTAAGCTTGGGCTTTATCCAACCTTAGCAAAAGAAAATATAACTTTAGTTGCTCCTTCGTGTTGTAAAACAGAAAATACGATTCAGATATTTGACGTACAAGGACGAATACTTCAACAGATAAAAACAGATTTTAGTGAAACAACGGTTATTCCTGTTGAACAATTCAAAAAAGGGCAGTACTTTGTTAAAGTAGATTGTGGGAATAAGGTCTTCAGCGAATTATTCATAAAACAGTAGTCAACCAAAAATGTCCAACGATTTTCAGAAAAGATATATAGAAGTTTCTGGTAATTTTAGAAAAAGCAATGCTTCAGCAGAAAGCCTTGCCCAATTATATGATTTACTGTATGAATTGGAAAAAGCGGAAAGTAATAAGACAAACCTTTCCATCCTTTATAATACTTACAGTCTGCTTGGTTTTCATCAATCTGCTTATGAAGTTTTCAAACAGATAGCTGATACAAGCAATAGAAAAGATCAGATAAAATTGCATACACTTGCCGATAAAGCTGCCTCTCATAAGAATACATTTATCATAAAAGACATAAGAAAATTCAGAGAAAAATTTGAAGCTATACAACTAAAAATTGAACATTTTACACTTTCAGATGAAAATGATAAACAACTGCTTTTAAACTTTTCACCAATCGTTATTTTCAATAAAAAAGTTGAAAGTAAACGCATTAAAATACATGCGCCGGATCAGAATATTGAACAGTATATTCAGTCTTTAAAAGAACACTTCAATTTTCTTTCAGATTGCAAAAACGAACTCATTCAGTTTTACAATAATGATTTTGAAAAGTACAACGATGCTAAAGCCGATGATGATTGGTTCGATTTACTCGAAATATATGGTTTGCGCATAGATATAAATACTGATAATAATATTAGCTCATGGATTTCTGCTGGTGATAGTATTGAAATAGATCATATTCTGGATATCGAAATTTATAATAATTTCATAGAAATGATGAACTATGATGGTTAGTATTTTTGTTAAGTAGCCTGTCGGCTATGCACGCCTGCTTAAAACGTCATATTCTGAATATAAAATGAATCAACAAGACAATAAAATACTGATTGAAGCGGCTAAAATAGATCAGCGTGATAGAGCCTTACTCATATTGGGACAACTAACGTTTGAGGAAATGAAAAGCAATGATGAAGAACGTTTGAAAGTTGTAGAGGATCAATACTTAAATAATAAAATTCATACTATTCTCGATTATAGAAACGCTGCATTGGTTTATCATCATTCAAGAATAAGAAATGAGTATTGCAGAAAAATGGCGGTTGATTTTATGAGGAAAAGTGCCGACTTAGACAACTATAAAAGTATTGGCATTAAATGGTTGTTAGCAGCAAGTATCGATAGGGAATTAATGCAGAAAAACGAACCACAGATTTACGGCACACAATACATTAAAAATGAAAAAGGGCTTCATGAGCTTTACGAATTAGATACAAACAAAATTTCAGATAAAGAAAGGGAAGAATATGGAGTGCCTACGGTCGAACAACAAGTTTCGGTAGTAGAACGAATGAATAAAAAGCAGCTAGTAGATCTTTATAAAACCTTTCAAAATATTGATGAACTGATTGTTTTTTATGAACATAAGTCTGAGCGATCAGAGGAATATGATCTTTCCTGGCAAGCCATCAGTCAATTCGGATTTTATCTGAAACGAATAGGGAAATTTGAAGAATCACTCAAAATTTTTCATTCAGCTATAAAATTATATCCACTAGAATTTGACCTTTATCATTCTTTAGGAATATTCTATGAAGAATTGGGAAACATCGATAAAGCAATTGAATTTATTCAAAGGTCAATTGAATTATTTCCCGATTTCCACGATGGAATTAAAGATTTAAACAGAATTAAAAAAGATCAGCAAAAGTAAAACTCGTCAATAGTCAAATCTTCATCGGCATGTGCCACGATCATTCCATGACTTGTATTGAAAAACAAGTTGACACAAGCCTCGCGGTGAATGCCTATCTCTATAAATTCAAGTTCGTTCAATAGTGTTTCATATTCTTCTTCAGTATGGTTTTCGTCGCTCTGATGGTAGGCATCTTCGAGTATTCCTTTGGTAATGGTTTGTTTAACAGCATTCAATTTGTCAGGAGTTAACAAATCAAAAGTTCCGCCTTTACTGCTCAATAATGCTTTGAAGTTTTCATAATTCTGAACATCATCATCAAGATCGAGATACACATTTATTGCTCCAACTTTATCTGAAACATAAATTCCACGAAGAGCGGTGTCGCTTAGTTTTTCATCTTTTAATAAATTCCAATTGAGTATTTTATCTTTCTTCATTTTCAGGGTTAATTATCATCAGGTTTTTCCAAAATTAAACGTGCGGCTACACCTGTATATTTCAGCGTAAAACCAAGCTTTTGATATAAACGTTTAGCATTATTACTTTCTACAACTGTCAGAAAAACTGCTGGAACTTTCTTTTCATTGAACAGCCATAAAATGGCTTTTTGCATCAATGCAGTAGCATATCCTTTTTTACGTTCAGCTTCATGAACAGCAACAAAATGAATATAACCACCTTCGGGTTGTTTGCTCGCTAAAATATAACCTGAAATAGCAGTATTATTTTGTGGAATTATCCATAATTGATTTTCCACCTGATTTAACTCTGTCATTTCTTTGGTGGTATAGTAAGTATTCGGAAAAGCTTTGTTATGTAATTCATTCAGGCTTTCAAAATATGCCGAATTAAAATTAATTACTTCGATTTCCGATGATTCCGATGATACATTTTCTGCAACTATTTCATACAAAAAGGTATTTTCATCTTTAAAAGCAAAATCTTTGGATTGGAAAAATCGATATGCTCTGACATTCGCTTCATCGTTGTATGTATATAGTTTTTCTATATCAGGAAATAATTGCCACAAATGCTCATATAAACGTTCAGCAATAACGAACCAATCTTCCGGCTTATCAATAAAAGGTCCCCATAACCAGAAACGTTTCCCATCTTCATCACATTCACCACCAAATACCGCTTTTATTGCCCCTTTTTCTTCCCACTTGAATAAATACAACTCATTGCGTTTGTGTTTATCTAACATATCCTCAAGAACTGTTGCTGAAGTTTCCCCACAATGCAGACAAAAAGACTCAGCTTCTATATTCAATTTAGCTATAAAATCGGCAACTTTACGAAATTCTGAATATTGAATAATTTCAAACATATTCTTAATTGATTGGTACAGCAAATACCTTCCCCGCTTTCATATCGGGAAGTAATAATCGCTCTTTATCTTCCTCTAAGTAAAAGTCAGCAGCCGATTGTAAGCCTTCGACCAGAATACTTGCTTGTTCAGTAACACCATCAATTTTCCAGACTTTCCCTTGTTCCCAGCTACTTACATAATAAAAACCATCCTTATCCTGCTCAACGGCATCTGCTCCTCTGAATGTACCTTTAAGTGGTGTTAATTTTCCTTTTCTGTTTACCAGAAAATTACCAGTAAAAAAAGCCCCGATCATTAAGTTCCCTTTGTTATCAATACCTACGCCGTTGGGGTGTGGCATTAATGAAGAAGGGCCTTGCGCCAATCTGATATTTCCGCTAAGATCTATATGGTAAATATGTCCTGTATTCGGGATTTCTTTACCGTTTTCACTGTCTAAAGACCAAAGTTTTCCATTACCATCCCTCATATTTTTTGTATCGCCCATATTAGCGACATATATTCCCTTATCCCTTCCATCTAAACTTACATCATTCAGGTAAAGTACGCCTCTCGGAAAATCATCCTGATCTACAAAAACTTCACCTTTACCATTTTTATCAACCTTCCAAATACGGTTGACATCTGAAAAATAAAGATGGTCTTTAAGAAATACAATCCCCTTTGGTTCATTAGCACCTTTGAAAAAAGAACGCACTCCTTTTTCAGAGATCATAACCACTTCACCATCACCATCTTCTTTGCCATTCATTACTGTTACAAAATAATTCTCATTGAAACCTTTGGTAATACTTTCTGGTCGCTCACCAATATCCAATGGAAACGAAATAGTTTCGGCATTATCCTGACAAGCTGCAAAACTGAAAATTATTAATATCAGTGAGGATAGGTAAATAGGGTTTTTTATCATAAGAACTTTAATTATGTAAATATTTAGAATATTAAAGGTAAGGAATTTCTCTAACGCAATGTCTCTTTGCAAGCCGAGTAAATCATATAAAAACACAATTTATAAGCAAAGGACATTGGCGTTCTCACGATAGTCAAAAATAGCTAACCTATATTTTAAAAGAAGGGAAACCTTTTACTTTTTCCTTTTCTAACAGCGAAGGTTCAGTCGTACTAAGTTTTACTTATTTTATGTTATCTATTTCGTGGTGTCTGAGAAGATACTTGAGGAAGCGAAAGTGCCACTAAGGTCCTCTATGGAGAGACCTTATGGGGAGAAAACTGATTTTAATTTTCGAATCTCATTTAAGGTGTTCTTCAAATTCATTTGCCCATTCTTCACGTTCGATACTCGCATCTATGTGAATAATTTGATCATCTTTAATAATAAAATTCATTGGATAACCATCTATTTGTTGAGCTGAGAGGTCATTTTTGTAGTATAGGTTCCTTAAGCTAGAACGTAGCCCCCAAACATTATTAAAAGTACTGAAATTATAATTTTCCTCTATTCCTAATTTATTAAAGACGTGTGTTATTCTTGATGTTTTTTCATTGTTTATAGCTAAGAATGAGTACTCAGATCCATATTTTTCAAATAACATATTCATGTTATTTATTTGATTACTGCAATGGATACAACCAGATTCCCATGATACAATAACATAATTGTTGTGTTCATTTAAAGTTATATCTAAATACTGTTCAATTAAATAACTAGGTTTAACATTCTTTTCAATTATATAATTTTGTTTTTCTTCTCCATTTTGACGCCAAATAATAGTAACACATGAAGAAAAAAGAAAGATAAAGGAAATGCTTAGTATTCTTTTTGACAATGCAAAAAAGTAAAACAGATTCATAATTTTTTTTATAAAAAAAGGAGACTATTCACCAACACAATGCCTCTTTGCAAGCCGAGTAAATCATATAAAAACACAATTTATAAGCAAAGGACATTGGCGTTCTCACGATAGTCAAAAATAGCTAACCTATATTTTAAAAGAAGGGAAACCTTTTACTTTTTCCTTTTCTAACAGATAACGTTCAGTCGTACTAATTTAGTTTTTGTTATGTTCCTGGTTTCATTCTATAGTTCGTTCCAGCTCCTTTACCGTTCTTTTCAATCAGTTCTTTTTTAAGAAGTATTTTTAATATTCTTTTTAGTGTAGCTCGTGGAACTTTAGAACCTTCGCTAATTTTACTAATTTTTGATTCAGGATTATTACAAATAAATATATAGATATTTTTCTGTTTTGGAGTCAAGTCAGAATCACTGATTTCTAATTTTTTATTTAGTTTATTTACTAAGTTTTTAAGTGTATCTAAAAAGAATTCAATCCACTCTGTAATATCTTCATTTGGTCGTTTTGCCTGACAATTTCTGAGAGCTTGATAATATTTCTTTTTTCTTTTCTCAATTTCGTGTTCAAAACTTATGTATTCAACCCATTCATATCCATTTTGGAGTAATAATAGTGTTGTTAAAAGCCTGCTTAATCTGCCGTTTCCATCTTGAAAAGGGTGAATACTTAGAAATTCGTATATAAAAGCAGCTGTTTTGATTATAGGGTTTATATCATCCTTTGATCTCATCCAGTTTACTAAACTCTTCATCTCTTCATCTGTGGCAAAACCTGGCTCAGTAGTTTTAAATATTATTTGAGTTGAGCCATCAGGAAAAGTTGCTTGGACAGCATTTGAGTACTGTTTGTACTGACCCCTATGCCAATCATCTTTATCGCTGATTTTTAACAATTCATTATGAAGATTCTTTATGGTGGATTCGGTTAGTCTTAATTCTTTTGGAGATTCTGTTATAATATCTAACGCATTGTAATAACCTACAACTTCTTGTGAATCTCTATCCTCAATTTGGGTTATATCAATTTTTTCAAGAAGTGTTTGTACTTGTTTATCAGATAATTTTGAACCTTCAATCCTTGTTGAAGATCCAATGCTTTGGATCGTTGCAAGAGTTTTGAGTTGGTATAAGCTTGAGCTTTCTCTTTGTTGAAAATTTGACCAGAGGATTTCAAATTTTTCAACCTGTCTAAGAATCTCTAAGTGCTTCCAGCTTAACTCTATTGTAAAATTATAAATCTCTTTGCTCATTACTCAAATATAATATAAGTGAGCCAATGTGAGCCAATTTTTTGAAAATGTGAGCCAATTTTTTCCTGTCTGGAACATAACACCCTTTATGGAGAGACCTTGCGGAAAGGAGGGGAAAAGTCTTTTTTATAGAAAATAATAACATTTGAATAAGGCGTGTTGTGTGTGTATTCATAGTCACTTATGAAGAAAGAATTTACATCATTTCCACTGAATCCACTTACTTTAGCAACTACCCCTGCACTTGAGCATTGAATAGATAAGTTAAAATTATTACTTTCATTAAACGTAAAACCTCTTATATTTAAAACTTTAATAGGCTTTTTCTTATCCATATCATTAGCTGTTTTTGACGAATAAATTTTAAAAGTTAATTCGTCTCCATCAGGTGTCGGTAAAACAATGGTAGGTAGTAAATCAATTATACTATCCCTACTTTCCAAAAATAGAAGTTTTCTACTAAACTTATTCGCTTCAAGTAATACCTTTTTTAATTCTTCCATTTTAAACTCAGCGGTTATAAATTTATCAGGTAATATTTCATTTGACTTAGTTACATGCTCTTTAAGAACTATATCGTCAATAAATTTCCAAGGCTTGTTCACTATTCTTTCCTGCCCAAAACTCACCAAAGAGCTGGCACAAAAAATAATTAATAACAAAAGTGTTTTTAAAAATTTCATAAAAAATGTTGTTTCTCTCACCAACGCAATGTCTCTTTGCAAGCCGAGTAAATTATATAAACACAATTTATAAGCAAAGAACATTAGCGTTCTCTCGATCGTCAAAAATAGCAAACCTATATTTTAAAAGAAGGAAAACCTTTTACTTCAATTGAAAAACTTAACTTGTTTATGTATATTCGTTACAAAGCCCACTTTTAAATTTTCATACAATGAAAAAGAAACTGTCTATTTTCTTAATGTGTTTTTATAGTTTATTGACCTTTGCTAATGATAGTACCTATGTCGAGCGACAAGCCACATATATAGATGTTGCCTTATCCAATAACTCAGGCAACCTGTTTAGTTTAAAAGCATATCGAGGTTTGCCGCTCGATCAGGAAAAATTAGATGAATTATTAGAAGAATTACCTACAAAATATGACCCTGATTTCAGGATCGTTGAGTTGATAAGGGTTTTGTTTTATGCTGACGGAATTTACGATGATGACATCCTGCCTGTACTTGGTGAAATGCCGATGTGGTTAAATCAAGGTGATTCGATTAGAAATTACTGGACAGAAAACCACATGATCATGTGGATGAGCTCAGAATGGTTGCTACACGAACGTTATGATAAAGCCATAGATAGCACGCTATACCCACGGTTAATTAAATATCTTGAATTGAAAAATGAACATGGTTTCTATGAATTTTTCTCTTCTGTTTATGCACCTTATACCTTAAGTGGCTTATTAAATCTCTATGATTTTACTGAAGACCAAACTATAAAGAATCTGGCAATGCAAGTCGCACAACGGCTATTGAAAGACATATTAAAACCCACTACAAGCTTAGGTGTTTATTTTCCTGCTGCAGGTAGAAATTACCCTGAAAAGTACAGAACAGCTTATGGTCAGAATCATAATGGTTTAATATATCTGCTTACTGGCTTAGGCGAAACACCGAGTGGAGCTTCACATTCCGGTTCTTTTTTGGCAACTTCCAATCTGCCAGTCGATGATGTCATTGCTTCATGGACACCGTATTTAGATACAAGCATACAAATAGGACATCCAATAGAAAGTAGTTTCGATATACTCAGTGATCTGTCAACTAGAGATCGATTGCTTTTTCAATGGACTTTTGGTGGATACTTTCACCCACTGATCGCTGAAGAAAGTTTTGATTTGTTAACGGAATATGATATTTGGAAACACAAAGACTGGGGTGTTTTTCAGCCACTATCTTTTATAAGCCCGAATAGTATTCAGGGTTTAGCGGAAGAATTAAATGTCCTTTCCTACAGTAGTGGTTTAACCGGACATAATCTTCGCATTTTCAAAAACAATGCTGTTGCACTCATATCAACACCTGAGCTTTGGAAAGGTAAAGCTGGATTCCAGCAATGGCCCTTTGCAGTGACCGTTGGAACAACAGCCGTTTATATACAAGCAGGTAAGGTAACTGAAAATTGGAACGACCGAGACCGAAATGTACAAAACTCACACCTTCCCCATGTAGAACAAAATAAGAATCTTGCACTGATTATGTATCGCCCACAATCTATTCCTTTAATACTCGATCTTTTTGCAGGCGAAATGTTTGAAGATAAAGAAGTGGCGCTGTTCTGGAAAGATGATAGTTTCGATGAAATTGTGGAAGATGGATTGTGGCTTATGGCTCGTCAGGATGAGAATTATGTAGCTGTAAGAAGAAGTTGTACCGAACAAGTAAATTCATGGTGGGCTTGTCCAACAGAAGAAGGGCAAACATGGGTTATTATGGTTGGAAATGATTTAATGTATGGTAGTTTCAGCGAGTTTCAGAATTTGATCGCTACATCAGAATTCAATGAAGAATGGTATTACGATTCCGCTACTTCACAATATGTTTATCATTCACAAATAAGCATAGATACGCTTTCGGCTGAATATGCCTGGGGCGTGGATAGTATAACAACCAATATACAATCGCCTTTAATGAACAACTCTGAGTTTAGTATTTACCCGAACCCAAGTAGCGACCTAGTGAATATAGAACTTGACGCCTTTGAAAATAAGCCAGTAAACGTAAAAGTATTCAATGCACTTGGTGTCGAAATATTCAGTAAACAAATCGACCTTAGTACTTCATTTGAAAAAATTCAAACAGCAGACTGGAAAGCAGGTACTTATATTGTTACGATTGAAAATCAGGGGAAATATTACCGTCAGAAATTAGTTAAGTTTTAATGCATTTATATTCAATGCTGAAATATAGCGTGATCGTATTTCTTTTAATCATTACGTATAAAACAGAAGCACAGCAAAAAACATGGGTCGATTCATTGGACCAATATGCCCGAACAAAGTTCCTTCCGCCGAATAAATATCGTTGGGTTTGGCAGAACGCTGCTTTTCTGAATACCGTAAAAGTTCAATATGAAACAACGATAGGAACACAAAAAGACGAATACTTAGATTACATCCGTAATGCGATGGACAGAAAAATGATCCGGGCAAATGGAAAATCACCCAATGCAGTTGCATCGGGGCTCGGTATGGCATTTCTTGCTCGCGTTACCAATGAAGAAAAATATAAAAAAGCCGCTGATGAAATATTTGAAGATTACAATAAGATCCCAAAGACTGAAGAAGGAGGCGTTTCACATTTAAAAAGGTTTGAAGAACTCTGGGACGATACTATTTTCATGATAGGCTGTTACCTAAGAGAAATGTATTTGCTGACCAAAGACGAAAAGTATTTAAACGAGCTAGTTCAACAGATAGCAATACACAGAGTAAAACTCAAAGATGATAAAACAGGGCTTTGGTTTCATGGCTGGGATGGTGATGAAAAGAACAGAAGCAATTTTATATGTGGTCAGAGAGGCTGGAGTAATAATCCCGAAAATCGAAGTCAGGAAATATGGGGGCGTGGTAATGGATGGGTAATTGTAACATTAGCTGAAACAATAAGCTTAATTCCTGAATCAAATCCACAAAGAAAACAATTAGCTGGCTATTTACAGGAAATGCTAGCAAACCTTCCTTCCTTACAAGATACAGATACCGGACACTGGTATCAGCTTCCATGTAGAAAAGGTGAAGTAGGAAATTATATTGAAAGTTCCTGTACTGCCATGTTCGCTTATGGAATTTCCATTGCCCTTAAAGAAGGAATTATTGAGGGAAAAGCATTTGAAGAAAGTGTACAAAACGCCTATAATGGATTAAGAAAATACAGTATTCTGAAAGAAGGAGATGATATTATTACCCTGAATGTATGCACCGGTACTTGTATTGGAGATAAAGATTACTATTTCAATAGAAGAGCCGAAAATGAGAAAAGCTTCGGAATAGCCATGTTCATTCTTTTCGGAAGAACTTATGAACAAGACTTCAATTAATGACAAGCTAATTAGTAAAACAACTACCTTTGAAATACAATGCGAGACGATTTTTTACAGGGAGATAATGAGCATTTCAGTTCAAGCGATTTTGAAATTGAAAAGGTATTACGTCCTCAGGGATTCGATGAGTTTACCGGACAGAATCAAATGGTCGAGAACCTGAAGATTTTTATTGAAGCTGCCAAACGCAGAGGAGAAGCCCTCGATCACGTTTTACTTCACGGTCCGCCAGGATTAGGAAAAACTACACTTTCCCATATTATTGCTAATGAATTAGGAGTTGGTATTAAAGTTACTTCTGGTCCGGTACTTGAAAAACCCGGTGATCTGGCAGGTTTATTAACCAATTTAGAAGATCGGGATGTACTGTTTATCGACGAAATACACCGTATGGGTAAGGTAATTGAAGAATACCTCTACTCAGCTATGGAAGATTTCAAGATAGATATTATGATCGATAGCGGTCCGAATGCACGTTCCATTCAGTTAGAATTAGAACCATTCACGCTTGTAGGGGCAACTACACGATCGGGCTTACTTTCATCGCCTATGCGTGCCAGATTCGGAATCAATTGCCGAATGGAGTATTACGATACAAAAACTCTGGCAGGAATTATCAAACGTTCTTCGGCTATTCTGAAAACACCTATCGAAGATGAAGGTGCTTTTGAAATTGCCCGACGCAGCCGTGGAACACCACGTATTGCTAATGCCTTATTACGCAGAGTACGCGATTTTGCTCAGATCAAGGGAAATGGAACCATTGATCTGGCTATTGCAAAGTATGGATTGGGTGCATTGAACGTCGATAACAATGGTTTGGATGATATGGATAATCGTATTCTTTCATCTATTATTGACAAGTTCGCCGGTGGTCCGGTTGGCTTAACAACCATTGCAACAGCAGTAGGCGAAGAGCCCGGAACCATAGAAGAAGTTTATGAACCTTTCCTGATAAAAGAAGGATATATTATGCGTACACCACGTGGTCGTGAAGCAACTGCAAAGTCGTACAGCCATTTAGGTAAAGAATACAGGAATCATACAACAAAATCCAAAGATCAGGGTAACTTATTTGAGTAGGAACTAATTTTGCGAATTAATAGACTTTAAAACGATTTTTTTCATACAATTATTTTACAATGTACAGACGTAGCATTGCTACGTCTCTATCAGAAATCGTTTTAAATTTTAATAGACCTTATTACGAAAATTATTGTAAAGTCAGTTCGACAAGCTTGTGTGCAAGTCCAATCACTGACCGCATAAATTCGGTAGCTGAGCATCGTCGAAGCCTCTTATAAAAATATCGTAATCAGTTTTCGTTTTAAACTTTAATTTTTTTCGATTCTTTCTAAAAGAAATATTCAACTATTAAAACATGGAAATATTAACAGCGCAACAACAAGACACTGAACTATTTTCCCTTATTGCAGAAGAAGATAAACGTCAGCGTGAAGGCGTAGAGCTGATCGCTTCAGAAAACTATGTAAGTGATGCTGTTATGCAGGCGATGGGTAGCGTGCTAACCAATAAATATGCTGAAGGCTTACCGGGTAAACGTTATTATGGCGGCTGTCAGGTTGTCGATAAGGTAGAAGACCTGGCACGTGAACGCGTAAAGCAATTATTCGGTGCTGAATGGTGCAATGTTCAACCACACAGTGGAGCGCAGGCGAATGCTGCGGTTATGCTGGCAGTGCTCGAACCCGGAGATACGATCCTTGGATTCGACCTTTCACATGGTGGGCATTTGACACACGGTTCTTCTGTAAATTTTTCGGGTAAATATTACCGTCCGACTTTCTATGGTGTTGAAAAAGAAACCGGTGTAATTGATATGGATAAGGTAGAAGCTACTGCCTTAGCAGAAAAGCCAAAACTGATCATTTGTGGTGCTTCTGCATATTCACGCGACTGGGATTATGAACGTTTTCGTGCTATTGCCGATAAAATTGGTGCTTTGCTTTTAGCCGATATTTCTCACCCTGCCGGATTGATCGCTGCCGGATTATTAAAAGATCCTTTGCAGTTTTGCCATATAATAACAACCACTACGCATAAAACCCTTCGTGGTCCGCGTGGAGGATTAATTATGATGGGTAAAGATTTTGAAAACCCTTTTGGAAAGAAAAACAAGAAAGGAGAATTACGCATGATGAGTGCCTTGTTAGATGGAGGCGTTTTTCCGGGTACACAAGGTGGACCATTAGAGCACGTCATTGCTGCAAAAGCGGTTGCCTTTGGTGAAGCATTAAAACCAAGTTATAAAGGTTACTGTGAACAAGTGATTAAAAACGCACAGGTAATGGCGGCTGAATTCGTGAAACGCGATTACCACTTGATCTCGAAAGGTACCGATAACCATTGTATGCTGATCGACTTATCCAATAAAGAAATTTCAGGTAAGAAAGCAGAACGTGTTTTAGGAGAAGCCGATATTACCCTGAATAAAAATATGGTTCCTTTTGACACCCGTTCGCCATTTATAACTTCGGGAATCAGAATCGGAACACCGGCAATTACAACACGCGGTTTACAAGAAGCCGATATGTTACAAATAGTTGACTGGATCGATCAGATTATTAATGATCCCGATAATGAAAGCTTAAAAGAAACAATACGTAAAGAGGTGAATGCAAAAATGCACGATCTTCCTTTATTTGCCTGGTAAAATTTCCTATCTTTAGGAAATGGGGAAATCAAAAATATCGGCAGACAGGATATTAGGATTGTCTGCTATGCTTATCAGCTTGTTGACCCTGATTATTTTTATTTATCAAACAAGTCTGATGCGAACGCAAAGCAGGCTTTCAGTAACGCCTAGAATTGCCTTTTCAACTTACGAAAGTGCTAACGATTCTATTGTTACAGTTGGTGCAGAAATAGAAAATAAAGGGCTGGGCCCCGCAATTATAGAATCGATAGCTTTTGTACATGAAGGAAAACGTTTTCCTTTGAATATGAATAAATTCCTTACACAGGCTTATCCCGACTTTGAGCAATATGCCGATCTAACCCAATCTGTTTCTCTCACTAAAGGTAGCACCCTTTCTCCTGACGAAAAAAGCAATATCTATACTTTAAAATTTCGTTTGGAAGAAGTGGAGGGCTTATTGAATTATCTGAATATAGAATTAGGAGAAAATCCTTTTATGATCGAAGTTGTTTATTCTTCTATTTATGGTGATAGATGGAAAACCAATAATCTCATCGACGATCATCCTGAGGAGTTGTAATTGACGTTATGCACTATGTTTCGATCAGAATGATAAAATTTAGTGAAAGTTGTTTTATTTGATAGTTAGCGAGCATTGAAATGAAAACCGGAAACAAAAATCATATCGCATTTGAAATAAAGGATGAGAATTTATCCAAAGATTTGTGGGATTTAAATTTCTATTTGGGAGGAAAACTGATTTCGAATGAAGCTGTTTATATTCCTACCTATCTACCGATGTTTGAAAAATTTTCAAATCAATTATCAAGGAAACAATCTGAGAACTTAAAATTTGAAAGTCTTTCTTCAAATCAACGTTTCAATACACTGATGAAAGAAAGGGATTCTAATGAAAATCAATTTTTCAAGCATCTACTTCAGATTGATGAAACGATTGACCAATATATAGTTTTTGTTTTTCAAATTGGCTCAGAAACAACTTTCGTATAGAATTGCTGGGACAAGCATAATTGCAATTCCGAACATGATTTGAAGCAGATATATTCAGTTAAGTTCTTGACAGAAGAATTGCTGTCAACAATAAATCAATTAATAGAAAAAATAAATAAACAGCTCGCTAACAAAATCTAAACTGCATTATAGTGCATTTACATTAAACGTTAGTCAGAATATAAAAGTCAATCAATTCCTTTAAATGGAATAACTTTATGTATTCAAATTATTAATAAATGAAATCATTTAGAAACTGGACTAGACAAGATATTGCTGATAAATTCGGATTAGATGTTAAAGACTCATGTAAAAGTCTTGATAAATGGCTTTCGACTGAAGATGATTTAACTGACAATGAGATTAATATTCTTAGTAGATTACAAACAAAAATCAGAGAAAATGTAGATATTTGGAATGAACAAGAATTGATCATTAAATTCATTGCGCTGATTATTGATTTAGTTGACTACGACAGTAATGAATATAAGGCTTTTGCAAACAGAAAACTTAAAGGCTTGATTGATGGATATGAAATTTCGGGCGAAGTTGATTTAATGATTGCTTCAGGTAAATTTGAACCGAAAGAACCTTACTTCTGTCTACATGAATATAAAAAAGAAAAGGGAGTTGATAACGACCCACTTGGACAACTTATTATTGCAATGATGACTGCTCAAGAAATTAACAAAGATTCAAATACTGTTTATGGAGCTTATGTTATGGGGAGAAATTGGTTCTTTTTAACATTAGAAGGGCGTAAGTATTGCATTAGTGATGAATTTGTTGCAACTAGAGATGATATTTTTAAAATATATATGATTCTTAAAAAGCTTAAGGATATTATCAAAAATTTATCTCAAGAAAAAAATGCAACAGGAAGACCTAAAGATGAAAAATAGCACTTAACAAAAGCTAATGTCTCGGTGCACTGCAATTTATTTTCATTCGATAGTGAGTCATAAGTGTATGTTTAAATTTGTAAAAAAATGCCGAACCATAGCTGATCCGGCATATAAAAATAATTTCGATCACTCACCAAAAACTTTGGGTAAAGCTGCTTTAGCTTTATTAAAAACAAAGTATTGTAAGGTCTTAAAATTGATCGTTGGTTGCTTGTATTTTTTTACGATATTCCAACAGTCTTCAGTAATCAAATCGTAATAGATCGTATTTAATAAACGAGGAATGAATTTACTGGACCACCCTTCGTTTTCAAGCACGATCTTAGCATGTACCTTTTCACATAAAGCGGTTGTTACGAATTCTTCAGCGATCAACTCTTCAATCAAACCAGAACCTTTTCTCAATTTAGAACCAGTTTTCTTTTCGTGTTTTTCTTTAAATTCTGAAGTTACGATCTTAGCAAACACTTGTCGGTTATACTTATTTCTGAATGCGTAATTTTTGATTACGATCCCCTCGCCTATTCCTTTTCCTTCTTCGATCAAAAAAACATTCTTCATCAAGTGTTCGACAAAATCTTCATAACTCGCATCGCTTATTTTACATATTGGCGGAATAAAACCGATCTCAAACTTTTCCAATAAAGGCTTATAAGTTTCGAAATGCAAATACTTCAATTTGCTGTCTCCTTCGTGTAAAATTTCATCTGCTTCCTTATCAATACAAACATCGAATACATAAAATTTATTCCATGCATCGGTTTTGTATGTTTTTAAGGAATGAGGAACCAACCACTCACCAAAAAGTCTGTGCGATGGGTGCTCTTTCAAATAGGCAAGAATATTTTCCTGCTTCATTGCCCAGGCGTAAAAACCAGCATTATCATTATCAAGTGTCAAGTGTCGTTTTCTTGAACCGGCTTGTAAAATACCATCCTCGTTCAACCATAGGCTTGAATTAGTTCCATCAATTTTAGGGAATACATAACATTCCCCTGTTTCGATTTTTTCGACCTCTATAGTGCCGAATCGTTCCAAATGTTGGTACTTTAAGAATTCCATCTGCATAAATTTTGGGTTATTCTATAATTCCGAACTGAATATCATTTCATTTTCAACAGTAAAATCAGTAAGGAAAAGTAAGCAACTTTTTCAGCCGATAAAAAGTTCCATTAATAGAAAATAAGCTAGCTTTAGGATTATTATCAAATTCCCGCTTTCAGGGATTTAAGCCCTAAGCGCAGTGGATAATGGCTAGCAATGGTTTGTTGTTATTGCTAAGGTTACTTTAATTATTAGCACGTAAAATTTAGCTTGAATAAGTTAGCAGTAATCTATCAGAAACCAGTTCAGATTCTAAAGTTTTTCCTTCCATTTGAAACCTTCTAAGCATTGATCTCCCGACACTAACAAATATTTCTTCTTCAAATAGGTTTTCGGGTATTGGTAATTCACACAGATAATTACCAGATTTCTTTTTACCATCTATACTTAAAGCAACTTTAACTCCTCTGTTTTTAGCCTCTTGAATTTTGACCAATAAAGATTTTAAATCAAAATCTTGTGCCCCATAAAGAATACTTTGACTATGACTATAAGGTGGATCACAGTATATTAAATCTCCTTCTTTGGCTAAATCAAAAGCATCTTTATAATCGATATTAAGAAATTCTACATTTTTTAATCTATTATTCCACTCTACAACTCTTTTTGCAAAAGTTTGAACTGCAATAGGATTGTGAACACCACATGGAGTGCTCATGAATCCATCTGACTTTCGAAATCTGATAATACCACCATAACAAGAACGAGTAAGAAATAAAAAATCTGCACCATTATGATTTAAGTTAAATGAAGCCTTTATGTCTTCATAAACCTTTTTCTTATCTTCATTATCAAGTCTATTTCTTCTTTCAGCATACCATTCAATAAGACCGTTAGGATCAAGTTTTAATTTATTCCAAATCTCCATTAATGGTTTAAATACATCTGAACCAATTCCCTTTTTAGGAGATACAGTTGCTATTATAGCTCCACTACCCAAAAATGGTTCAAAAAAAGTATTAAATTCTGTTGGAAAAAAACGAGCAATTTCACCTGCAAATCTCTGTTTATTTCCTACCCACTTAAGCAGCTGTGATTTTGGTGGTGTATAAGTAGCAAATTTACTGTCTAATGATAGTTGCATTCTGATATTTTTCCGCAATATAGCGCAAATTGTGTCAATATCCCAATATGGTATATTCTTTAACAAAAATTACCTTTATGAATTATGGATAAAAGTCTCAACAGTAAAGAGCATAAAATATTACTTCAAACTCTTTATAGCTTAAGAATTGGTACTGGCTTTAGACAAATAGATCTAGCTGAGAAATTAAATGTTCCTCAATCGTTCATAAGTAAAATTGAAAATGGAGAAAGAAGAATAGATATTATTGAACTCAAAAAAATTGTTGAGGCTTGTGGTATATCACTTACAAATTTTATTAAGCAATATGAAAAAAACATGAATGAAAGCAAATAAGAAGTACAAGGAATTAGATTTAGAATTTTGGGCAAATGTTAAACTGATAAATCAAAAGATAGGGTATGTAAGAAGAAGATCAAAAAGATTTCCAAATGGAGGTTTTGTTATACCTGAGCCAGAAGAAATAGTTAAAAAATTTGAGGTAATGAATCTTGATTATTCCAAACTTGTAGAAGGTACAAAACTTACAAAATATGGTCAGCAAATAGCAAATTACATGGAATATAGAGGCAAAGCTTTAACTCAATTAGTTGAACCAAATTTGATGAATCAGAAAGAAGCAAAGAAACTTTTCTATTCAATCAGAAAAAAACTAAAGCCTAATTGTCCATTACCAATGAATAAACAAAAAAAAGAAAAAAAGGATTTTGCCTACCTAACTGGAATAGTTAATATGTTAATTGAAAAAGAAATAGGAGGTGAAGATTGTGATTACGACCCTAGGATGCTTACAACGATCACTAAAGATAAATTTCCTAGAATGTCTCTTTCAAGAAGAGTTGATGGAGCTTTTCCAACTCCAATTAATCCAAAAGCTATTTGGGAAATAAAAGAATATTATTACACAACTACTTTTGGAAGTAGAGTTGCTGATGGTGTTTATGAAACACAATTAGACGGCTGGGAACTTATAGCATTAAAAGAAAATTTAAGAATAGAGGTGGCTCATTTTTTGATTGTTGACTCACATCTAACATGGTGGGAAATGGGTAAAGCCTACTTATGTAGATTAGTCGATTCAATTCATATGGGTTTAGTGGATGAGGTAATTTTTGGTAAAGAGGTTTTAACTCGAATTCCTGAAATAGCTAAAAAATGGGTGAATCAGTAAATTTTCCAATTACGAAATTTTTCCTTATTCAGCCTTCTCCATCAACTTCATACTTTCGATATAATCTATGGCTACATTTTCATAATGAAAATATATAGCAGCACTTACTGCACCTAAGATAGGCCCAACTACCGGACCAATGATCGGAATAAAAACAAGTGAAAGACTGAGCATACCAATAGCAACACTTGCTCCTACATGCTGATAAATAATAGCAAATGAGTCTTTAATATCTATTTTGAATTGTTCGAGGTAATTATCTAAAAACGCCAATCCCACAAAAAAGAATTGAGCAAAGTAAATGAAAGGATATTTCAACCATCCCAAACCAAATATCTCGAAAATGATAGTAATCAGAATCGTGGCTATTAATTCGTAGATCCATGAACGGATTGCCACCTTTATCATACGAATTTCAGCCTTATAAAAATCATTAAAACTTGGTTCAAAGTTTCTGCCGGTGAGTAAATTAATGGTTTTGGTAGAACAGTGAAAAGTAATGACTTCAAGTGCAATAAGTACAATATACTTAATACTGCTGCTAAAGAATAATTCATGAGACAATAAGCCTAAACCCGAAAAAAAGCCTGCCTGCTGAACACCTGTTTCGTGGTCGATCAGGGTTCCCTGAAAAAATCCAAGAACAGCATAAATTGAATGGTAGGCAACAAAAAATATCACCAAACACAAGACAATACTTATCCATTTATTTTTAAATAAACCAGCCCAGATACGATGCTTCTTTGCAAAATCGTAGGCAGTAATAAAAGAACTGATTCCCTTTATGAACTGATAAAAGTACGTGGATAATGTCATGTGTTCAGTATTACGAATATTATATAAATAAAGTTTTAATGTATTCAGTTCCCGGATAAGCTGAAAAATAACTTCAAACTAAAAATGCTTAGCTTTACTGCCATGCAAACTGGCTTCAGAAATTTCGTCTATACTTTTTTACTTTTAAGCTCTTCACTTTGTATGGCGCAAGCAGAAGAATGGTGGAAGAATACGAATATTTATCAGATATATCCACGTTCCTATATGGATACTAATGGCGATGGTATTGGTGATCTGAATGGAATTATTCAGCAACTCGATTATATCAAAGAACTGGGCTTTGAAACGATATGGATCTCTCCGTTCTACGAAAGTCCGCAGGGCGATTTTGGCTATGACATCAGCGATTACCTACAATGCGATAAAGATTATGGCAATAATAAAGATATTGAGCAGCTGATAAATGCTGTTCATGAACGCGATATGAAAATCGTTTTTGACATGGTATTGAACCATACTTCCGAAGAGCATGAATGGTTTGAGTTATCGAAACAAAGCCGTAATAATGATAAAAGCGATTGGTATATATGGCGTGATGCAAAGGGGAAAAAACCACCAAATAACTGGATCAATGTTTTTAATAAAAAGGCATGGCATTATGTTCCAGAAAGAGATCAGTATTACTACACTGCATTTCTCGATTTTCAGCCCGATCTGAATTGGAGAAACCCCGAAGTGAAAGAAGCAATGTTCGATATTGTGCGCTATTGGTTATCGAAAGGTGTAGATGGTTTCCGGTTGGATATTTTTAATTGTATTCTCGAAGAAAAAGATTTAAAAAACAACCCTTTTACATTGAATCCACTACCTGCAAGAGATGGAATGCGAGCTAATTTTCAGGAAAAAACCAATAATATAGATCATGGTGATAATATTACACTCGCAAAAGAGCTGAGAGCAGTTATCGACGAATTTCCCGATAAATTTTTAATCGGAGAAGCGATTGGCAGCCTCGAATCGACGAAAAAATTATTAGGTGAAGAACAAGATGGTTTAAATCTGGTCTTTCAATTCGATATGATCTTTTTTGATTTTAACGCCGAATTTTTCGGCAAAATGATCGAGGAATTTGAAGTCAATTTTCCGGCTCCATTAATGCCAACAATCGTATTCGGAAATCACGATAACTTTCGTTCCATGCGCAGAATTGGTAACAACCTGAACAAGGCAAAACTACTCGCACTTTTCCAGATGACAGCAAGAGGTGTTCCAGTGGTTTATTACGGTGAGGAAATTGGCATGACCAATACTTCTATTCCCAAATCAAAAGCACTTGATCCCATTTCCGATGAATTTAAAAATATGCCTCAATTTATGCGTGATCTGCTTCCTGTTCCAATTAACCGCGATGTTTGTCGTACGCCAATGCAATGGAATACAGATATAAATTCCGGTTTTACCAAAGCAGCTAACTCATGGCTTCCAATTGAAGATTTTCGATACAGAAATGTAGCAACAGAAATGAAAGACGAAAATTCTTTATTGAATGTTTATCGTAGTTTGCTGGAAATAAGAAATAACAATCAAATATTCCAAGAAGGAACAATTGAGCTTATTGATAGCGATTTACTACCTGAAAATGTACTCGCATACAAACGTCAGTCGGGAAATGAATCGTTTGTTATATTCATTAATTATAACGAGCTAGCTGTTTCTTTTCCATTTAAAACTGAAGCACAAAAACTTTATAGTATTGCCACGGAAGATACATTCATTGGCAATGAAGTCAATCTTTCAGGCTTAGGCGGAATGATCTTGACATTACCTTAAAGCATGTTTTAAAATCATCATCAGACCACTATACATTTAATATAATTTTATCAGTAGCGAGGAGGCATTGCCTCCTCGCTAACTCTATTTTCCAACCAAAAACAGTTTTTAAATGACAGATGTATAGTGATGTGTGACTTTACTTAAGGGAATTAGCAAAAAATAACCTACCCTAATTTCATGGGATTTATACGAA
>JAHDFD010000002.1:160619-261024 GCA_020628375.1 Chitinophagales bacterium | reverse complement strand
AATCTAAATATTCTCTTAGATACTTTTCTAAATCAACACTTTTTGTAGCACTACCATTAATTTTTAATATGAAGCGTTCCTTAAAGTGTAATTATTTTTATTAAACACGCTTTAACGGCTATTAACACAGCTTTAGGATTCATTAATAATCTAAACAGAATCAATGTTGTAACTTTGTGTTGTTATTATTAAGAAAGGGTTTAATCTTATAAGCTTAAACTTTCTGAGATTACTTGGTCTATTAATAGTTTGTAATCTTATTAAAAATTAATATAGAATTTTATGAAAAATTTATTGTTTGCTTGCTTAACGATTTTGCTTAGCCTAAGCTGTTTAGATGAAGTAAATGCTCAGATGTTAGAGCCAGTGAAATGGACACATGAAGTTGAACAGTTAGAAGATGGAAGCTTTAAAGTTGACTTTACTGCTAAAATTGATGAAGGCTGGTATGTTTATTCACAAGATCTTGAAGATGGCGGTCCTTTACCAACAACTATTGAATTCGATAAAGGTGTAGAAATATTGAAAGTTGCTGAGGAAAAAGGAAAACTTAAAGAAGGATTTGATAATATGTTCGAAATGAATATTAAAAAGTATTCTGAGAAAGTAGTTTTTTCCGCTAACATCAAACCTTTGCATACTAAAGTAACCAGAACGACTGCTTCAGTTCGTTTTATGTGCTGCGATAATTCAAGATGTTTACCGCCAACAACAATAGATTTCGATATTCAACTGAATGAATAAAGTCATATAATACAGTGTAAATTAAGTAAATTTCATTTTACAAATGAAAAGAAATTCAGTTTACAATGTATTTAATCATAATTGCTTAATATATTTTCCAATCTTCCAAATTATTTGATGATGAAACGAATTTTGACGCTGATAGCTGCGCTGTTTCTACTCAATACTATTGCCCATGCCGAAATTCTTGAACCCGTTAGCTGGACCTTCTCCCAAAAAGAAGTCGGCGACGGAGAGTATGAACTACGTTTTATAGCTAAAATTGATAAAGGCTGGTACGTTTATGCACAGGGCGAACAAATTGATATGGGGCCCGTGCCAACCAGTTTTATGTTTGCCGAAAGCCCCGATTACGAAATAGTCGGAGATATTGAAGAAAAAGGTAAAGCCATAGAAGGCTATGACAAATTCTTCGATATGGAGGTAAAGAAATTCAAGCGTAATGCACGTTTCTTTGCCAAAGTAAAGTCGGATAAACCAGCTTTTACAGTTAAAGGTTCGCTTGAATTCATGACTTGTAATGATTCAGAATGTCTTCCGCCTGAAGAAGTACCTTTCAAATTCAATATTATAAAAGGAACTAAAAAATCTGAAGGTATCGCCACGGAAGGAAGTGAACCTTTAATGGCTGGAAAATCGGATTTACTGGATCCGGTGAAATGGGACTTTGATCTCAAAGACCTCGGTGATAATGTCCACGAAATGATCTGGTATGCCGATATTCAAGACGGTTGGTATGTATATTCTCAGGATAATAGCGGAGAAGGTCCTGTTCCAACTTCTTTTACTTTCAAAGAAAATGAAGCGGTTCGTTTCCTAGAAGAAGGTGTTCGTGAAGAAGGGAAAATAAAAGATGGTATTGACCCGAATTTTGATATGCGGGTAAAAAAATATGCAAACAAAATTATCTTCAAAAGAAAAGTGAAATTAAGTGATCCTAATGCAGAAATTGAAGGGGAGCTTCGTTTTATGACTTGCGATGATAAGCGTTGTTTACCTCCTGAAGATGTTCCTTTTAAGTTTTCTGCTTCTGGAAAGTCGGGTATTGTTGATCTTGGTGCAATAACGGGTATTGATGAGGAAAGACAAAATAGTATCAAATCTTTGGTAAAAGATTGTGATGTTGGAGTGGTTGACGATGAAAGTAATACCGAAGGGAAATCATATTTTACTATCTTCTTTTTAGGTTTTATTGGTGGTTTTGCTGCTTTGTTAACACCTTGTGTTTTTCCTATGATACCAATGACGGTTAGCTTCTTTACCAAGCAAAGTAAAAACCAATCAGAAGGAATCAAAAATGCTTTGATCTATGCCTTATCTATTATTGTAATTTATGTTGGTTTAGGGTATCTGGTAACAGTTCTATTCGGTGCTGAAACCATGAGTGAACTTTCCACAGGCGTCTGGTTCAACCTCGCTTTCTTTGTCATATTCGTCGTCTTTGCCTTTTCTTTCTTTGGCTTTTTTGAAATCACCTTGCCAAGCTGGATCGTTAATAAGTCGGACCAAGCCTCCGATAAAGGAGGGCTGATCGGAATCTTCTTCATGGCATTTACGCTTGCCTTGGTTTCGTTCTCTTGTACAGGACCAATTATAGGTACACTGTTAGTAGAGGCAGTTTCTCAAGGAAGTAATCTTGGACCTGTGATCGGAATGACTGGCTTTGCTATAGCCTTAGCTTTACCTTTTGCGGTTTTTGCTGCTTTCCCAGGTTGGATGAACTCAATGCCAAAATCGGGTGGATGGTTAGGAACAGTAAAAGTTGTTTTAGGATTTATAGAATTGATCTTTGCACTTAAATTCTTATCGAATGCCGATATGGTGGCTCAATGGGGATTATTAAAAAGAGAAACATTCCTTGTGATCTGGATTATCTTGTTTGTATTAATGGGCGCTTACCTGTTTACTTGGTTCCGTTTTAAATATGATACTAAAATACCTTTCGGTAAATTAGGCATTGGTCGTTGGTTAACCGGTGGTTTAAGTTTCTTGTTTGCACTATACTTAATTCCTGGATTATTCTGTGGTAATATTGGTTTGGTAAGTGGATTCCCTCCTCCAACTTTCTATGCTTATAGTCCTTGTGATTCTGGTGTTGGGTATCATGCCGAAGGGGACGATGGTCATGAAGGTCATATTATGGACTTAGAAAAAGCAATGGCGGTTGCCAAAAAAGAAGGTAAGCCTTTAATGATCGATTTTACCGGTTGGGCTTGTGTGAATTGTCGTAAAATGGAAGAAAATGTCTGGACTCAATCTAATGTGTCTGAGCACTTGAATGAATATGTGATTGCTTCACTTTATGTAGATGAAAAAGTAAAACTTCCTGAAGAAGAACACTTCAAATATATGCAGGGGAGTAAGCAAAAATCTGTAAAGACAGTTGGTAATAAATGGAGCTTCCTTGAGTTTGGTTGTTACAAGAAATTATCACAACCTTACTATGTTCTTCTGAATGAAAATGGTGAATTATTGGGTAAACCAAGAGGCTATACGCCCGATGTAGATACTTATGCCGACTTTTTGGAAGAAGGCTTAGCAATGTATAAAGATGGTAAGAGTTTGTTGCATAATTAAGATTTATTTACACTTAATGATACTTTTATAAAATACAAGGCAGTCAAGGTTTAGCCCTGACTGCCTTGTTTCTATTTTATTGATTATTTAATAACTTGAATGTTCGTTCGATCTTTGAAATTAGTTTATACTTTAATGTGGTTTAGTTGTGTTCTTTTATCACAGCTGGAAGTAAACGCACAAAGAGATACAAATCCAGGTGCACAGGTTAATGACTCAACCACAGTAGAACCTAAGAAAGACCGTTCGATCTTAGTAAAGGATACTATAAAAGTAAACGAACGATATAAGCTTATTCATCCCGTTTTCGATCTTGAATTTTATACTAAAGAAAATCTCGACACTTCTGTAAATGATATACATTTATACTATCCTTATGAGCAGGATTTCAGACAATGGCAGCAACCTGGTAATTTAGGGCAAGTACCTTATGATATTTCTTTGCCAAAAGTTGAAAAACTGAATCTTACATTAGGAATACCGCAAAATAATATATATAATTTCGATAGAAAAAATACACCCTTTTATCAGAATGAAGCGCCTTATACTTTCGCCCGATATATAACTGGTGCCGATCAGGAACAACTATTTGAAGTAAAGCATGCTCAGAACTTTTCACCTTTAATAAGCATTGCTTTGAGCTATAAACACCATGGTTCAGAAGGAGCATACAGAAGACAAGAAGCAAAATTGAACAATATAGGTGCAAATGCTTGGTTAAGAACACCCAACAATAAATATAATTTTCTACTGTCTTATTTAAGTAATAATCAAAAGAGAATACAGAATGGTGGAATAACCGATTCAGAAAACTTGTTTGATGGTAGTTCTCGTTTCAGATTAAATAAAGATACCTATTTAGGTAATGCCCAAAGTCAATCAAAACAAGCAGAGTTATTTATACAACAATCGTATGATATAGGTGAAACCAAAGATTCTCTCGACACAAAGGATTCGGTTTATGTTAGTTGGCTCGTACCTACTTTCAGGTTTATTCATCGTTTTAGTATAGAAACAGAACTACGTGATTATGTAGATGATGCGCCGCCGGATGATTATTATCCTAATTACTTTTATCCAAATAATAACATAACCGATAGTGTTCGTATGCGAACTTATAAAAATGAATTATTAGCTGCATGGGAAGGAAGAATAAATGATAAAGACTTAGGAATAAAACTAGTTTCTGGAATTACTTTATTGAATAGCAGATTGGGTTGGGCAACTGAAAATACAGATACAACTCAACTTCGATGGGATAGAAAATTAAATGCTTTACTCTTTAAAGCGAAGGGATTTACCAGTGAAAATTTCTTTACAAAGAATTTAAAAATATTTTCAGAATTAGAATATGGTTTAGCAGGTTGGAATACCAATAATATTTATTGGAAAACAAATGCCAATTATCAACTACTAAAAGATATTCAGCTTAATTTTTCCTATGAATTGAATGTAAGAAAACCCGATTTGGTTTTTTACGAATATCACAGCTTTAATCACGATTGGGATATTGATGAATTAAAGAATATTTCCCAAAATCGAATTTCAATCGGAGCAAGTTATAAGAATTGGGTACGTTTGAATTATAGCATTGGACAGATCAGTAACTTCACCTATTTTAATTCATTTCAACAACCCAATCAATTACGATCAAGCGTTGCGTTGCAGGAAATAGAATTACAGACCTATCTGAAGTATAAGCATTTTTTACACTGGCGGAATAAAATAATATTTCAGCAGGAAAATACTTCAGCCATAGCCATTCCTAAATTAATTGTAAGATCAGATGTTTACTATGCTGGTAAAATATTCAAACGAGCACTTGAAGTTCAGGCAGGAATAAGTTGCAATTATATGAGTTCTTTCAATGCCTTTCGTTTTTCACCGAGTCTTGGCAATTTTTATTCTAATGGAAGTAATATCACCGATCAGTATCCACTATTAGATCTCTTTATTAATTTTAAAGTGAAAAGGGCAACCATTTTTGTGCGTTCTTTCCACTTATTACAAGGTGTTCCGGGCATGGAAGGAATGTTTGCTTATCCTGATTATCCATTACAGGATAGAGCATTCAAATTCGGGTTCTCTTGGGGCTTTTATGATTAATTTGTCGTATTTTCTTGTGTAAGAAAGTGAGCTATTAAATTCCACTTTTCACCTTTTCTTTTAGTAGATATAGCTTAATTTTGAAGAAAGCTTTTTTTAATGGCATATAAAGATTTTACACTTTCTGATCTAAAACAAAAATTTCAAATTTCAAATAAATTGGTTGATCTATTTGATGATGAGCAAATTATATTAATAGAACCAAGTAGTGCATTAAGTTTACAATTGTCAGAAGCAGAAGATCTTCCCATTAAAAGTGAGAAAGCAAGATCAGAGTTAATAATTACTCCAATTTTGTTAGAACTTAGAAGATTAAATAATAAGTTTTTTACTATATATTCTGGAGAATCACTTATTGTAGATAAAAATGTAGGACTCACAGGAGAATGTGATTTTATTCTCGCAAAAGATACTGGTTCTTTTTCGATAAATTTACCAATATTAAGTTTAGTCGAAGCTAAAAGACAGGATATTGAACTAGGAATTAATCAATGTGCTGCTCAACTATATGGTGCATATTTATTCAATAAAGATGCTGAAATTATTATTGATAAGATATATGGCTGTGTTACAACTGCAGATGCTTGGAAGTTTATGCTATTTGATAAAAATATGATATTAATAGACAAGCAAACTTATTATAAGAGCGAAGTAAATAAAATACTTGGTGTTTTTCAAAGTATAATTGACTACTATAAAACCCTGCTCACTTAAATCATTCATTAACCTCACTATTTTTTATTTTATGAATAAAATCGACACCCAATTTATCATAGATCAATACAGTAGCGGTATTGAAAACTACACTGCATTTTCCAAAATCGGTTTATGGGATTCAGAAACTTATACCTTCGATAAATATTTGAAACCTGAAGATCGAATTCTGGATTTAGGATGTGGAACCGGACGAACCACCTTCGCCTTGAAAAAGAAAGGATATAATAACATTATAGGAGTAGATATTACGCCCGAAATGATCGATGCAGCTAATGAGTTAAAAGATTATTTCAAAACAACAATAGACTTCAGAGTAGGGGATGCCTGTGCACTTGAATTTGAAGATAACACTTTCGATGCCCTTATATTTTCTTTCAATGGATTAATGTCTATCCCAAAACAGGAGCAAAGAGATTTGGCACTCACCGAAATTAAAAGAGTTTTAAAGCCAAATGGTTTGTTTATCTTTACAACACACGATAGGGATAAAGATGAAAATTATTTTTCTTTTTGGGAAGAAGAAAAAGAACGTTGGAACAAGGGATTACAATCGAAGCAAGTTTATGAATTTGGTGATTTAATTACCCGTTCTAATAATGAAACAAGAACCATTTTTATTCATATTCCTGACAAGAAAGAAATTGCCGACTGGTTGAAGAATAATGATCTTGAAATTTTAGAAAGCTTTTACAGAAGTGATAAATTTGAAGAATCGGAAGCAGTAAAAGATAAATCCGGAGAATGTCGTTTCTGGATTGCCCGAAATACTAAGCAAACTAAACCAATGAATATGATTAAAAGACCTTTTAACTTACAGAAATGGATAGATGAGAATCGACATTTATTGAAACCGCCTGTTGGAAATAAAAATTTATACGCCGAGGCAGGTGATTATATTGTTATGATCGTAGCAGGTCCTAATGCACGAAAAGATTACCACTATAATGAAACCGAAGAATTATTTTATCAGGTAGAAGGAAATATTAACGTTCGGATTCAGGAAGATGGTAAAGCTGTTGATATTCCGATCAATGAAGGAGAAATGTTTTTACTTCCTGCAGGAGTACCTCATTCGCCTATGCGTTCTGAAGGCTCTATTGGTTTGGTGATCGAAAGGGTTCGTAAGGGAACTGATTGTGAAGATGGGCTAATGTGGTTTTGTGATAATTGTAATAACAAATTATTTGAAAAGAAATTTCCTTTAACGAATATCGAGCAAGACTTTTTACCTGTATTCAAAAAGTTCTATGCAAGTGAAGATTTGCGTTCATGCGATAATTGTGGACACGTAATGGAAGTAGATGAACGTTTTGTGGGATAATAATTCTTTCAAACTATGATGTATCGGCTTCGATTTATTCGGGTGATGTTACAAAGTTTTTTATCTGAGAAAAAAGCAATTACTGAAGATTTAAGTCTGAATTTTTGGGTAATTCCTTTGCTAGATACCGATGTAACACGTTTGTTTACTCAAACTTATAGCCAGTATATGGGACTGGCACGTTGGAATTTAGTTTTTAATTCTGAATTCAGAACGAGTGCTTTAAAGAAAGGCTGGGCACCTGTTACCGTTCGTGAAACAATTCAGTATAAAAGATCGATCAAAGCTTTTGAAAAGGTGAAACTAACTACCCGTTTATTATTTTGGAATGAAAGAAGATTCTACCATGAGCATATTTTTACAGTTAAAGGGGAAGTTCGGGCTATTTGCTATTTAGAAGGAATGCTTCGTGGACCAAAAGGTCATTTAAAGCCGAATGATGCATTTAAAGAATTAGGTGTTGACCTTCAATCGCCACCCGTACCCGAAAATATTAAGGGATGGATCGATTTAAAATTCGAGGCTCATGAATGAAAATAGTTTTTAATATCATAACTTTAGTATCTGTTTAAAATTTGACTACAAAGATTGAGCTAGTCTTTGTTTGACGCTGAAAAGACTTACCGTTTATGCCTCAAAAATTTAAAATCCTTTCACTTGATGGTGGAGGTGTTTGGTCTATTTTACAAACCCTTACCTTAAACCATCTTTATCCGAATCTGAGTGGACATGAAATACTCAAAGAATTCGATTTGGTAATTGCCAATTCAGGAGGAAGTATCGTTTTAGCTTCTCTTGTTGAAAACCTTACTTTTGAAGAAGCTCAGGCAACTTTTAATAAACAAGAGAATCGAGAAAAGATTTTCAGTAAAAATACTGTTTTTGAAAAGTATTTTCCAATTGGAATAATGCAACTATTTGGACTTCCTTTTGGTCCGAAATACAGTGCGCCGAAAAAGAAAGCTGCTTTTGATCAGTTATTCCCTGACTTTGGTTCTAAGCACTTAAGCGAATTACCCAAGCTAATTGGTGATGCTTCACCGGAATTTGTTGTTTGCACTTTTAATGCCTATGATAACCGAGCAAAATTTTTCAGATCATATTCTGATAATCCTGAACTTGAAGATGTAACACTGAATGAAGTGATTCATGGTTCTTCAAATGCTCCAATCCAATATTTTGATTTTCCGGCAAGGTTTAAGTCTTCTTCTAAACAACCCCATTTAGAAAAATACTATGAATTATGGGACGGTGCTTTAGGTGGCTTTAATAATCCGGTTGTAGCAGGAATTATCGAAGCTTATAAATTAGGATATAATAATGATCAAATTCAGGTACTATCTATTGGTACAGGAAACAAAGTAACTTCTGAAAAAGAAAAAGAAGACTTTTACAAATATCGTTTCAGTACACAAAAAAACAGAAATAAAAAACTCAACTTTAAGGCTTATTGCGATCAATGGGCATTCTTCAAATTATCTGTTCTACAACAAGCGAAAACGATATTATATGAACCGCCTGATTGGGCGAATTTTGTTGCATTTATGATGTTGTCAGGAAATAATAAGGAAAAAGCAATTGATTTTATTCGATTGTCGCCCATGATTTTTTTCAATGAGGATACAAGCACTTCAAATCGTAAATTGCTCGAAACACTTTACAACTTGGATATGGATTTGACCGATGCTTGTGATGTTCAGTTACTGTACGAATTTTTTGAAAGATGGAGAGATGATGAGATCATTAATCAACCTTTGAAATACAAAATTACCAGAGATAATCAATTTATTACTGAAGTTGGAAATACTTGTTTTTCAGAAGAAGTAGCTCGATATAAAAATCTAAACAAATGAATATTATTACCGCAGACCTTTGGGACGAATTTGCAGATGAACTAAGTTATCTTGATCTTCAAATGCAGCATTTTGGAAAAATAGATGCTTTCGGGGGGGAAATTATAACATTAAAATTACACGAAGACAATAGCTTTGTAAGGAAAACCTTAGAAGAAAACGGAAAAGGAAAAGTGCTGTTTGTCGATGGTGGAGGTTCGAGAAGATGCGCTTTGGTTGGTGATAATATTGCTAAATTGGCGATGACGAATAATTGGTCAGGCATTATTGTTTACGGTTGTATCAGAGATGCTAAAGAGATCAATACTTTGGATATTGGTATTAAAGCATTGGGCACTTGTCCGGTTAAAAGTATTAAACGAAATATTGGTCTAAAGAACGAAACCCTACTGATAAATGGAGTTAAAATAAAACCCCACCAGTATATTTATGCCGATACCGATGGGATTTTAATTTCTGATAGGAAGTTGATTTAGCCGGAGTTAACCCTGTCAGGGTAACTGTATTCTAAAGATCATCCATCCTTATTCATTCTTACAATACGTGGTTGAAACTTCCCGACTACTTCAACTAAGTCTGTTTGCTTTTGCATAACTTCGTCAATATTCTTGTAAGCCATAGGCGCTTCATCAACGCCACCACCGATTAAGGTTATACCTTTCTTCTTCATTTGCTGACGAATGAATTTCTTTGAAAAATTCTGCTTTGCCTTTTTTCTGGAATGTAATCGTCCTGCACCATGTGAAGCAGAATTCAAGGCTTTTTCATTTCCAAGACCCCGAACAATATAACCTGCATGCATCATGCTTCCCGGAATAATACCCAACTCTCCTTTAGCTGCCGGAGTTGCTCCTTTTCTGTGAACAATGTATTCTTTGCCTTCTATCGTTTCTTTCCAGGCAAAATTGTGGTGGTTTTCTATCCTCACCATTAATTCTGCACCTATCTCCTCCATTATTCTTGTATGAATATCGAAGTGGCAACTCGCCGAATAATCACCTGCTAAATTCATCGCTATCCAATATTCCTGACCAGCTTCGGAATCAAGATCTAGCCAAGCCAGATTTTTATTTACCAGATCCGATCTGTTCAGCATTTTCGCCAGACGGGTGTAATGAATGGCTATTTCAGCTCCTAAGCCACGAGAACCTGAATGGGTTAATAAGCCCATATATTCACCTGGTTCTAATCCCCATTCATTTTCCGGATCAGTAATTAATACTTCCCCGAATTCTGCAAAGTGATTACCACCACCTGAAGAACCTATTTGTCTTAATGCCTTTCCTTTTAATTTTTGTAAAAAGGAAATTTCATCGAAAGCTGAATGTTCTAATACCTCGTATTCATTTGGGTTCTTAAAGACCTCTTTGTTTCCAAAGCGGGTATTTTCTTTCAGTGAATTTTTGAAAAAATAGGTATTCTTTTTCAGTTCATTCGCTGGAAGATCGAAAATACTCAAACACATTCTACAGCCAATGTCGACACCAACTGCATAAGGTATTACTTCATTTTCAGTTGCCAAAACCCCTCCAATCGGTAAGCCATATCCAACATGAGCATCCGGCATAAGCGCTCCTCTCTCAACTATCGGTAAACTCATCGCCTGATCCATCTGATCGATGGTTTTTTCATCAATTCCTGATCGCCCATAAATTGCAATTGGTTTTTCATCCTGAGGTGTAGAAGATGCCTCGATATTTGAAGCATCTTCAGAATTCATCGCACTTACTATTCTTCCCAGTTGTTTATGTTCGTCGAACTTGTCGGGTTGATTGAACACTTGCCTCAGTAAACCAATTTTGTAATTCTTTGATTTATTTTTATAGTGTGTGTGTACAACCTGAAGTATCGTATTGATAAGTTCGCCTCCTTTAAAGCCTATCTGCTTTATATCTTTTCCTGATATTATTTTACTTGCCATTATAAATCTTTATCTACGGTGAAACCATTAAGTAATGCCCATTCATTTAAGAATTGTAAAACACTACCTTTTACATCTTCATTACAAGGTGCTTTCGCCTCAGTAACTCTTTTCTCTTCCGGATCTATTTCAACTGTTGCAGCTGTGCTATTATGTCCGAACCAATTTTCTTTTCGTATAGAAAAAATCCTGTTTTCGTTTTTTACACAATAACTCGTATAAGTTGCTACACAGTTTTTCATTCTCTTCCCTTCTTTTAATAATTCACGCGCGCTACACAATTCAATTATGGTCAATTCAAAAAGTGTATCATTTTCATCATACATTTTTTTGTATTGTTGAATTTCGTTTGCTGTGTTCCATTTGAATTTGCCGAACCCCTTATCAAGTTTTTCTTGCTCTTTCAAATAATCGACTGCTAATCGGTAAATCGATTGTAAGGTTCTTCCTTTCAATTTGAATTCAGTTTCCTCATCGATCATTAAGTTGTAGTACTCAAATACCTTATCATGAGTTTTAATCAGATCTTCATCTTTTTGCTTTACTAGGAATTCAAAAAGTCTTAACCATGCTTGTTGATCTCCTTTTGAAAACTGATAACTTAAATAACCGTAATTCTTAACAATGTTAATGAAAACAGGGCTGGCTCCCAAACTCTTTAATTCAGCATAAATAAATGCTTCCTGGAGTGTATAATGTTCGGGAGCCTGCATAAAGAAATGCCCCACCTTCTTGCTAAATGGAAATAATTTATGAGTGCACTTGCGGATGTTTACACCCGCGCCGATTTCGATATATGTTAGTCTTTCGTCATCACTTCCACGATACCAAACCTGATCGAAGAATGCTGGAATAGAATACTTTGCGAAACAATGTCTTAAAAGACTGCTCATTTGTTTGCGAACATTATGGCTGTTTTTCTTCCACGTAAACGGCTCGTTCACAAAATGACTACTGAATTGAACGATCAGGAAAATTACTGATAAGTACTCATTACTTCCAATAAGTTCTGTACATCTTTCTTCAACTAAGTGCTGAAGGATCTCATGGAATAATTTTCTTGCATTTTCGTTTTTCTTTCCTTTGTATTTTACAAAGAATTCTTTTATGAGTTTGTACTCAGGTCTTAAGTTTTGTAAAGATTCCCCCTTATATAGTATGCTTATTAGTTGCTTTAATCCCTTATGATTAAGAGCTTTATTAGATTTTAATTTGTTGATTAATTTTTTTTGTTCCTGGTCATGGTGCATTTGCTCCACTTCCTGATTCAGCCACTTGGGCTTGCGCATTTGCTTTCTCTTCTTCGAAGCCGAAGAAGTCCTGCGCTTTGATATATGTGTTGCCATTATTAATTTCGTTTGTATAGTATGATTTTAATGTGTCGCTTGTTATCGAATTAGATATCAGATAAAAGCAGACTAATAGAACAATGAGTGCGATGGAAATACCATCAGGTTCTGCACTAGTTTTCATTGTTTTTCTGATTAGCTTGAATTGGTACATAATTAAAAATTTTTAATGTGATTGAATTGAGACAGATTTTTTTACTAGATTCTTGCTTGAAAAAGGATATAGTTTGTCCATCCCATGTTGAGTTCGTACATAGTTGTTTTAGCTCCGAAATTTCACTTTCGAAGGGGTTAGGAAATAATTTTAATAGTTGTTAGTGATTGGGAGCGATTTATAATTATTGATTGATAATCAATGATTAATAATCAGCGGTAACAAAAAAAGCCTGCACTTTTTTGATTTAAGTGCAGGCTTTTTAAAATAAAACTTCGCTAAATTTCCCATCACATAAATCGTTTGTCTATCCAATCACCTGCCACTGAATTTTGGCAAGCTTGACTTAGAATGTTATATGTATTTAAGAAACGCATTTTTTTATGAATTTATAATTTTATTATTTAAGACAATGCAAATGTAAACATAAGTTTTTTAAACTGTCAAGAACTTAATGTTAGTTATTTGTTAACTGGGTGTTATTTAAAGGTAACCTTAATAGTTATCTGCAAGTTGTCTGATTCTTTGAATTTTGAATAATAGTATTGAAGGAAATTCAAAAGCCCTTATAATCTATAATAATTACAAGGGCTTTTAAAAAGTAATATATAATTCATGTTGTGATGTGTAATCAGTGTTCATGGTTGACAGACCACAGACCATAACACACTACTTTTTCAAAGTATCTTCTGCGTTTTGTTGACAGTGGGATTATCGACTGTTGACCGTTTTGATTCATTGAAAATTAGCTCATATAGTTTTTATACTTTATGAATTAATCATACAATAATGGTAAACCAATTTTACTTCTGTTTATCTCCCAAACATTATAATCAAGATTGTTCACTATTCCATTTCCATCAATATCAATTGAGGTATAAACATTTACTAACGCTGAATTATTTGCCCAGTTATTAAAGTCAAGGCTATTTATAATTCCATTATTATCATAATCACCACCGAATAGTACCCATGCACCATTTACGAATTTCATAGCTTCTAATCCTTCAGCTTTATCTGCACTGGTTGTAAAATCATAAAGGTCGTTATTAGCAACAGGTTCGCTACTCATTACACTGATATGTCCGTTATGGTGTATAGAAATAAGATATTGTTCATTAATATCAGCTTCATAGAAAGGAATGCAATCACTTCCATCATAGTTCATCACATTTCCAAAACCATCTATCAATGCCGAAACTTTTTCAACTTCATTGCCATTTATATCTCTAAGACAGATCATTACCCAGTCAACTACTTCAGGTGCTGCTATATAATCCAAAGTTTCGATGCCGGCATAATAACCCCATGCTTCACCATTGAAAGGCTGATCAAATGGTAATAAGCCTGCATCTGCAAGAGCATTATTCATTACTGTTCCGTTCCATTGACCTTCAAGTAATGCTTTTATTTCCAGCGTGAACAGATCAGCATCTTCGCATACAGGAATAATTGGAAAGATTGTACCCGTACACTCATGAATTGTTTGTACAAATGTCAAGCCTTGCAATTGATTAGAAAATTCCTCTTCACAAACTCCATCGGGCAACACTTCAGTTATATTTCCATTTGCATCTACTATAATGTCTAAAAGGTAATAACCACCATATTCGCAAATTAGATTACCAAAACAATCATAATAATAGTGTGGGACATCGGCGATCATTGGGTCAGTAGTTGTTATAAAAATAGTTTCGCCCATTGAATTTACATATTCATCTAAACCACATGCGTTTCCATTATACCAATCGGTATTACACGCATCTGAACAAGCTTGAATAGTTTGTACAAAAGTTAATCCTTGTAAGAAGGTGTTATCACATTGCCATTCTGGTAAAATTTCTCCATTTGAAGAGCAAATCCAGTTTCCAGTACAATCGAAATATTGTTCAGGTTCATCATCACTCATACCCGGGAAAGTTTGTGGTGTAGTTTTGTATATAGTTTCCCCAAAAGCATTCACATATTCATCTAAACCACAAGCAGTATTATTATACCAGTCTGTATTACACGCATCTGAACAAGCTTGAATAGTTTGTACAAAAGTTAATCCTTGTAAGAAGGTGTTATCACATTGCCATTCTGGTAAAATTTCTCCATTTGAAGAGCAAATCCAGTTTCCAGTACAATCGAAATATTGTTCAGGTTCATCATCACTCATACCCGGGAAAGTTTGTGGTGTAGTTTTGTATATAGTTTCCCCAAAAGCATTCACATATTCATCTAAACCACAAGCAGTATTATTATACCAGTCTGTATTACACGCATCTGAACAAGCTTGAATAGTTTGTACAAAAGTTAATCCTTGTAAGAAGGTGTTATCACATTGCCATTCTGGTAAAATTTCTCCATTTGAAGAGCAAATCCAGTTTCCAGTACAATCGAAATATTGTTCAGGTTCATCATCACTCATACCCGGGAAAGTTTGTGGCGTTGTTTTATAAACCGTTTCGCCAAAAGCGTTTACATATTCATCTAAACCACAAGCTGAGTTAGGATCAAACCAATCTGTATTACATTGTTGGAATGTACTGATACATGGAACAATATTCTGAACAAATGTAAGTCCATTTAATTGACCAGCGAATTCTTCATCACATACACCGTCCGGTAAAACTTCATAGATCTGACCATTTTCATCAATTATCATTTCCAGAATATAATAACCACCATATTCACAAATCAGATTTCCAGTACAATCATAATAATAATGTGGAATATCAGCAATCGCTGGGTCACTGACGGTAACAAATATAGTTTCGCCGTTAGAATTGACATATTCATTTAATCCGCATGATGTATTGTTATACCAATCGGTATTACATTCAAAGGGCAAAATTGGACTTGCTGAAATAAACGAATTTATTGGAGAGCATACTAAAATAATGAGAGAGACAAATAGGATTTGTACAAATTTAAACATGTTTAATATTTTAGAGGTTTTACTATGGTTACGACAAAAATCGTGCTAAGGTTTTATTTTTTTAATAGAAAACAATATTTTTTTTAATGTAAGTCATTGATTTTCAAGATTTATATATTTGGGTGTGATTTATTCATCGATTATCTTGTAAATATTGATAATCAAATTTTGGCATAAGATTTAATTCGTTTAATTTAGTTACCAACTTTTACTTAGCTATTTAGTTACGAATTTTTTTAAAATACTAATATCCTAATTTGAACATATTAAAATTTAACTATGAAAAAACTTTTTACAGTAATAACATTGGTCTGTTGTTGTGTGCTTCAGATAAATGCTCAGGAAGACTGGTCAACCATAGCACCTCTGTTTTCTGATAATGGTTGCACTGGCTGTCATGGTAATCAGGGAGGTCTTAGTCTTACCTCTTATGCAGGAATTGCAGCAGGAGGTAATAAATGTGGCACTAATTTGTTAACCGGAACCAATTTAGTTGGCTCTATTATTACAACTGGATATGATGGTTGTGGTTCTCCGATTTCTGCTCCTTCTATGAACGATAGAGTAGGAGGGCTATTCGATCAAGATGAATTAGATCGGCTACAAGCATGGGTAGATAATGGAGCACCTGAGGTTTTCACTGCCGTACCAGGATGTACTGATGAAGCAGCAACAAATTATGATCCTGCTGCTACTGAAGAAGATGGTACTTGTTTATACTTATGTTCAGAAGACAATTTATTAGATGTTTCTAATAGCACAGCTTTCGATGGTGGTTCTGGAAATTCGTTCGGTTCACCTAATAGTATGGGCTTACTGGCAGGTGCTAATAATGATTTTGGTGGATTTTTGTGGAATGTGAATACTGATGGATTAGGTATAGAAGACATCTGTATGTTCATAGATATGGAAGTAATTGCCGATGCGAGCGTGTTTCCTATCACTTTAGAATTCAGAATAGAAAATAATGGCTGTGGATTTTTCCCATGCCCATGGTACGATTTTAATACCGTTATTAATGAATCAGGTACATATACACTTGGTGGTTTAGTAGCTGAAGCAAATGCAGGCGGAAACGGACCATTCGATCCTGCCGGTGATAATCCTGCCTTGGTAGTGGCAATTGCGCATTTTACAGGTAGTCCACTTAACTCAGATATAACAGTCAATTTTGGAAACCTTTGTGTTTCTAATGGAAATTGTAATGCACAACAAGAATGCCCTAATGGTGATATAGTTGGTGCTGCTTGCGATGATATGGATGATTGTACCGTAGATGATACAGTGTTAGAAGACTGTACTTGTGAAGGTACTTTTCTAGATACAGATAATGATGGTATTTGTGATGCAGATGAAACATTAGGTTGTACAGACATGGCCGCTTCCAACTTTAATCCTGAAGCGACTTCTGACGATGGTAGTTGTTTGTATTTGTGTGAAGATGGTAATCCTTTAGGAATTGTAGCTGTACAGGATTTTAATGATGGTTCAGGTTTATCTTATGGTACTCAAAATGGTATGGGACTACTAGAAGGGGCAAACGATGCCTTTGGTGGTTTTATCTGGAATTTGAATACTGCCGGATTTTTAGAGGAAGATATATGTATGTTCATGGATATGGAGGTAAGTGGTGATCCTGAAGTTTTCCCAATTACCTTAGAATTCAGAATAGAAAATGGGGAATGTGGATTTTTCCCTTGCCCGTGGACAGATTTCAATATGGAAGTTTCAGGACCAGGCACTTATACTTTTGGAGGTGTTGTGTTAGAAGGAAATACAGGTGCTAATGGACCTTTTGATCCTAATGGAGATAATCCTGCTATTATTGCGGCTATTGCTAACTTTTCAGGAACACCTTTAGCCGGAGATATTGATATAGTTTTCAGTAATCTTTGTGTAACACTCGATTGTAACGAGCTACCAGGTTGTACCGATCCTGCAGCTTGTAATTATGATGTGAATGCTTTAGTAGAAGATGGCTCTTGCGAATATCCGGAAGAGTTCCTTGATTGTGATGGTAATTGTTTGAATGATGCCGATGCTGATGGAATTTGTGATGAATTGGAGTCAGGTGGTTGTACAGACGAAACAGCATGTAATTATGATCCTGATGCGACAGATGATGATGGATCTTGTACTTATGCTGAAGAATTCTTGGATTGTGATGGCAATTGTCTGAATGATACAGATGGCGATGGTGTTTGCGACGAATTAGAAGTAAGTGGCTGTACTGATGCATCTGCCTGTAATTTCGATGAAGCAGCAACCGATGATGACGGTTCTTGTTCTTACTCAGAAGAATTTTTAGATTGTGATGGTAATTGCCTTAATGATGCTGATAACGATGGAATCTGTGATGAATTCGAAGAAGGTGGTTGTACAGACGAAACAGCCTGTAATTATGACCCCGATGCGACAGAGGACAATGGCACTTGTACTTACGCAGAACCTAATCTGAATTGTGATGGTTCTTGTATTAACGATTCAGACGGTGATGGTGTTTGTGATGAATTTGAAGTTGCAGGATGTAATGACGCATCTGCCTGTAATTTCGATGAATTAGCAACAGATAATGATGGTTCATGTACTTATGCAGAAGAATTTTTAGATTGTGAAGGAAATTGTCTAAACGACGCTGATAATGATGGAATTTGTGATGAATTTGAAGCAGGTGGTTGTACCGATCCTATGGCATGTAATTATGATGCAAGTGCGACAGAAGATAATGGAACCTGTACCTATGCCGAGCCGAACTTGAACTGTGATGGTTCATGTATTAACGATTCAGATGGCGATGGTGTTTGTGATGAATTTGAAATAAATGGCTGCCCTGATCCGGCAGCATGTAATTACGACGCAACCGCAACAGAAAATGATGGTTCATGTGTTTTTGCAGAAGCGTTTTTAGATTGTGATGGAAACTGCTTAAACGATGCAGACAACGACGGCATTTGTGATGAGCTTGAAGCAGGAGGTTGTACCGACCCAATGGCGTGTAATTACGATGCAAGTGCAACTGACGATAATGGAACATGTACTTATGCTGAGCCAAATTTGAATTGCGATGGTTCTTGTATTAATGATGCTGATAGTGATGGCATCTGTGATGAATTCGAATCTGAAGGTTGTACCGACCCAATGGCATGTAATTTTGATGCTAATGCAACTGATGATAATGGAAGTTGTACTTATGCCGAGCCAAATTTGAATTGTGATGGTTCTTGTATTAATGATGCTGATGGTGATGGTGTATGTGATGAATTTGAAATTGCCGGTTGTACAGATATGAATGCTGATAACTTTAATCCGGCTGCAACAGATGAAGATGGTTCTTGTGCTTATGATGACTTATGCCAATCATTTGCAATGAATGCTGAGATCGTTTGTTCGGTAGGTGGCATTTATCAGGTTTTTGTTGTTGCTGTAGGTGGAACAGGGAATTTTGTGGTTGATGACGGAACTGGGCCAATGCCTGTAAATGATATCAATGGTGAGATTTTTGTATTATTTGGTCCTTATGATCAGGGGGAAGCATATAATATTACGGTTACTGATGCAATAGCAGGATGTACTGCTCAAAGTAGTGGAACTGTTGATTGTTCAACGACAGCGATAGAATTGTTGAGCTTTGAAGCTAATGCAGAAGAGCGTGGTAATGTTTTGAGTTGGAAAACTGCTACAGAGAATAATAACGATCATTTTAATGTGATGAAATCAACTGATGGAGTTCAATTTGAAAAAATTGCTGTTATTGATGGAGCGGGTAATTCTAATACAATTCAAGCGTATAATTATACAGATGAAGATTTGATCAATACAGTTGTTTATTACAGAATAGATGCTTTTGATACAGATGGAAGTTCTACGCTATCTAATATCGTAAAAGTAGTAAGAGATGATAGGAATACCCTAACAATTTCTCCGGTCCCTGCTAATGAATTTATTAATATTGAATTAGTAGCAGATAAATCGGATTCAGCTAATCTTACAATTTATGATGTTTCTGGTAAAGTTGTTAGGATCGAATCACTTGAGCTGTCAAATGGAAAGCAAATTATTCCTTTAGATATTACTGAACTAAGCTCAGGAATCTACTTCTTGGCAATTAACGGTAAAACGATCGATCTGAAGAGTAGCTTTATTGTTAAGTGATATAACAGTTTATAAACTTTTGAAAGCCCTTTCAGATTTAAGTTGTCTGAAAGGGCTTTTTTTATTCAAATGGAAAAAACGCATCAGGGAAATATTCTAATTGATATTTTTCATGTAAGTTACCTGTAATGGCAATTATGTCGAACTGGCATTCAGGTGCGCCACTAATAGCAAATAAAAATGCACTTGCAGTTTGTGCAAGTTTTCTCTGTTTTGATAATGATACAGAATCCTCTGGATTGCCAAAATTATTATTTTTCCTTGCTTTTACTTCTACAAAATGGATTGTATTGCCTTTTTGGGCAATTATGTCGATCTCGCCTTTTTTGAATCTCCAGTTATTGGCAAGGATGTCAAAGCCATTTTTTAACAGGAATTCCTGAGCGATCAATTCACCTTTTGCACCTTTTTCCTGATTATTCATCTTTCCAAAGATTTTGTAGGTTCCAAGTCATATTGGGTTTATAAGAAATATATCCACTTGCTACTTTTAATGGAGAATCGAAGTTATTAGTATATAATTGTCCGGTTCCTAATCCTTGGTGTAAGGTGGAGTTTTTAGTATAAGTCCATTGAGCAATAGCATTCAAACCTAAATTTGATTCAAGTGCAGAGGTTGCCCACCAGTCAATATCTAAGGCTTCAGCAGTTTTAATCCATGTTTCAGAACCTGCGATTCCACCTATGAGACTTGGTTTTAAAATGATATACTGAGGTTTTATCGTCGATAAACAAGCTATTTTCTTTTCTTCAGAAAATACACCAATTAATTCTTCATCTAAAGCAATGTCGAGTGGTGTATCAGCGCATAATGCTGCCATTTCTTCCCATTGTCCGGCTTTAATTGGCTGTTCAATAGAATGAAGTTCTAATTCAGCTAACCTTTTTAATTTTTCTAAAGCCTTATCAGGCAAAAACGCACCGTTAGCATCTACCCGCAATTGTATTTCTTTAGCATTAAATTCTTTTCTTATTGATTTTAATAAAGCCAATTCAGTATCGAAATCAATAGCTCCGATCTTCATTTTAATACAATTGAAACCATTGTCCAGTTTCTCTCGGATTTGTTGCTTCATGAAAGATGCATCACCCATCCATATCAGTCCATTGATGGCTTGTTTTGCAGTACCATTAGTAAATGAAGAAGGAAATAATATATGTGGATTTTCAGCCGCTAATTCTAATGCCAACATCTCTAATCCAAATTGTATGGAAGGAAATTCATACAACTCCTTCAAATGGTCTTTTTGTAGGAAATATTCAATTCGATTACAGATCTCAGTTAGTTTGTCTTCATAATCAGGGCGAGTATCAATACTTAAGCCTTTAAGTAATCCACATTCTCCTATGTATTTTTTAGAAAGATTTTGTTCGTCTTCAAGGATGATAAAATAACTATCTTTTTTCTTTAAAATTCCCCTCGAAGTGCCACTGGGTTTCTTGAAATATAGGGTGTGTTTACGCCAACTAACTTTATATTTTGTTTTCAATGAATACAACTTTTCACTATTTTAATATGTATTAAAACAAAAGCCCACCTTTTGATAAGATGGGCTTTTCTTAGCATAAATACCTTAAAAAATATTATTTGAAAGCAGCCAATCCGGTAACATCAAGTCCGGTAATTAATAAGTGAATATCGTGTGTACCTTCATAAGTAATCACCGATTCTAAATTCATCATGTGGCGCATGATCGGATATTCTCCTGTTATACCCATTCCACCATGAATTTGTCTTGATTCTCTAGCGATTTCCAATGCCATTTGTACGTTATTACGCTTAGCCATCGAAATTTGTGCAGAAGTTGCTTTTCCTTGTTCTTTTAAGTTCCCAAGTCTCCATGCTAATAACTGTGCTTTAGTGATCTCAGTAATCATTTCAGCCAATTTCTTTTGAGTTAACTGGAAACCACCAATTGGTTTGTCAAACTGAATTCTTTCTTTAGAATAACGTAACGCAGAATCATAACAATCCATCGCAGCACCAATTGCTCCCCATGAAATTCCATATCGAGCCGATGATAAACAAGTCAAAGGACCACGTAAGCTCGCAACACCTGGTAATATATTTTCTTTAGGCACTCGAACATTATCGAAAACTAACTCTCCTGTTGCCGAAGCACGTAATGACCATTTACCATGAGTTGTCGGTGTAGTAAACCCTTCCATTCCACGTTCAACGATCAATCCTTGGATTTTGCCCTCAGGGTTTTTTGCCCATACAACTGCAATGTCAGCGAAAGGAGCATTAGAGATCCACATTTTTGCACCATTTAATAATACATGATCTCCATCATCTTTAAAATAGGTTTCCATTCCCGAAGGATTAGAGCCGTGGTTAGGTTCCGTAAGACCAAAGCAACCCATCATTTCACCCGTGGCTAATTTCGGCAAGTATTTTCTCTTTTGAGCTTCAGAACCGAAAGTATAGATCGGGAACATTACCAATGAACCCTGAACAGATGCAGTTGAACGGATACCCGAATCTCCTCGTTCCAATTCTTGCATTATAATTCCATAAGAAACCTGATCTAATCCACTTCCACCATATTCTTCAGGAATAAAAGGACCAAATGCTCCGATTTCACCTAAACCTTTAATGATTTGAGTCGGAAATTCTGCTCTCTGTGCGTAATCTTCGATTATCGGGCTTACTTCTTGTTTTACCCATGATTGTACCGATTCTCTGATAATCTTATGCTCATCGGTAAGTAAATCATCAATTGCGTAATAATCGTGGTGTCTGTATAAATCAGTCTTAACCGATTTGTGTACTTCGTTGATTGGTTCGTCTATTAATGCCATGTTTTAATTTTATTGCTTGTATTTATAACAAAATTAGCACTACAAAGTTATTCTAAATTCCTGAAATTTATATTTACACTATAATTAGAATTTGTTTTAAACTAAAGAATGAAAATGGCTAAAGTCGGTATAAATGGAATGAAGCTCTACGGCTATCATGGTTTTTTCGATGAGGAAAGTATTATTGGTGGCTGGTTTGTTTATGATGTTGATATTAGTTACCAACTTCTTAAGGATAATTTGAATGATGAACTTACTAAGGTAATTGACTATGGCACTATTGCTGAATTAATTATTAAAGTAAATAATGAACGACAAAAACTAATTGAATCATTGGCTTTCAAACTTAAAGATGAAATCAGAATAAAATTCCCTTTTACTGATAAAATTACTGTAAGAGTAAGCAAGTTAAGTCCACCTTTAGGTAAAGATATTGGTTTAAGTTATTTTGAATGTTAAATTGAGTAGTGTTTAGATTGAGTGATTTTACTCTATATCAATTTTGTTTTCCAACCTATTTTTCAGAAAAACATACTATACTATTAAACTTCCTTAGATCGGATTTTAATAAGCTTTTGAAATATTCTAACATCTACATGTAGTGGGTAAGCAATTTATGGACATTTTATTGTTGGTCAGGCGACCAACAAAGGTCTGTACCTCAGTTGGTCGCCTGACCAACTGAATTTCTTTAAAGTATCCACAAGTTAGTTGCCCATTACATCTAATTTCTAATGTCTTTTAAATTTTTAAAATCACTCGTAAAGTAAGGCTTCCTTAAATTGTATTAGTTGACCAATAAATCGAGTAACTGTATGCCAATATTATCGATCAGCTTTGTATTGGTATTCGCAAGAAGTATCACTGCAGTGTTTTCTCTTTTATTGAAAGCAATAAAACTTCTGAAACCTTCTGTTGAGCCAGCATGAGTATAAACATTCCATCCCATATTTTTAGCTTTTACCAAATGCCAGGCATAAGCAACTTTTACGCGTTTATTATTGGTTTTTTCTCTTGGAAAAAAAATTGATTGAAGATATTCTTCTGCTTTAGGAGACATTAATGCTTCAATATACTTCATCAATTCCGGCAAATTACTATCCTGATTTATACTATAGGATAAATACGCTGGATATTGCCAGTTATCTACTTCTATTCCTTTAATGTCATGTCCTTTTATATTTACTTTCTGTGAATTAATATTGTCTTTGTTTACGCCTTGAGCTTCGAGTAGCAGCCCAAGTACAGCATATCCAAAATCACTATATTCAAAACTTTCTCCTTCAGACCATAGCGTTTTGGGCTGATAAGTCTTTAGAAATTCAAATGCTTGTTCTTTGGTATAATTTTCCCAGAGTTGAGCATTTTCGGTTTTTGTGAATTTGAGGTTGAAGGGTTTACGGTCAAACCCCGAAGTATGTGTTAGTAATTGATGAATTGTAATTTGATCTAAGTATTTATTTTCAAAATCAAGATTCAAATATTTTGTAATTGGCTCATCGAAATCTACTTGTCCATTCGATTTTAATTCCAATAATTTATGTGCAGTAAAAATTTTGGCAGTACCACCTAATTCAAATATGGTACTGTCGTTAGGAGATTGGCGATTATCACGATCAATAATACCATCGTAGAATTCATAAGAGTTGCCATGATCTATTATTCCGACCGCTAAACCATAGTTTTCAGGCTGGTCTATATAGTAATTTACCATGTTTTCTAACTCATTCAGCCACTCCGGAGTTTGAGCATTTGTTACATTTCCAACCAAAAACAGGACAAAAAATAGTATAATATATCTGAACAAAGTATATGCTTTATCGTTAGCCAAATATGATTTTGAATACGAAAGATATTGAAAGTTTAGACAAGGCATACAGAAGAAATTTAATTAATCAACTTTCGGGCGTAAAAGGAGCAAATTTAATAGCTACGATCAGTAAAAGTGGAAAGGAGAACTTAGCATTATTTAATTCTGTAGTTCACTTGGGAGCTAATCCAGCTTGCATGGGGTTTATCATGCGCCCTTTAACGGTAACAAGGCACACTTACGAAAATATTAAAGAAACAGGTGTTTTTACCATAAATTCTGTTAGTGTAGGGGACTATAAAAAAGCACATCATACGGCCGCTAAATGGAACAGTTCGGAATTTGAAGCTTGTGGTTTCGAAGCATATTATTCTGAAAGTCATATCGCACCTTATGTCGAGAACAGTATTATAAAAATCGGTTTGGAATTCGAAGAAGAACACGAAATAAAATTCAATAATACAAGATTGATTGTTGGCAGAATTAAGGAATTAATCTTTGATGACAAGCTAATTGATGAGAAAGGTTACTTATTATTTAATGAAGCAGAGTTATTATCTGTTGCCGGGTTGGATAATTATTTTTTAAATAAACAAATTGAAATTTTAGATTTCCCAAGACCGAATAAAGATGTTTCGAGTTTGAAATAGTTTGGTATTTAATTAATGGTTTTTTCTGTACAGTTATAATTTAAAGTACTTGGATTAATTAGTTGTTTACTTCAAAAATAGAACCTTCAGTTGCCAACTGCGTATTCTCAAAAACCTCCTTCGCCTCTGTTAAAAAAATATCCAATTCTTTATACCTTGCTGAAAAATGACCGATCAATAATTCTTGTACCTTGGCTTTCAAAGCAATATTAGCAGCTTCTTTGGTAGTCGTATGTTTTTTTTGAGCAGCAATCTCTTTACTTTCATCTAAAAAAGTGGCCTCATGATATAGAAGATCAACATTTTCTATAATTGGAATTATTGATTCTGTATAAGCTGTATCGGAACAGTATGCATAAGAACGACTTTTCGGAGCGGGAAGCGTTAATTCTTCATTGGGTATAATAGCTCCTGAATTTGTTTTAAAATCAGCTCCCGATTTTATAGCTCTGATATTTTCAAAATCAATATTGTATTCTGCTATCTTTTCTTTTAGAATTTTCTGTTTATGAGGTTTTTCCCTGAAAAGGAAACCACAACAAGGAATACTATGATCCATTGGAATCGTAGTAACCTCAAGATCTTCATTTTCAAAGATCGTCAAATACTCATTAGGATCAATAATTTGAAATTCTACTTCGTACCCAAGACCACCCGAACTAGCATTGGTTTGTATATCTATAATTTCTTTTAATCCTTCAGGACAAAAGATCGTTAATTTGTGCTCTCGGCCTAAAAGCGAATAAGAAGTGAGTAAGCCAACTAGTCCAAAAAAGTGATCTCCGTGTAAGTGGCTGATGAAAATATGTCTGATCTTACTTCTTCTGATCTCATATTTAGACAAGTTCATCTGGGTTCCCTCACCACAATCTAGTAAGTATAAATGTTCATTAACATTAAGTACCTGGGCAGTAGGAAAACGCCCATAAGCAGGAAGAGCAGAATTGCTTCCCAGAATAGTTAATTTGAATGTAGGCATTAATCAATATCCTCATCTGGTTTTTCACCTCCAGAGCTAATTTCCTGTTCCAAACGAAGCATCATTAAATATTCCCGAGCTTCTGCTATTGTTGGAATAATTTTAAGAATGTCATTTAGTTTAGAAATATCGACCAATCGTTGAACATTTTTTTGAACATTGGTCAGTACCAAAACACCATTTTGATTTTCACAGTTTCTGTTTCCAACCAAAAGAGCACTCAAACCAGATGAATCAACAAAATCAACAGACTGCATGTCTAATACTATATTCTTAAAACCATTATTAACCAATAAAACCAATTCTGTTTTTAGCTCTGGAGCTACAACAGTATCAACTCTATCTTCATTAATTGTAAGAAATGCGTAATCATCTTTCTTGTCAACTGAATACTTCATAATTAAAGATTGCGGCAATTAAAAGGGCAAAAGTAATTTTATGTTTAACGAAATTAGTTAAATGTGTCAAAATATTTAATGATAAGTTACATATAATGTAAAAAATGTACAATTTATCTGAATATAAAATAATCTTGAACGTATATTTAAACTTTTAAGAGCAATAACGACTTTTTGACAACAATGTTACGAATCGGTCTGTCATAATGACTTTACATTTATGTTGTATATGCAGATTTGTCAATCAATTCAAGCCAAGTGTTAAAAATTTCCTTAATACATAGTTTTTGGAATATTATTAGCTGTTAATTTGTAGTATTCGTTTAATGAGTACTTTTTTGTAAAAATTTAGTCATAAGGTTGTAAACATTTTTCTGTGTTTCAACCATTTAAAAATAAAAGGGGTTTTTTGTTATGAGTATGGATAATGCAAAATTCTCAAAGAAAGTAAGAGACGTAATTTCTTTCAGTCGTGAAGAGGCTGTTAGGTTAGGGCATAGCAATATTGGTGTAGAACACTTTTTGCTAGGTATTTTACGTGAAGGAGATGGACAAGCCGTTCAGATATTTCAAACCTTAGGTGTTGACCTGATTTCTTTAAGAAAAAGAACAGAGTCGGCAATTCAGGGAAGAAATACATTCACTCCACGTAATATCAATGATATGCCTTTAAGCCGTCAGGCCGAAAAAACGCTTCAAATGTCAATGCTTGAAGCCAGAAAGTTGAAAGATGATATTGCAGGTACGGTTCATCTGACGCTTGCAATTCTCAAAAAAAGAGAAAACGTAGCTACGCAAATTCTTGAGCAATTCGATATTAACTATGAGGTTTTCAGGAATGAATTGGATGATGTAGATAATGGTGTCGATTTTGATGCTTCTTCTCATCCCGATTTTCGCTCTGAATTACCGGGAAGTGGTGATGATGAATTTGATGCAGGTGGAGGAACTGCAAGGGAAAGAAGACAAAGAAAAGGATCTGCCAAATCTAAAACGCCTGTTCTTGATAACTTTGGTCGTGATATTTCTAAATTAGCTGAAGATGGAAGGTTAGATCCTATTGTTGGAAGAGAAAATGAAATCGAACGTTTATCACAAATATTAAGCCGTCGTAAAAAGAACAACCCAATTCTTATTGGAGAACCCGGTGTTGGTAAAACAGCTATAGTAGAAGGGCTTGCTTTGAGAATACAGGAGCGTAAAGTATCACGTGCTTTATTCGATAAGCGTTTGGTTATGCTTGATATGGCTGCTTTGGTGGCTGGTACCAAGTATAGAGGGCAGTTCGAGGAACGAATGAAGGCTATAATGAATGAGCTGGAAAAAAACAGAGACGTTATTCTGTTTATCGATGAAATCCATACCATTGTTGGTGCTGGTGGTGCCACAGGTTCATTAGATGCTTCCAATATCTTTAAACCCGCATTGGCAAGAGGTGAGCTACAGTGCATCGGTGCTTCAACACTTGACGAATATCGTCAGTATATCGAAAAAGATGGAGCATTAGAACGTCGTTTCCAGAAAGTATTGGTAGAACCTCCTTCAATAGAAGAAACGATACATATTCTTACCAATATCAAGAATAAATACGAAGAACACCATAATGTAGAGTATTCTGAAGAGGCAATAAAAGCTTGTGTTAATTTAAGTGAACGATATATAACAGATCGTTTCCTTCCAGACAAAGCAATTGACGTTATGGATGAAGTTGGTGCAAGAATACACTTGAAAAATATTCATGTTCCACAAAATATATTGGATCTTGAAGCAGATATTGAAAGTCTGAGAGAACAAAAAGATCAGGTAATTAAAAGACAGCTTTATGAAGAAGCGGCTGAATTACGCGATAAAGAAAAGCGTATGCAAGCTGACTTGAAAAAGGCAAAAGATGCCTGGGAAGAGGAAAGCAAAACCAAAAGATATCCGGTTGACGAGATAAATATCGCTGAAGTGGTATCAATGATGACAGGTATTCCGGTAACAAGAGTCGGACAGAAGGAAAGTCAGAAATTACTGACAATGAAAGAAGACCTTGAAAAGGAAGTTATCGGTCAAAACGAAGCAATTGCTAAGATTGCTAAAGCAATACAACGTAATCGTGTAGGATTAAAAGATCCGAATAAACCAGTTGGTACTTTTATTTTCCTTGGACCTACTGGTGTTGGTAAAACCGAGTTAGCCAGAGCATTAAGTAAATATTTATTCGATAGCAGAGATTCACTTGTCAGAATAGATATGAGTGAATACATGGAAAAATTCAGTATTTCACGTTTAATTGGTGCGCCTCCGGGATATGTTGGTTACGAAGAAGGTGGACAATTGACTGAAAAAGTTCGTCGTAAGCCTTATTCGGTGATTTTACTCGATGAGATTGAAAAAGCACACCCGGATGTTTACAATATCTTGTTACAAGTCCTCGATGATGGACAATTAACGGATGGTTTGGGTAGAAAAGTTGATTTCAAGAATACCCTTATCATTATGACTTCTAATATTGGTGTTCGCCAATTGAAAGATTTTGGAACAGGTGCTGGTTTTCAAACACAAGCTAAGAAAACACAGGAAGATGATGCTAAAAAGTCTGTAATTCAAAAAGCTTTGAAGCGTACTTTTTCGCCGGAATTCCTGAATCGTATTGATGATGTGGTTGTATTTAACTCTTTGGAAAAAGAAGATATTTTACGCATTATCGATATTGCGCTAAGAGGCTTATACGAACGAATTGAAAAATTAGGCTATAAGCTTAAATTCACTGAAGATGCTAAGAATTTTATCGCTGAAAAAGGTTTCGATCCTCAATTCGGGGCAAGACCGCTTCACCGAGCAATTCAAAAATATGTTGAAGATCCATTAGCTGAAGAAATGTTGAATGCTAATATTAATGAAGGTGATACTTTATTAATTGGATTGGACGATGATGAAAATATTACGATCAATTTGGAAGAAAGTGCTGAAGCTTAATCGTTTTTAAAATATTAATTTTAGCCTCGTAAGACATATAGTTTTACGAGGCTTTTTTATTATAAAAGTTGTATTATTTTATAATTTTGAATAACAACTTTAGTTGCTAATTTACCCTTTGTTTACAAATTGAATAACTCGAAACATAAACTGTTAATTATTGAAGAGGCCAAAAGACTTGGTTTTACAGCTTTAGGTTTTGCAAAGGCAAGATTTTTGGAAGAAGAAGCACATAACTTAGAAACCTGGTTGAATCAAAATTATCATGGAGAAATGGGTTACATGGCCAACCATTTCGATAAAAGATTAGATCCTACTAAATTGGTGGAAGGAGCCAAAACAGTTATTTCACTAATGTATAATTATTATACACCAGAGGTACAAGCTGACCTTAATGCTCCTAAGATCTCGATGTATGCTTATGGAAAAGATTACCACAAGATCGTAAAAAACAGATTATATCAATTGATGAACTTCATACATGAAGAAATCGGAGAAGTTGCTGGTAGAGCTTTCGTTGATTCAGCCCCTGTTATGGAAAGAGCCTGGGCAGAGAAAGCTGGCTTAGGATGGATTGGTAAACACACTTTACTATTGAGTAAACAAAAAGGCTCCTATTTTTTTCTTGCAGAATTAATAATAGATTTAGAATTAGAACCCGATGCACCTGTTACCGATCATTGTGGTTCTTGTACCAGATGTATAGAAGCTTGTCCTACGGATGCAATTGTTGAAGAAAAATTATTAGATGCCAGTAAGTGTATTTCTTATTTAACCATTGAACTCAAAAATGAAATTCCTGCTGAATTTAAAGGCAAAATGGATAACTGGATGTTTGGTTGTGATGTGTGCCAGCAAGTATGCCCATGGAATCGATTTTCAAAGCCACATAATGAAGTTGAATTTGAACCACATCCCGATCTTTTACAAATGAAACAAAAAGATTGGGAAGAAATAACAGAAGATGTTTTCAGAAAAGTATTTAAGAAGTCGGCTGTTAAAAGAACAAAGTTTTCAGGTCTGAAAAGGAATATTGATTTTTTGAAGTAGGAGTATGTTTAAAAAGTATTGGTTATCAGCTTATAGAAATCTAAACATACTCTTATTATGTATTTAGTTACTGCTTCAGAAATTTAACAACTCCTAATACATTATATTTATCCTTAACCGTTAAAAAGTAAGTACCTGGTTGAAGATTACTAATATCCAAATCTAAGGTCGTATTATCGTAATCATTATTTAGCTGGAATGGGAGCTGCCTTCCAATATAATCATAAATAATAAGTTCGATATTATCAGAACCGCTGTCTAATTCCACATTTATAGACTCAGATGCCGGAATTGGAAAGACCTTTACATTTCTTTCAGAAATATTACTATTTGAAGTCTCAACTGGTACTTCGTAATCGGGTAGCCATGCTTTTTGAACTAGATCTGCATAATCGATATATGGATTACGGTTCCCCTGAAAGTCTTCAACCATATCATTTCTACTCAATTCAAATGCATCTGCGGGATCTTCCAAATGCCATAAATACAATTGCTCAATATCGCCTACCGAAGTAATATTATATTGAGGGTACATCGTAAAAAAGTAGAAAACAGCTCTGGCAACATTTCCTTTTACTTTTTCCCTTGGCTCCCACGATTGTCCATTTATTACCTCACTGAATTCATCGATTATACTCTCGTTCGGAATACACGATGGATTTTGATTACAGGTAATATTATCATCAAATCGCATCCATTTATCCGTTTGTAGATCAGGGTTTTCATCGAAAGGCAAGTTTCCTCGGGTACTATTCCAATTACTATAAGTAGGTCTTAAATGAAAAATGTCATTTTTCATTGGAGCATCCGAATCGAAAAGTGATTGTGGAACTATATGCTCACAATCCATTGGAGAAATATCAGCCGGAGCATCGAAACCCTGTGAAGGTACATTGATCGTATATCCACTGTAAAAACCCTCAAGTTGTCCATTAACGACATCAATTTTGTTGTACATCTCTAGACGTGCAGCTCTGTAACCACTCGATGCACTACCAGAAATATTTTCGTGGTTATCGTACCAATACTGCTTCAACCATGTTCTGAGTTGTTGCCCTTCAATATTTTCAGGTGGTGTTTCCTGAGCAAATAATGAAATACTGAATACTGAAATTATTCCTAATGTAAAAAATCGTAAAATAGCTTGGATCATAAAAAATTATTGGGCATCAAATTTAAATCAATTCTGTGTGCAAAGCTGAAAAATATTCACGACATAATAGAACACAAATTGTATTATGTGTAATTGGCTAACACAATGAACAATTATTTAATCAACAAGCCCTACAAATTTGTAATTAAAGTTCTAACTTCATGTTTTAAATTTATTTGAATCCAAAATCTTGATATGAAACAATTTTACTTTTCATTTTTATTAATGTTCATTACAACACTTTGTCTGAATGCTCAGGCAAGGCAGTATGTGTTGTTTGAACATTTCACACAAGCATCTTGTGGCCCTTGTGCAGATCAGAATCCTGCTTTTCAGGATAATATTCTTGCGAACAATCGAGGAAATGTGCATCATATCGCGTATCATACCTCATGGCCGGGAACAGATCCAATGAATGCGGCAAATCCTCAACCAGTTCAGAACAGAGTGGATTATTACGGGGTAACTGGTGTGCCTGATATGTATATGAATGGAGAAGGCAAAGGAGGACCAGCAGGTGTTTCTGAAACCGATGTTGCAAATTTGAATGGGCAAACACCTGTAGTTTCTTTGAAAGTAACTGAAACCGAAGGAACCGACCGTACTGTAACTATTGAAGTAATTACAAATGAATCTATTAGTGGAGAATATACGTTGAGAACAGCTGTGATTGAACGTATGGTTGAATATGCGTCTCCTCCGGGTTCTAATGGAGAAAGAGATTTTCCTAATGTTTTCAGAGAAACACTTAACGGGTTTGGAGAAGATTTTACGCTTGCTCCACAAGGAGAGAGCGTAAGCTTTGAATTTAATTATACATTGGATGAGGATTGGCATGAAGAAGAAGTATATGTGATTGCTTATGTACAGGACAATTCTACGAAAACAGTACTTAATTCAGGTTCTTCTGATGATCCTGCTCACGCTTTTACAACAAATGATACACGTTTCAAATCAGCAGCTTCTCAATCAGAAGCGACTGTTTTTACAAGCCAATTCTATACTGGTGATGGTGGTTTTTATACATTGAATCTTATTTCTGATCAACCAGATGACTGGACTGCTGAAGTTGATCTGGCAGGACAAGTGAGCAGTGGTTCTATGGATGTGTTAACAAGCCCTGATGAAGTTTTTGATATTTTACTGAATGTAACACCTTCAATTACACCGGGCGTTGGAAAATATGTTGTTGAATTAACGCCTGTTGGAAATAGTATTTATGCGCCTCAACGTGTTGGTTTTAATGTTATCTCTAACGTTTGGGATTTAGTAGTTACGAATGAAGCTGGTTTTGGTGATGGAACAGAATATGGTCCATTTGATGTGTTATATAAAGAAGGATTAGAAGCTACAGGAAATAAATATGTGGCGACTATGGGAACCAATGCTTTTATGGATGGAATAAATGCAGGTGCTATGGGAGATGTTAAGAATGTTTATTATAATGTAGGCTGGTCTTTCCCTTCTTTAACCGATGCTAATGTTGCTGCGTTCAAGTCATTTTTAGATAATGGTGGTAATATGTTGATCGCTGGTCAGGACATCGGTTGGGAAACTTCTGCAGCAGGTTATTATACGGCTGAGACACTGGATTTTTATGAAAATTATATGCATGCTTCATTTGTTGATGATGGAGATGGAAGCAGAACAAGTCTTGAATCGAATAGTGCTGATCCTTATTTCGGTGGTGTAGGGCAAATACAGATCGAAGATGTTTATAATGGTAATTACTATCCAGATGCTATTAATCCTGTTGGTGGTGCAATCAGTATCCTAACGTATAACGATGAACAAACAGGAGCGATCAATTTTAATGGTGATACTTTTAAAACGGTATATCTTGGAGTTGGACTTGAAATGTTAGGAAGTTCTGAAGCTAAAAATGCTTTTATGGAAGCAGTTCATACTTTTTTCTATGAAGGAGTAGAAGATGATCCTACAGAAGATCCTGTACCGGATAACCCGACTGCTGTTCATATTATAGACGGCTTAGGTACAATACAATTATTACCTAATCCAGCAAGTGATTTTGTAAATCTAACTTTGACTGAATTAGATGAAGATTTAACGATCTCGTTCTTTGACTTGAATGGTAAATTAATGTTGACGAAAAACATTGATCGTGGAACTAATGAATTGAATATTTCAGTTCAGAGTTGGACACCTGGAAATTATTTCTACCAATTGAATAATAATAAAACTTCAATTGCAAGTGGTAAATTGATCGTGAAGTAATACGATTTATATATTTATAAACCCCCATCCCTGTCAAGGCTCAAAGCTTTGATAGGGATGGGGGGTCTTTTTATACGATTTGAAATATAATTTTTCGTATAAACCGTATTATTTGTTTTCCGCTAATCCTTTAACAAATTAGGTCTGCGTTCTTTGGTTCGTTGTATAGATTGTTCTGTTCTCCACGATTCTATATTAGCATCATGTCCTGAAAGTAAAACGGGAGGTACTTCCCAACCATTATAGTTCGACGGTCTTGTATAAACCGGTGGTGCGATCAGATCATCCTGAAAGGAATCGAATAAAGCTGAACTTTCATTATTTAAAACACCTGGAATTAATCTTCCTAAAGCATCTACAAGGACTGCAGCACCTAATTCTCCTCCCGATAAAACATAATCGCCAATAGAAATTTCTCTGGTAATCAAATGCTCTCTTACCCTTTCGTCAACGCCTTTATAATGTCCACATAGAATGATCATATTTTCGGTTAAAGAAAGCTGGTTACATAATTGTTGATTCAGTAATTCCCCATCGGGACTCATATAAATCACTTCTTCGTAATCCCTTTCCTTTTTCAGATCTGAAATACAATTATCTATGGGTTCTATCATCATAACCATTCCGGCACCGCCGCCAAACTGATAGTCATCAATTTGATTATAACGGTTTATTCCATAATCATGCAGATCATGACAAACAACTTCTAATAATCCACGTTCTTTAGCACGCTTCATTATAGAATGCCCTAGTGGGCTATCCAATAGTTCGGGAACGGCTGATATGATATCTATTCTCACTTAAAACTTATTTTAGTCTTCAAAATAAATACTCAGATATTCTTTGTCTAAAGCAAAGAACGCCTGATTATCGTCATATTCTATAAATATATCGTCGTGTAATGGTAACATAATTTCCAGCCCTTTGTGTTTTACAATAGCACATTCATGTTCAGGAAGGTATTCTATTGCTTCAATTTTTCCTAATACTAAATTTTCAGCATTAAGTAAAACAGCATCAAGTCCGATCAGATCACCATAATAATCTTCATCTTCTGCTGCTTCAGAAAGCCCTTCAAATTGCTTAGGATCAACGAATATGGTTTTGCCATTCAATCGCATAGCCACCTCTTTCACATTAACATCTTCAAATTTTACCACTCCGGTGCCATCGAATTGAAGCTGGATTTTCTCAATGAAGTAAGGAATTTTATTTCCATTTTCTTCAACAAATAAAGCCGTCAGTCCTTGAGTATATTCTAAAAAAAAAGCCTCAAAGGCGATCTTTACATCACCTTTGAGACCAAAAGATTTTTTGATTGAACCGACCGCTAAAAGGTCATTGACATTCATTTATTCAACTTCTTTTCCACCATCTAATTCATCTTGCCACTTTTCTAACTCTTCCCACTTACCTTCAGCAGCTAATTCAGCTTGCTTAGGCCATGTATCAGGAACGTGTTGTTGTAGGCTGTTATCTACTAAGATTTGCTTAATAGCTTCAGTTTCCGCTTTAGCAAGATCTGCAAAAGTTTTGTAACCAGCTTCGATCAGTAAAGAAGAAATCTTAGGACCAATTCCTTCAACTTTCGTTAAGTCATCTGGCTTTACTTCTTCTGCAGGAGCTTCTGCAACCGGTTCTGGCTCTGGCTCTGGACTTGGTTCTTCAACTGGTTCTGGTGCAGGTGCCTCAACTGGCTCAGCAGCAGGAGCTTCTTCTACAACAGCATTAGCCTCTTCCACTACTTCTTCAGTAGATGCTTCTTCTTCTGCAGGAGCTTCTGCTTCTTCAGTACCATAACGTGCTAAGTTTTTCTCACGTTCAGCAGCATCTCTCTTAGCTTGCTCTTCAGCAGCAGCAGCAGCAAGTGCATCTTTACGGCCTGCGATCTTGGAAGCTTTGGCATCTAACCAATCCTGGTATCTTTTGTCTGCCTCTTCCTGAGAGAAAGCACCTTTACGTACACCTCTTTGTAGGTGTTTACGATATAAAACTCCATTATAACGCAAAATTGCTCTTACGGTATCAGTAGGTTGAGCTCCATTCATTATCCAATCAAAAGCACGATCTCTGTCGATATTAATAGTTGCAGGTACAGTATTCGGATCGTATGTACCAATTTTTTCGATGAATTTTCCATCACGTGGTGCACGCTGATCTGCGATAACAATGTGATAGAAAGGTCTTTTTTTGCGTCCATGACGCTGTAATCTGATTCTAGTTGCCATTTTAAATGGTTTTAAAGTTTACAATAGTCCCTTCAATCCTGGAAATCAGGTAAAAGGAGTGCGTAAGCGGGTGCAAAGATAGTTGTTCTTTTATAAAATTGTTTTATTTTGCAAACGATTCTAGCCAATAAAATTTAATCAAATGACCAAGGTTAATAATTTCCTGATTTATGGAGCAAATGGATACACAGCAAAGCTAATACTTGAATTGTGTGAAAAAGAAGGTATCAAGCCTACAATAGCAGGAAGAACAAGAGATAAGATCTTACCAATAGCTGAAAAGTATGATCTGCCTTACGAGATAGTAAGTATAGATGAAGAACAAAAATTGTTAGATTTACTCACTCCCTTTGATCTGGTGCTGAATTGTGCCGGACCATTTACAAGAACCTTTAAAGCAATGACCAAAGCTTGTCTTCAAACAAAAACCCATTATCTGGATATAACCGGAGAAATTGAAGTATTTGAAGGTTGTGCCTATCTGGGGAAAAAAGCAGAAGCTGCTGGTATTATTCTTTTACCGGGTGTGGGATTCGATGTTGTGCCTTCTGATTGCTTAGCGAAGTATATTCACGAAAACCTACCACAGGCGACACATCTTGAGTTGGCTTTTGTTGGCTTAGGCGGAGGTGTTTCGCGAGGAACTGCTACTACTGCTATAGAAAATTTAGGAAGAGGTGGTGCTATTCGAGAGAATGGAAAGATTAAGCTGGTTAAAAATGCACATGCAATCAGACAAATTCAGTTTGACCCTTCTAAAGATAGAAAAACACCAAGTGCAACTATTCCATGGGGAGATGTATCTACTGCCTTTCACTCAACAGGTATTCCGAATATAATGGTTTATCTTGGCTTAAATGATAAGTCGATCAGAATGATGAAATTCGGTAATTATTTTGGTTGGCTTGTTGGTTCAGATTTTATGAAAAAAAGAATGTTGAAGAAAGTATGGAGTGGGAAACCCGGACCTACTGCTGAAGAAAGAGAGCAATCGAAAAGTCTGCTTTGGGGAATTGCAAAGGATGCTGATGGTAATGAATTTGAAGCAAGATTAGAATGTCCTGAAGGTTATACATTAACGGCAATGACTGCTTTGGAATCGGTAAAAAGAGTGCTTGCCGATAAATCTTTTAAATCATCTGGATTTTTAACACCTTCTCTAGCCTTTGGTTCGGATTATATTACGAATTTTGCCGGAGTAAAAAGAACTTAAGTAATGTTTTTACCACTTCAGGAAGTTTATCAGGCTTGCGGCATTCTGGTTTTGAGTTATATGCTGTTTTGGTTTACCTATGCGAATGTAAAGAAAGACAATGGTGTAGCTGACATTGCCTGGGGTTTAGGTTTTGTCCTGATCGCTTTTTTTACTTTATTCAAGTATAGTGAAATTATGCCCCGACAAGCACTCATTACCACGTTGGTCGCCTTTTGGGGTTTCAGGCTTTCCACCTATATTCTTATGAGAAGTATTGGCAAGCCTGAAGATTTCAGATATGCAAATTGGCGGAAACAGTGGGGGAAATTTGCTGTTATAAGAGCTTTTTTGCAAGTGTTCATGTTACAGGGTTTTTTTATGTTGATCATAGCCTTGCCTATTATTCACGTAAATACCGATAATAACTACATCGCCATTAATTATATCGATTATATAGGCTGTTTAGTTTTTGCATTCGGTTTGATTTTTGAAAGCGTAGCAGATTGGCAGCTATTGGAGTTTAAAAGCAAAAAGTCGAATAAAGGAAAAATAATGACCAAAGGCTTGTGGCGATATAGCAGACATCCAAATTATTTTGGTGAAGTGGTTTTATGGTGGGGAATTTATATTGTTGCCTTTCAAGCGCATTTTCATTTGATTTCTTTAATTGGACCTTTGTTAATAAGCTTTCTGATCGTTTTTGTATCAGGAATTCCTATGTTGGAAAGAAAGTATATGAATAAGAAAGCTTTCAGAGAATATGCTAAAAAAACGAGCATATTCATACCTATGTTCCCGAAAGAATAAATACCTTACGACCTCATTAAACAGAATCTAAATCATTCTGTCAGAAAAGACTGGCGTTGAATCGTTATTTTTGCACTTTATTTGATTGATCACTATGCAGCGGTTTTTATTTCTTAGTCTGTTTTTTACTTTAACTGTTTTCAATAGCAATGCTCAGGATAGCAAAGCTTTATTGAAAAGAGCCAACGACCTTTTTAAAGCAGAGGCTTACCGACAAGCTTTAGATACTTATACTGATATTCTAATGTTCGACAATGTATTGGAGGCAAAAGTGAATATTGCTCATTGCCATCGTATGGTTGGAGAGTTTAAAGAAGCAGAATATTGGTACAGAATTGTTATGCCTCAGCAAAATGACCGTAAACTGGAATTCAATTTAGCACAAGCTTTACAAGGGCAGGAGAAATTTGAAGACGCCGCAGATTTCTATGAATCGTATTCTGATATTTATCCAAGATCAATGGAGTTTGCCAATGCTTGCAGAAATGTTGAACAGTTTTATGTTAATGCAACAAAATATAAAGTAGAGAATTTACCATTTAACAGTCCTTATATCGATTTTGGTCCGGTATTATATGCCGATAATCAATTGGTATTTACCAGCTCACGATCGGGTTCAAAGAAATCGGCAGGAAGTTATTATGCAGAAGACGAAGCTTTTTTGGATATGTATGTAACGCAGGCTTTTGTTTCTACCTGGTCGAAGCCTAAAAAATTAGGAGGAAATATTAATAGTCAATACCACGATGGTCCTGTTGCTTTTGGTAAATATTTTCAAAATGCATGGATTACAAGAAATACAGAAGTAAGAGGAAAAGGTGTTAAAGAGCAAACGAAAAAGTTAAATCTGAAACTTATCAATGCTCAAATTCAGGAAAATGGAAAATGGGAGGTCATAGAAGATTATCCATACAATAGTGCCGATTATACTATTGCTCATCCTACTTTATCTGAAAATGGGAAACTATTATATTTTTCATCGAATATGCCAGGAGGATATGGCGGTGCAGACTTGTATGTTTCTGTTAAAATAGATACTACCTGGAGCTATCCTAAAAATCTGGGACCTGATATTAATACACCTGAAGATGAACAATTTCCATACATACACAATGATGGAACTTTATACTTTGCTTCTAATGGACATCCCGGAATAGGTGGTTATGATATTTTCTTCTCTAAACCAGTAAAAAGAAAATGGTCGAAACCGCAAAATATGGGCGCACCGATCAATTCAGCACAAGACGATTTTACGATAGTTTTCGATAATAAAAGTGGAGGTGGTTATTTTGCTTCAAACAGAAAAGGTGGAATAGGTTCTGATGATATCTATCGTTTCAGAATAAATGGAAAAATCAATTACCCGAAATCAATTGCAGGTGTAACTTCAGTTGAAGATGCACAGTACGCAGATGTTAGTAATCCGAATATTATTGATGGTTCTAATGAAGTGATTCAACCCTATGTAAATTTGGGAGAAGAAACTAAGCCGGAAAAAAGTAAAAAGCAAAAGAAAGAGAAAACAGGTAAAGACAAATCAAAGAAAGATAAAACAGTAAAACCGACGAAACCAGATTCTAAAGAAAAGAAGCCTAAACCTGTAAAAACCAAACCTGAAAAGCAAGAAAAACCAAAGAAGGAAAAGACAACTAAGCCTCAAAAACCAAAGAAAGATAATAGTAAACCTTCAAAAAATAAAGCGGATAAAACGAAAAATAAAGTTCAGCAGAAAGATGTTGTTGTTACCAATAATGATCCTTTGAAATTACAGCAGGTTCCTGAAAATAGCTTAAATGCTGAACTGAATATCGGACCAGTTCAATTTAAAGGTAAGTCTGATATTATGACAGAAAGTGTAATGGACTTGATTGCTCCTGTTATTCTTTATGCACGAGAAAATCCAAGAGCTAAGATCAGAATTGAAAGCTTTACCGATGCAAGAGGTACAACTCGATCGAATCTCGATCTTTCTAAAAACAGATTAGCGAATATTGCACAGATATTTTATCAGAATGGGATAAAGCAGGCTCAACTAGAGTTAGTTGCAAGAGGAGAAACTGGAATTATCAATGATTGTATCGATGGTGCGGATTGTAGTGTAGCCAAACATAGATTCAACCAAAGAATGATTTTTACCAAAAAAGATAGAAATACCCCGAAAGTTAAACAGGATAATGTACTTCCACCACCGGAAGATGAAGAGTATATAGATTTTGATAAGAACGTTGCTGAAGCAGGAGCGAAAAATAAAAACGATAAGAAAAAGAAAGGTAAAAAGGACAAAACATCAAAAGACCCGATCAATATTTCTTCAAAACCTAAAGATCATATTCCTAAACCTGAAGTAGTACCAACAACAAAAATTGAAGGGTTTACTTATTCGGTAGAGGTTGGGCCTTATACAGATTTCTCTATGGAGCAGAAATTTATTCTTAATAGCTTAAATCTTAAACAAACGCATATTACTGTTAGCACAAGTAAGAAAAAAGTCGAATTGAATCGATTAAAAGATATAAACGATGTTGAAGCAGTAATTGCCTACTTGAAATCACAGGGTTTCAGAAAGGTAAGAGCGAATGTTTATCGAAATGGTAAAATTACCAACTATTCTATTAAGGATATAAAAGCAAGAAAATAACTCAATTCAAATTACGATTTATAATGACATTTTTGTGTATAAACGACTGTCAACAGATCATAGACTAAAAGCCTTACTCTTTACGAATTATGGGCTTCCCTTGTTGACAGTGGACTATTAAATTGTTGACTATTGTGATTTATCACAACTTAGGTTAAATAAATATTCTATTACAGATCAATCTTAAAATTACATGTACCCGATACTTAAAAAAACAATAGAAACTGCTTTCGAAGATAGAAGTTTACTAAAAGAAACTTCAACATTAATGGCAATTCGTGAAACCGTAAATTTATTAGATAAAGGCAAGATACGAGTGGCAGAACCATTGGAAGATGGATCGTGGAAAGTAAATGATTGGGTGAAAAAAGCAGTGTTGTTATTTTTTCCAACCGCAAAAATGGAAACGATCAAAGTGGGACCTTTCGAATTTCATGATAAAGTACCTTTAAAAGAAAATTATGCAGAATTGGGCGTTCGAGTTGTTCCTCATGCCATTGCGCGCCATGGGAGTTTTGTTGCTCCAAATGTAATTATGATGCCTTCCTATGTTAATATCGGTGCTTATGTCGATTCGGGAACAATGGTTGATACTTGGGCGACCGTTGGTTCATGTGCACAAATAGGTAAAAATGTACACCTTAGTGGAGGTGTTGGTATTGGTGGCGTGTTAGAGCCTGTACAAGCAGCTCCGGTTATTATTGAAGATAACTGTTTCATTGGTTCTCGATCGATAGTTGTTGAAGGCGTTCATGTAGAAAGTGAAGCCGTTTTAGGAGCGAATGTTGTTCTTACCCAATCGACAAGAATTATTGATGTTAGTGGAGCAGAACCCGTTGAAATGAAAGGAAGAGTGCCGGCTCGCTCAGTGGTAATTCCCGGAACCTATCCAAAGCAATTCCCGGCAGGTGAGTTTCAGGTAGCCTGTGCGCTTATCATTGGAAAACGAAAAGAAAGTACAGATAAAAAAACTTCTCTGAATGATGCACTAAGAGAGCATAATGTGGCTGTGTAATTATCAATAATATACAGCATTATGCAAATTATTCTACTCTTATTATTTGTTCCGGCATTCATTATTGTCTTCGATTTCTTTCATTATATTTTTAAAGGGAAACGATTAGGAAATGATCTTTTTGCCTTTTGTTTAGGCTTATTTCAGGTAGTTTTCTTACCTACGCTTTATTTGTTCATCTTTGATAATGCTCCGGAATTCGATTGTTGTTCCGATGCAATTACCTTTCATCCCGATTATCGCTTAAGCGTATATATCTGGATTGCGCTTTGTGCTTTCACCTACTTTTACTCTTTGATCAGAGATCGAATAGCACCGCCAATCGTTGAGGTATTGGTTAATACGGTCTTGGTTTTTGGTGTTTTTTTCAATATAGTATTGAATATACAGATTGGGTTACTCGGTTTTATTGGCAATTTACCAATAGTGCTTTTATTCCTTTTAGAATTAATAAAGAATCAAAGAAGAATCATTGATCTGGCAAAATCGGGTAAGTATGCGACAGATGGTTTTTTTACCCGGCTCGCCTGGCAATTTTTGAATATAGAGTTCATTCCAAAATTCGTATTTCTGATGATACTATGTTTGCCATTGATTGTGTTAGCTACTGGAATCTTAATTCTATTTGGTCAGCAACCTTCAGATGTGCTGAAGGCTTTTACACAAACGCATAATATGGGTTTTTCTGAACTGAATGAATATTGCGAACATATTGATTGTGGTGGTCATTATTTATGTACGATTGCAGCAAAAGGACACCCAATTATTGTAAAACCGGTCAGAACAGGAAGAAGAAGCGGCGAATTAATAATTTGTAATCGTCAGCTATTGGCATCTAATGCTTTTGAGGAATTGGTTCAGACGAAGTTTCCTTCATTACATCGTTTAATCAGAAGGAATTATGATAGAGTGGGAGAGAGCGTAAAGAAACATTACCATTTATTTCAGAATAAGTATATCTCTGATTTTATTTATCTGCTTATGAAACCTGCTGAATGGTTTTTCATTTTTGTTTTGTATTCGTTTGAGCTAAATCCAGAAGACAAAATAGCTTCACAGTATCTTGATAAAGAAAATAATTTTAATAACTCTATAGGGTAAGTTTTTGTGTAATCACTAACTCATAAACTCACTAACTCATAAACTCAATAGCTAACTAAGCAGCTCTATCGTTTTTCAACTCTTTAATTTTCTGAACTTGTTTCGGCAAACTAAAGCAGAAAACAGAGCCTTCCCCCAATTTAGATTTTACTGAAATTGTTCCTTTGTTCAAGTCGATCAATCTTTTGCAGGTTGCCAGACCTATTCCTGTGCCTTCCACTTTAGTATCGGTAGGTACTCTTTGGAACATATCGAAAACTCTGTCTAAATATTCCTGAGGTATTCCCAAGCCATTGTCTTTTACTTCAAATATGTATTCTTTATCGGTTTCGTCAACGGAAATATCAATTTGTGGAGGTATATGCTTTTTAGAATATTTGATCGAATTAGCGATCAGATTGCTTAATACTTGTTGAACACAGGTTTTGTCAATAAAAGCACTGTCAATATGGATATTTTTATTGATCGATGCTTTACGTTCTTGAATAAGCGCATTTAAGTTAATAATAACCAGATCAACGAGATTCAGAATATTGGTTTTTTCAATTTTTATCTCTTTGCTTCCTGCTTTTGCATAAGCCAAAAGATTATCTACCATTTCACTCATGTTCTTACCACCCTTTTCAATTAGTTCGAGTAATTCAATTACAGAATTATCATGAGTTTGCATTTTGCTTTTAAGCATTCCGGCAAAACTCACAATGGTACGCAAAGGTGTCTTCAGATCGTGAGAAGCAGCATAAGTAAAATTCTTGAGGTCTTTATTTTTTATGGTCAATTCAAGATTTTGTTCTGAGATTATATCAGTAAATTCTATCAGTTTTTCGTTGGCTGATTCCAATTCAGTTTTTTGCTCTTTAATTTGATCTAATAGTTTTTTTCTCTTATTACTTTCTTTGGTTTTACTGTATATAAGATAAGCAGCTGATGCGAGTAAAGCAATTAAAGCTATAGTGAATAATGTTAGTCTTCTGAATTTTATTTCTTCGCCTAAATAGCTTTGTTGTAATGCTTGATTTAATTCGTTGGTATTATCTAATTCCGATTGGCTCGAAATAATTCGATCAGCCTGAACTTTATTCCTGTCTTTAGCATCATTCAATACATTAACCACCAATGAAAGCATTTCTTTTAATCCCTCGCGATCATTATTTTCGTTATGTATATCTACTAATTTATTCAATAATTCTTCTTGAATGTCATTATCAAGATTTACAGCGGTGTTTAAAGCACTCAAGAAATAATTCTTAGCGGCTTCTTTTTCACCATTTTCATAACTAGCCTTACCCAACCTGTAGTAAATTTCTTCAATATATATGTTGAAACCATGTGTTTTATTCAAAGCGACACTTTGTTCGAGCGCTTCAATAGCTTTATCATTCTCGCCTTTAGCTTCATAAATTTCTGATAGAATATGATTTATGAAGTACTGACCTTTGTAAGCCTTGTTATGCTTCCATACTTGATAAGCTTCTTTAGCATAGTATAAGGCAAGGTCTTTATCGTTTTGAAATAATTGAATTCTTGCTAAGTTCTGGTAGGAGTAGCCTTCATATTCATAATTGTTCAAGTCTTTATTGATTTCTATACATTTCGCGTAAAATGATTCGGCTTTGGCATATTCCTGCATTTCAAGATGTACCAAACCTAATTGTAAATATGATTGACAAATCAAATTGGTATCGTTGAGTTGCTCAGCATATTTTTTACATCGATTGAAATGAAATGTAGCTTTCTTTAAATTACCATCAAGAATATCAATCAATCCTAAATAATTTTGATTGACTATATAATCAGCATCTCTTAAGTTATTTTTATTGAATATTTGTTCGGCTTCAAGCAGTAATTTTCTAGCCTCTATTAGTTTAGACTGGTTGTATAACTGATATGCCAGTAGATTTTTTGCCTTTGTTATATTTTCACAATCAAAATTTTCTGTTGTTTGATGTAGTTGTCTGATAATTTCAAATAAAGATTTGGTATTATCTATTCCAGAGATAGATTCAAACTTTATTAATTCATTATTAATTGAGTCACAAGTACCACTATTGGCTGAAATGAGGTTTGAAAAAATTAAAAAAATGATAAGTAGTCTTAACAACATTATTGGAAGTTGTATTTCTGATTAATTATGAGATTAAAATGGATTTTTTCAGTCAAAAAAATTATATGATAGTGTACCTCTTCCTTAAATATTAGGAATATTGTAAATATATATAAAAATAAGTACTTATTAATATAATCAGATGACCTAAAACTCACATCTGGTTAAATATATCAAATTACCTTGTATATTAAAGTATTATCATTTGAAAGGAGCTTATGTATTTTATTAAATTATTAGGTAGAGTGTACGACTTTGGTATGAATTATTATAACATAATAACTCTATGACAGTCATTAACTCTCGGTTCAGGCTTATATTGATATTTTTCACACTTTTATTTGCTTAATGATCGATAATAGAGTTCACAATCAATGAAAACTATCAAAATCAGGGAAAAAAATTGGTAAATCAAGAATTACCGTGCGGATATGTTGTTACTTGTTTAAATCGCTATTTCTTCAGTTTTAAGTTTTTGTTTTCTGTAAGGTGATCTAGAAATCAAGGCAAAGCCAATTGTCAAAACTCCTAATCTGCCGATAAACATAAGAATTGAAATTATTATTTTACTTTGATCAGTTAACTGACTAGTGATTCCTGTTGATAGACCAACAGTACTTAGTGCAGAGGATACTTCAAAAAAAAGTTGTTCTAATTTAAAATTATCTCCATCAAAGAAAAGAACCAGATAGATGCCTATTATTAGTATGAATATATAAAAAAAAGTTGACGATACTGCCGAATATATATTTGAGGTAGGAATTTCTTTATCCAAGAATGTGATACGTTTCCTTTGCTTAAGCACAGAAACTAATACTGCAATTAGAGCAGTCATTGAGGTTGTTTTAATTCCGCCACCAGTACCTGCAGGTGAAGCACCAATTACCATTAAAATAATCATCACAAAAATGCTTACGTTATTAATATTTCCTATATCATAGTTATTAAATCCGACAGTTGTATGGGCTGAAATACTTTGGAAAATAGCAACTTCGAGACCTTGGTATCCCATTGATGATAAGTTAGTGTCTGATAAGAATATTATCAAAGATGAAGCTATCCATATTAAGAAAGTACCTATTAATATAATTTTAGAGGTTAAAGTAATAGATGCTCGTCTACCTGTTATTTTTAACCAAAAGTCTAACAGAACTATGAAGCCAATTGAACCTAATAGTGCTAATACCTGAATTGTGTAGGTTACAATAGGGACATGCTTAAATGAGGATAGTGAATTATCAAATAGACTAAAACCAGCAGTACAAAAAGCAGATATACTATGAAAAATAGACGACCATAAAGCATTTTCTACACCGGCCTTTGAAAAACCGTAGTAAAGAAATATTACTCCAATTGTTTCTATAAATATTGTGAATATAAATACACTATAAATGAACAAAGTTAGAGGGTACTTTTCAGGAAGATTAAATTCAAGTTTTAGTAATCTTGCCGAGATACTAGGTAGTTTATCGAATCCTCTGAGAACAATGAATGAACTTAGAGCCATATAACCAATTCCACCCAATTGTATAAATAGAAGACTAATAACTTGTCCAAAAGCATTATAAGACTCTACAAAATTGGCAGGAGCAAGACCAGTTGTACTTACGATAGATACAGAAAAAAATAAGTGGTCAATAACTGTATTTTCTTTATTTTGACTGATAGGAAGAAGTAAGATTATAAAGCATAAAAGAGTTAAAAAGAAATAGCCTTTTATTAATAAAAAAACTACCGATTTTTTATCAGTTTTTCTTGCAGTTAACCATTTTCGTATCTCTCCCATTATATATGTTCTTGTATTTTGAACGAATTAGGTAAGACTTTTTTAAAAAAGGTTCAGCTGATTTCTCAATGCAGATTTAAAAAGTAAGATTAATTTTTGATCATTTGGCACTCTAATTCTTCCTGATAGAATTTGTTCTGGTGGTAATGCTTTAATTTTCTGAAATAAAGAGAGGTAATAGCGGTATGCTGAGTAAACACCTAAGCGTGCAGATTTAGGCAATTCTAGAATGCTTATATAAGCTTTATTGAAATCTTTTTGAATATCGTTTTCAATTTTTAATTTATCAGATAAATTGAAATTTGAAAAATCGACGTCTGGGAAATAAATTCGATCTCTTTCTTCAAAATCACTTTTCATGTCCCTTAAAAAGTTAACTTTTTGGAAAGCCGCTCCTAAAGCTTGTGCACCAGGTCGTAAACGTTCATATTCTTCCTGATCTCCTTCAACAAATACTTTTAAACACATTAAGCCAACAACTTCTGCGGAGCCATATATATAGTTGTCGTATAAGTTAATATCGTAACTATTGTCGTGAAGGTCCATTTCCATGCTATCCAAAAAGGCATCTATGAGTTCGTGGTCAATATTATATTTGTTAACAACTTCCTGGAAAGTTTGCATAACCGGATTAAGGCTTATTCCTTGCTTAATAGTCTTATACGTTTCGGTTCTGAATTCTTGTAAAAGTTCAGCTTTATTATATTCATGGAAAGTATCTACTATCTCATCAGCAAAACGTACATAACCATAAATTGCGTAAATAGGATCACGCAATTCTTTATCTAAAGCTCTGATGCCCATTGAAAAAGAAGTGCTGTAACTTTTAGTTATTAGCCTTGAGCAATCATAACAAACATCTTTATATAACTGGAACATCTTTTTCTATTCTTTCTGTTACTAATTTTGAACTGATAACAACGATCGGTAAGCCAGTACCCGGAGTTGTTGAAGCACCTACATAATAGAGGTTGTCGAATTCTTCATCTTTATTCTTAGGACGCATTGCTGCTACCTGATTTAAGCCATGAGCAAGCCCTAAACCACTACCACGATAAAGATTGAACATATTTTGCCAGTCAACAGGATCTAAAATAGTTTGAGTAACTCTGTTACCGATTAAGTCAAAACCAACCCTTTCACTCATATCTTTTAGAATGGTTTCAGCTAATTGTTCTTTATCTTGCCAATCTGGTTTGTATCTTAAATCCGGAACGGGGCATAAAATGAATAAATTCTCACAACCTTCCGGGGCACAGGCTGCATTCGATTTCGAACTTACATTTACATAGTAGTAAGGTTTTTCAGGATTTACCGACATCTTGAAGATCTTATCAGCATAAGATTTGAAATTATCACCAAGGAAATAGTTGTGATGATGCAAGTTTTCAACTTTGCCTTTCACACCCAGATAAATGGTAAACGGAGCTAAAGTCCAGTCCATTTTATCTAGTTTTGCCTCTGTAAATTTCTTTCTGCCAAGCATTTTTCCTCTGAAAGCGGCGGCATCTGCATTACAAACATATTTATCTGCCTTCCAAACATGATCATTCTGATCTACAAATCCGTTTACTTCTTTGCCATTTGTAATAACAGAAGTAATTTCAGTGTTATAATGGAATTTTACACCTCTTTCTTCTAATAAGCTCACAAATGTTTCAGTGATCTTATACATTCCGCCTTTGATATTCCAATAACCATCGTGCTCTAATTCAGTATAATTCAATAAACTATAAACAGCAGGTGTGTCAAATGGAGTTGCACCTAAGAAAAATGCTACCAAAGAGAAAATGATCTTTACCTCTTCACTATCGAAATGTCTTTCCAATTCCTGCCACATCGTTCTGAACAGCAAAGGAGAGTGCTTGATCGGAACGCGTAACAAACTTGTTCCATATTGTAATAAATTATTATAATTTCTCTTAACGATTACATTTTCTGTATCGTGAAAAAGTGCCTTTGCCTGTGCTAAATAGCCCTTTGCTTTTTGCACGAAATCTCCTTCAACATCATAAAATTCTTTTGCTAACTTCTCAAGGTCTTTATAAATAAGGAATGGCTTCTTTCTGTTTGAAAAATAAACTGAGTAAACAGGATTCAACTCATTCATTTCAAGTGGGTTTTCCATACCACAATCTTTGAACAGTTCATCGAATTCATAACTCATGCTAAAGAAAGATGGTCCTGTGTCAAAAGTGAACCCATCTTGTTTTATCTGATTTAATCGTCCTCCTGCCTGATGATGCTTTTCAACTATTTCTACTTCATAACCTCTGGTTACTAAACGTAAAGCCGTTGCCAATGCCCCAAGTCCTGCACCTACTATTAATACTTTTTCTTTCATAATACAATAAAAGTTTTAACATTATTCAAGCAAAGAATAACTAAATTCGTGAGCTGTTTTTGAAATGATGTTCACCTAACAATGAAAGTTTTGATTTGGTTGAGAAATATCAAAAAAACTTTCTTAATAAGATTTGAATTAACAATTATATGGAGAGTCTGAGAAGTAAAATAACTAAGTTCATTATGCGAAATACTATTCGCAGGCTGCTAAAAACACAAAAGTTGAACTTGCGTTTGTTGAGATTATTAGACCTTCATAAGCCTCCTTTTTGGTTTTTCGGTAACTGTAGTAAAGAACGAATGGATATTGATGGTTCTATTGTTCATGTCATAAAACCTAAAAATACAGAATCGAATAAAGTGCTTTTCTATATTCATGGAGGCGCTTTTATTTCTGGTCCAATGAATGTTCACTGGCATTTTCTTTCCAAAATAATAAAAAGAACTGGTTATACTGTCATAATGGTTGATTACCCCAAAACACCCGAACATGACCATCGAATAATTCAAAAAAGTATTCAGTCGGTTTATAAGTACTTCATTAATGAATACGATCCTGAAAATATAGTAATGGCGGGAGATTCGGCAGGTGGAAATTTGATTATCACCACTACTTTATGGGCAAAGGAAAATAATATTCCTATGGTTAGCAAATTGATTCCATTAAGCCCTGCGGTAGAAATGACAATGAGTAACGAGGAGGCCTGGGCGATTACAGAAATAGATCCATTTCTTGCAATAGATGGAATTGCTACCTGCGGTAAATGGTACATAAATGGAGCCAATCCGCTTGATACTAATTTTTCGCCAGTATATGCAGACTTGAGTGGTTTACCAGCAATGGATATTTTTTGTGGTACCTACGATATGCTTTATCCCGACGGTAAGAAGTTTGCTCAGAAGGCGGCAGAAGCAGGTGTTAATGTTAATTACCACGAATATCCGAAAATGATTCATACATGGATGTTTTTTCCTATACCAGAAGCTAAAAGGGCTTTTGAAGAAATTGTAACCGCACTCAAATAAGACCGTATATAATATTTTGTTCAATTATTTTCTGTTAACGGAACGCTATTTGCTTATATAGTTCGGTTGATATAATGATCTATGGATTTCGATCTTCAGACATTGGTGGAGCAGTTGCAGGTTGATTACGACGAAAATGCCGAATGGCAGATTAATTTTCCCTATCATACGCCTAAATTGATGGGGGTAGAGTTGTCTATTGCCCAAGAGTTAATGCAATATGAACCACTCACTCAAAATGAGAAGGTCAGTATTATATTAAGCATTCCTATACGTTATTTATGTATGTATAATGGTTATTCTACCCATTCAAAGGAGTGTTACGAGTTGGTAACCGATGCTGTTAGCGAACTTGAGAATAAAGGACCGGTTAGTGATCTTATACTAAGTAATCTCTCAGATGAAACCCATAAAGATGAAGAGCTAGCGCTTGCCCAAATGGTATTCAAAGATGTACAACAAGTAGGTGTACTCAGTACGGTTGATGACGACTACCATGAATACAAAAAAGAACTCGAAGTCTTTTATAATGGACACATTACCGATGAGTTGCTTATCATGAAACTTAAAGATAAGTTCGATGAGTGTACTTTTTATTCTTTGTATGGTTCTCGTCAGTATGGCTCTCTATTGGATGATCGGAAAAAGTGGGCGAAGAATACACTTAAGGTCTTGGATGAGAAGCGTGATGCAATGTTGATGAAAGACCTGGAAGTTGATCAACAGCAACTTAAAGTTTTCAAGAAAAAGGTAGATAAATACGAAAAAATACCGGACAGAGGTGTAGAAACCTGGTTTAGACTGGCTTCGAGAAACCTTTATACCCGAAGACAAATATTAGATAATAAATCGAATATCCTCCTTACCATAAATGCCATCATTATTTCGGTTGTTGTAGGTACACTACTACCCTTAGTAAAAGAAGATTTTTACTTGATCTTTCCGGTACTGTGTATATTAGCGACCAATCTTATTTCAATAACCTTTGCCATTTTTGCTTCCCGACCTCAGAAACCTAAGAAAGCTACAGCACTTGATTTTGGAAGGGCGATAAAAGGACTAATGACATTTGATGATTTTCATTTTCTGAATGAAAAAAGTTATCAAACTATGGTGGGTAATATGCTTAAGAATCGCGATATGTTGTACCCAACAATTGTTCACGATATATATTCATTAGGCGTGGAATTAAATAATAAGTATCACTACATTAGATTATCCTATGATGTTTTCTTAATAGGAATTGTTATTTCGATTATCGTTTTTGGAGCAAGTTATGCTTTCTCATGATGGAAGTTCATATTTGTCTATCAAAAGACCCCTTTCTCTTAATTTTTTGTAGAACTTAGGCTTATGAAAAAAGTGTTCAAATACTTTTTGTTACTATTGAGTCTTATCGTTGTTTTTCAAATCTCTAGTTGTAGTGCCAATGAAGTAGGTTTAAAACTTCTCACTTTTATTAAACAGTTACGTGGAGAAAAGGTGAATTTTACTGATTTTGATAACAATAATGCAGATGTTCCTTCACATCAAATTTGGAATACTTTGCTGAAACAACATGTTTCAACATCAGGGAATGTGAATTACAAAGGGTTTATCGAAGATAGTCTTCAACTAAATCAGTATTTACAGCTTTTAAGTAATCGGCCACCTAATGAGAATTGGAATTCTAATGAACAGCTTGCTTATTGGATAAATGTGTATAATGCCTTTACTGTTCAATTAATTGTTCAACATTATCCAGTACAAAGTATTAAAAATATTGCAGGTGATATTCCGATGATAAATTCCCCCTGGGATATTAAATTCTTTACTATTGGTGGGAATGAGTTTGACCTGAATACTGTTGAACATGAAATTTTAAGAAAGAAATTCAATGAACCAAGAATTCATTTTGCTATTAATTGTGCATCGGTTTCTTGTCCAAAGTTATTGAATGAAGCTTATTTGGCAGAAAAACTTGAACAGCAGTTAAACGATCAGGCTATGGATTTTGTGAATGATTTGGAAAAGAATAACTTTTCAGAAATACCTGTTAAAGTATCGAAGATCTTTAGTTGGTTTGAAAAAGATTTTACTAAAAAAACTACTTTAATAGCTTATCTAAATCAATTTCTCGATAAGAAGATAGCAGAAGATATCGAAGTTCAGTATATGGATTATAATTGGAATTTGAACGAATAAATATAAACAAATGGGATTCTTAGAAAAATTATTTGGTAAGAAAAAATCTTCAGAAATTTTCACGAATGAAGAAATATTTGAAGCAGGAGCCTGCCCTAACTGTTGGGGAACACAAGCTTATGATGGTCAATATCGTGAGTACGTGAAAGATCAAACAAAAGATAATATCAATCACGATTCCAAACATCAAAAAGCTTTCATTCAGCAATTTGTTGAAACCCATGTCTCAGGTATTCAACTTAAAAACGATGGAAATGGAAAAGTATGTAAAAACTGTGGCGTAAGCGTCTGAATTTATTCTTCTTTCACATACTCATTCGATTCCATAGTCTCCCAAACAGTTTCTTTGATATAGGCTATTTGCTTTTCTCCACCAAAACCATCTTTACGAATAAGCACTAAAGTATTAGTAGTAATATCAACAATGGTATATTCTTCAGATTCATCAATAGGCTGTGGGTCTTTATCAGGACCCATATATTTCGTTGTACGGTTATAATTGGCAACTAGTTTTTTTGAGTCATCAACTACCTTGAAAGTGCCTTCAAACTGTTTTCCAAAACCGCAGTTCAATGCGCCTTTATGAATCATCGTTCCATCTTCGTTAAAAACCATTTTACTTAACCCTCCTCTTCGTGGTGCAAGCCGATAAACCCCTTTTTCGTTTATTCCCGATTCTACCCATGTTCCGGTTAACATGGGAGTTGAATTTATAGAATTATTGTTCACTTCTTCTTTCACTGTAACTTCTTTGTTATTTACTTCAGCAGATTTTTGCTGACAAGCTTCTGTCTGAAAAGCAATAATATTTAATGGAATAATCAATAATTTCAGCCAATGCATAAAATTTTCTTTTAGTTCTTGAACTCAAATGCCGTTACATGGTTTAACAATGTAACTTTGTTTTGATTTTTCAAATTTAATCCTTGCTATACTAGTAGTATCTATATTGTATGAAAAACTTTTTAGTCCTATTTATACTTACCATCTTATATTGCAACTTTAGTGAGTTGAGTGCTCAGGAAATTACCGCTGCAGAAATTATTGAACGATCTCAGGAACACGTTCGGGGAGCAACCCATCAGGCAACGATTAAAATGAGTATTATAAGACCCAAATACACCCGTGAAATGGTGATGAAAAGTTGGTCTTTGGGCGATGATTTTGCCTTGATCGCTGTTGAATCACCAGCAAGGGAAAAAGGAACCGCTTTCCTTAAAAGAGAGCAAGAAATTTATAATTGGGTGCCCAACATAGCAAGAGTGGTTAAATTGCCACCTTCAATGATGATGCAATCATGGATGGGCTCTGATTTTACGAATGACGATCTGGTTAAAGCAGCTTCAATTTTAGAAGATTACACACACACAATTATTGGCGAAGAGCAAATTGGAGATTATGACTGTTACAAAGTTGAACTATTACCGAAGCCAGATGCTCCTGTAGTGTGGGGGAAAATATATTCTTGGTTTTCTAAAGAGGAATTTATTGAATTGAGAGCAGAGTTTTACGATGAAGATGATTTTCTTGTTAATGAGATGACTTTTTCTAATATCAAAGAAATGGACGGAAGAAAAGTGCCAACATTAGTTGAAGTGATTCCGGTTGAAGATGATGGAAATAAAACCAGAATCGAATATCTTGAAATCTTTTTTGATCGCCCAATCGAGTCTTCGTTCTTTTCACAACAAAAAATGAAAAACGCTTTAAGATAGATTCTTAGATCTTGCACTAAATGTGTTAATTAACTTTATCCAATCTTCTAATGTATTTACGATTAGCGATTAGAAATTTATTCAGAAATAAGAGAAGAAGCATGATAACCATGGCTTCTGTTTTCTTTGCTGTTTTTTTTGCTTTGCTGATGCGTTCTTTACAATTTGGTGTTTATGATAATATGATAAAAAATGTAGTTGGCTACTACACCGGATATACGCAGGTACATGCTGAAGGATACTGGAAAGAAAAGTCGCTTGAGAATACGCTGGTCTTTTCAGATAGTTTAAAACAAACTATTTTGGAACATGATAAAGTTTCAGCCATTATTCCTAGACTGGAATCATTTGCATTGGCATCTGCCGGAGATTTAACCAGAGGTGTAATGGTTACAGGAGTTGATCCTGAAGCCGAAAGCCATATTCTTAACTTGTCGTCTAAATTAGTAGATGGAAGTTATTTCAGTAAAGGAAAAGATGAAGTAATACTGGGAGAAAGGTTGGCAGAATATTTAAACCTAGGTATTGGCGACACTTTGGTCCTTCTGGGAATGGGCTATCAGGGAGCAAGTGCAGCCGGTAAATATCCAATTGCAGGTACCGTTCGATATGGCTCACCACAGCTTAGTGCTTCATTGGTCTGCTTGCCACTAAACACCGCACAATACTTGTATAATGCTGAAAATAGATTAAGTTCTTTAATCGTTCATACCGAATATCCAAGAAAGAGTGAAGGAATTGCATTAGCATTGAAAAATGAGCTGCAAGGAAAAGAGCTGGAAACAATGCACTGGAAAGAAATGTTACCCGAATTGATTCAGTTAATAGAAGCTGATAATGCTGCCGGACAGATCGCTTTGGGGATTCTTTATCTGATTATTGGTTTTGGTATGTTCGGAACTATTCTAATGATGACCACAGAACGTTTGTACGAATTCGGAGTGCTGATATCAATCGGAATGAAAAGATGGAAATTAATTGTTATTCAGGTATTAGAAGGCATACTATTGGCAATGTCAGGTGTTTTATTTGGTGTATTATTCAGTATTCCTGTACTCACTTATTTCTATTATAACCCGATACATTTAGGAGCCGATCTGACTGATTTTGCCGAAAAATATGATATTGAACCTGTGCTTCATTTTTCCTTAAATCCTGAGATTTTTTATACGCAGGCACTTTGGGTTTTAATTATTGCTATATGTATTAACTGGTATCCAGTCTGGAAAATCGGAAAGCTAAAAGTTACTGAGGCACTTAGAAAATAATTGAACCAATTCTAATTCCTTATGTTTATTTCAAAAATTACCCTATGAAGGTATCTGTATTCAGAAAAACACATTTCAATGCTGCTCATCGTTTACACAATCCAAATTGGAGCGATGAAAAGAATAAAGAAGTATTTGGGTTGTGTAATAATCCTAACTTTCATGGTCATAATTATGATCTGACAGTAAAAGTTACCGGTGAAATTGATAAGGAAACGGGCTATGTGATTGACATGAAGGTATTAAAAGACATCATAAAGAAAGAGGTTGATGCCAGATTCGACCATAAAAACCTGAATCTTGATGTTGACGACTTTAAAAACCTGAATCCTACAGCCGAAAATATTGTGATCGTCATTTACAATTATTTACGCGCAGCTATCGACGATCATTTGGATATTCAAGTGCGCTTGTATGAGACACCTCGAAATTTTGTAGAATACCCAAGTGTTTAACGAATGCTAATATTCAAATTCTAATCCTAAGTTTTGCTTTAATGTTGCCAGAGCAGGATTTTTTTCAGCCATTACTTTGTATTTATCCTCTGCGGTGTAAACCTTTTTAGGAAGATGGTCATTTTCAGGCTTTATATAATTCACCTCGTAGCTTAATTCCACAGATTCATAAATATGCTTCAAGCCTTCAATAAACTTTTTAATCTCGTTTTTTAACTCAGCCTGATTGAAAGTAGAATTGGTTTGTGTAAATAGTTTTTTACTTTCCAAACTCATTTGATGTTGTTGTAAAACACCTTGTGTTCTCGGAGAATCATGCTTGGCTACAAAATCGTTCCATAAACCAATTATCTCATTCGATTCGTAGTTTAGTTTAGGTTTGGTATTACCAGCTATTTCCTTCTTAATATCAGAAGAAATTGATGCCAAAGAAGCACCAAATTTCAAACCTCCTGAGCCGTTGTTGTTTGTTTTGGTAATTAATTGTGGAGTAGCTTTCTCTTCAAGTTTTGTTGGCACTGCAGGTTCAGCTTGAAGAGGTTTTACTTCATTTTTCTGAGCAGTAACGGTATTATTTATTTCAGTTTCTTTTGTTTGAATTGCAGCTTTCTGAACAGGCGCAGTTTTGCTTATTTCATTTTTTTTTTCTGTAACAGGAATATTCGTATTTTGCTCTGAAGCAGTAATACTTTGTCTGCTTAAATCAATAGCTTCTTGCAGATAGCACATTTTCAGTAGTGCTAATTCAATTTGTAATCGTTTGTTTTTAGCATCTCTATAACCAAGAGAACAGTTATTGGCGATATTAAGGCAACTTAGAATGAATCCGGTTGAAAGAACACTTGCTTGTTCAGTGTATTTTTTCTTCCAGTTTTCACTTACTTCCAATATTTTTACTGTATTAGGGGCTTTTGCCATTAGTAAATTTCTGAAATGGCTAGCTAAACTTGAAATAAATTCTGCACCATTAAAACCATTTCTCAAAATTTCATCGATGGTAAGCATTAATAATGAACGGTCCTGTAATTGAATGCCATCAGTTATTTTAAAGAAATAATCATAATCAAGTACATTCAAATTCTCTAAAACCGATTGGTAGCTGATCTTTCCGGCAGAAAAGCTACTCATTCTATCGTAGATAGATAAGGCATCTCTTAGACCTCCGTCAGCTTTTTGGGCAATAATATGTAATGCTTCCGGTTCAGCTTCAGTTTTTTCATCTTCTGCAATATAGGCAAGATGGTTCACAATATCCTGATTACCGATTCTGTGAAAATCAAAAACCTGACATCGGGAAATGATCGTTGGTAAAAGTTTGTGTTTTTCTGTTGTTGCCAGAATGAAAATTGCATAAGAAGGCGGTTCTTCCAACGTTTTCAGAAAAGCGTTGAATGCCGCTGGTGAAAGCATGTGTACCTCATCTATAATATAGATCTTGTATTTTCCTGTCTGAGGGGCAAATCTTACCTGTTCAATCAATAATCTGATCTCATCGACACCATTATTAGAGGCAGCGTCTAATTCAAAAATATTGAAAGAAGCATTTTGGTTGAAAGCGGTACACGAATCACATTCATTACAAGGCTCTTTATCTTCTGTTTGGTTTTGACAGTTCAATACCTTTGCTAAAATTCTAGCACAAGTTGTTTTTCCTACACCTCTTGGACCACAAAACAAAAAAGATTGTGCAACCTGATTTTGTTTGATGGCATTTTTAAGGGTTGTTGTAATGTGCTGTTGCCCTACAACGTCGACAAATTTTGTCGGACGATATTTTCTGGCTGAAACTAAATATTGCTCCATGCTCGAAAGTTACAAATTTTGAATGAATGATGTATGAAATGTGGAAAATAAAAAAGCGAGTATTCTAAAATCAGAACACTCGCTTCGTTTTATGAAAAAACTAAAATTGTTTTTTAGTAAACTTTTGAGAATCGTTTTGTTTCGATCAATTTACCATTACTATCTTCCAAAGTAATTAAATACATACCCTGAATTAAGTCAGAAGTGTCAATGATATCAATATTATCTAAGGCACTGAAAGATTTTACTTCTTTACCAATTAAGTTGTATATACCAATTTTAGCAACCTGAGGATAATGTTCCAATTCTAAATTCATTACATCTACAACTGGATTAGGGTAAAAGTTGAATTTTGGCTCAACAGATGTTAATGTAATATTGGTTTCTGCATCAGCAACAGCAAAGAAAGTTGAAGTAGCCGAAATAGTTGGATCAGTTACATCATTAAAAGAAAGCATTACATATCCACTTCCTACTTCACCATTCGGTTTGAATTGCATTTTAACATCCATTTCTGTATCAGGAGCAATAGATACTGGAACAACAGATTCTGCTGTTGACCAACAAGCATCTCCCGTACATAAATTAAATGCCCAATTATTAGGAAAATCATGAGTTGTGAAAATCCAATCAAGATCCAATGCTTTATTAGCATTTGATAAAGTAAGGTTATTATAAGTTTCAAACAATGTAGCTGAAGAGCTACCACTTATTTCTACTTCATCTGAAGCAAATTCAAGTGTTTGTGCTTCAACATTGAAGTAGGCAAATAATAAAAATATTAGTGTAACAAGTTTTTTCATAAATACAATTTTAGCGAGTTCATAATCAAAAATAAACAAAAACAATTATATATACGCAACAATAGCTAAAACTGTTCCCTTTTTAACCAAAATAAACATTCAGTTTATTTTTCTAGGTAACTTTAACATTTCCATGCAATAACTACACGAAAATCAAAAACAGAAAGCTAAGTATTCTATCCAACAGTTTATTTTATGATGATTTTTATAGATGAAAGACACCTGTTTTGTCTATAAAGTTTCACATTTGTCTTTTGGTGGTTAAAATGATTGTTTTTTTACTGAGAATAATTAATCTTTTGAAAAGCAATATGCTTATTTTTATGGACATTATCTTCAATTGTAAAACTATTTTATGAGAAACTTTATCATTCTACTTTTCTTCTTATTCAGTGCTAATATTTTTGCTCAGCTTGAAGATAATGCTATTGCTCCCGATTTTACATTATCAGATATTAATGGAACTTCACATCATTTGTATGAATATCTGGATAATGGAAAGTCTGTGATATTGAATTTTTCGGCTACATGGAATGATGATAGTTGGCTATATCATAGTGCCGGAGTTTTACAAGATATTAATAGTACTTATGGAGCGGAAGGTTCAGATGAAGTTGTTGTTCTTTTCATCGAATCTGATATTTTAACAGGAATGAATGATTTGCAAGGATCTGGACCAACATCACAGGGGAACTTTATCAATTTAGCTAATTTCCCGATCATAGATATAATGCCACCACCAAGTATTATCAGCGATTATCAGGTAGATGAATTTCCAACTATCTATTTTGTTTCACCTAATCATTTGGTTAAAAATGTAGGACAGGTTGGAGTAGATGTTTTTGAAGAATTAATAGAAAATGCACCACCGGCTGCTGCCGGTCAGAATAATGCTGCTATTCTATCTTATACAGGAGATATTACTTACTGTGAAGGTTTGAATGCCTCGTTGATCTTTCAGAATTTAGGAAGTGCAGATATTACAAGTGCAAGCTTTAGTGCTACATCTTTTGGTGATACATTCGATTCAGCTGTATGGACTGGTAATTTAGCGCCTTTTGAGTTTGCCGAAGTTTTTTTTCCAACTATTATTACTGATGATAGTAATTTAGATTTAGTATTCGAGATAGAGCAAGTTAATGGTACAGGTGATGATGATCTTGCTTCTAATGCAATATTTAATTCTATTGAAAGATTGACTGCCGATACAGAAGAACTGATCATAACCATACAAACAGATGATTTTGGATATGAAATTTACTGGGCATTATTAGACGAAGCGGACGGAGTAGTAGCAGAAGGTGGTAATTTGAATGTTGGTTTAGATGGCGGTGGTTTGCAGAATCAAGCACCAGGTGGTTACGGTAATAATTCTGAATATATAAACACCATACAAGTAGAAGATGGAGCTTGTTACAAATTCGTAATTGTGGATGATTGGGGAGATGGATTAACAGACAATGGCTTTTTTAAATTGGATAATAATGACGGCTCAAATATCATTCAAGGCGGTGATTTTGAATCTATTGATATAAGAGGTATAGAAAACGAAGTTTCTGAAGCAATTGTTGCTGGATATAGTTATTCCATAAATGAACTAACAGTGAGCTTCAATAATGAAACAACAGGTGATAATATTAACAGTTATGCCTGGGACTTTGGAGACGGTAATGGTTCTTCTTCAGAAAATCCTACACACATATACGATGCATCTGGTGTTTACACAGTCACATTAACGGTTACAGATACAGATGGAACTAGTACTACATACAGCGAAACGGTTACCATTTCATTTGAAGCGATTACGGCAAGTTTTTCCTATTCAATCGAAGGTTTGACAGTGAATTTTATTAATGAATCGACCGGAGATAATATTAGTAGCTATTTATGGGAGTTTGGAGATGGAAACACATCAAACAGTGAAAACCCTGTTCATATTTATGATGAATCAGGAAGTTATACTGTGATCTTAACCGTATTTGATAGTAGTGGAGGCTCTATAGTAATTAGTGAGCCAATAGGTGTAACAACTTCAACAGGAAATTTATTAGCTGAAGATGTATTTAATGTATATCCTATACCAAGTAATGGTGTCTTGAATATAGATATCGAATCAAGGAAAATAGAAGAAATACAGATTCGCTTAGTGAATTCAATAGGTAAGCTTGTGTTCAATAGCGAAGGTATGAGTTCAGAAGGTAAAAATACTTTGGAAATCGAAACTTCTAATTTGCCAAATGGTGTTTATATTTTACAATTACTTTCAAGAGATGGAGTTGCTTACAAAAAGATTGAAATTTTGAATCATTAATTTTAAATCACAAACTCACAAACTCACAAACTCTTAAACCAATTATCATGTCCGGAGGTGGAGATTGGAAAGCAATGTTCAAGGCGATTCAGGAAGGAGACCTTGAATTAGTCAGTTATTATCTCAGAACAGGTGTCGATCCAAATTATCAGCATCCAGAGTATATGGCTGCTCCTTTAGTAGAAAGTATTAGATTCAATCATTTTGAAATAACTAAATTATTATTAGAAAATGGAGCTGATCCAATTATTGTTGAAGATGCAGAAGGCGAAACAGCAATGGTGGTTGCTGAGAGAAAGAAAAATGTTATAGCTATTGAATTATTGAATGAGTTTATTGAGCAATAATAAACTATAGTAGTAAAGCAAGATTTGAATCCGAAAATGGAATAGTCGAATTGACCACTTATATTCATCACATCTCAGAATATATTGATAGTGCACAAAAAAATGGTTTTGCTTTATTGGAAATTAATGAGTGGTTTAGTGAATCAGATAAAAATGAATTACCAAGACTTATATCATTTATATTCAGAAAAAGTGAAAGCAAATAAAAAACCGATAATCCTCGAAGAAGATTATCGGTTTTAAAATATTTGTATTCAGAAAGATTATTTGATTACTGTAAATCTCTTTAATACTTTCTGACCATTTTGCTCAAAGTTTACAAAGTACATTCCACTTGTAAAGTCATTTACATCAATTACGATATTATTACTTCCATAGTTGAAGGCATTATCACCTAAGTTTTTGACAACTTGACCAACTGAATTTAAAACAGCGATATTTAAAACTTTAGCACCATCTAAATTAAATGTAACATTAATTTGATCAGTAGCTGGTTGAGGGAATAAGTTAATACCACTTACACCATCGATAGTTTCAATATTGGTTTCAACAGCAGGTACAGTAACTATTACAGTTTCAGTATAAGTTGAAGTTCCAAAAGCATTTGTTACCTCAAGTGTAATTGTATATTCACCACTTTCTGCATAAGTATGTGCTTCAGGGCTATCTCCGGTTGTTGTGTTACCATCACCCCAGTTCCACACGTATTCTGTGATGTCATCTCCTTCAGAGCTGTTAGTTACAGAAATAGTAGCATCTTCAACACTTACTTCAAATGAAGCAGTAGGTGCTACTCCAACAACTGCATTTAAGAAACCACTTTGATCGATAATACCAAATTCACCAATAGAAGATAATAGTTCACCTGCTGAATTTTTCAGGTTCACATAACCATCACCATAAGTACAACATAAGCCATCACCGTAATAATCAGTTACTATGAAATCATAACAATCTCCAATTTCTATTTCAAACTCAGCAATATATTCAGTATTAGGATTATACATGTCTGGGTGAGACGGAGCAGGGAATTCACCAGTTCCAATGTTATCTAAACCAACATTAGGATTACCTCCTTCAGCGATTATATCTCCATTGGAATTCAATACTACCCAGTAAGTTTCATCAGCATACTGATCTGTTAACACTTCAACAGTAATCGTTTCTGTTTCCGTTTTAGCAACATGGCTGAATACATCTACATAAGTATTGAAAGTGTCGTCATCTTCAAAACCATTAGGAGCAGAAACTTCAAAAGTAATTTCAGTTACATCCTCAACCGCTGTAAATGAAATATCAGAAAGATTTACTTCAAAATATTCTAGTGGAGCAGCATTACCAGTCCAGCTTTGAGAACCAATTACTTCTTCGCCAACCATTGCCTTTACTTCAACACTGGTTAAATTGATTGCACCGATATTCTGAACACCTACTGTTGGATTCAATTCGATCATTGCTTCGTTTCCACAGTAGTTCTTAGAAGTTTCATTCAAATCAGTATAATTGATAATAACAGCATTGTTGTTACCTGAAGGTACAGGTGGCTGATTAGCTAATAATGTATTGAAAAAGCCTTCAGATTGCTGAGCTGTTTCGGTAATTAATTTAGATGGGGTAATGTAATAAATTGTAGGGTAATACGCTAAATTATATAAATCAGCGATATCGTCATCATTTGCCATAACGTATTCTACACCAGCAGTCCAGTCTCCTAAACTTTCACCACCACCATCAATATCAGCAATAGCAGTTGTAGGGTCTGCTTCCACAGCAATAATAACTAAAGTGTTATCTCCGTCAGGACCATGAGCATCCCAAAGATCTTTAAAAATACCTGAGTTATGATAGCTCCAACAAGGTGGACACCAAACAGCATAAAGATCAAGGATAACTGATTTTCCTTCGTCTAAATATGTATATAAGTTGTGCTCATTTCCATCAAGGTCTGTAACAGTAAAGTCAGGGGCTACAGTGTTACTCTGAAGTTGAGCATGACTTGACTGACAGAAGAACAAGCCAAAAAGAAGGAAAGTAAAAATGTAAAAATTCTTTTTCATCTATAAAAATTAATGTTTAGTAAATAGTTTAATGTACTCAAATTTAATGTATAGTTCGCTTATTTTTTAATTAGAGTAGGCTTATTACCTAAAAATTACCTGATATCTAAACAGAATTGTAGTGAGGCGAACAATAAATTAGTCTTTGAGCATTCATTTTTGTTATTCATTTTTATGAATAAAAGAGGTTCGCCTTAGAATTCATCGTTTCAAAAAAATCAAACTGCTAATTAATATGTTGTGTTTTACTGAAAAGAACATACTTGGTTTGATTTTTGGAGTGTTTAGTTAATTACTACTTTGTAATTGATTATAAGAAAGTTATATGTACACACAGGTAAAACAACTAGGCTTCTTGTGCTTTTTTTTAGTATTTTGTACCAATTTGAATGCACAAACTACCCGTAATATTTTATTGGAAGAATTTTCGGGGACTTGGTGTGGTTTATGTCCACAGGGTTTTGTTTTTATGGATTCGATTTTAAATAATTTTGATAATATTATTCCAGTCAGTATTCATCAGGGCGATCCAATGACTTTTCCTGCTGGTGATGATGTGGGTATGGAATACACAGGTGGTGGTGTTCCTGCTTTTTTGATCGACAGATATCTTTTTCCTGATTATGGTTTCGTTTCTATCGGACCAGATTATGCAAGATTATCAGAAAAGGTAGCTGAACGTTTAACAATGGAAGCACCATTAAGTGTGAGTATTCTGAATGTTGACTTCGATGAAAACACTTCAATGGCAAGCGTTACCATAAGAGCCGATCTTCATACAGATATAGATGATACTGAATTGAGATTCAATTTATATGTTGTTGAAGATAATGTGATCTCTGATGAACCAGGTTATGCACAAAGTAGTTTCTTTAACTTCGAATCAGGACACCCCTTCGAAGGTTTAGGTGCTTCAATAGCCAATTTCGATCACCGTTTTGTTTGTCGTTCAATGGCAGGCGGTGCATGGGGAGCCGTAAACAGTATTCCTGGTGAAAACCTGAAATTAGGAGATAGTTTTCAGAAAACTTTTAATGTTCCAATCGCAAATACCTGGAATTTAGAAAAGCTTTCCTTTATAGCAGTTGTTCAGGAATATAATGACGATGAAGCTAAACGACAAATTCTAAATTCTGAAGCAATAACGTTTAATGCTGCATTGCAAACCCCAACTAATAATACTGAATTATCAACAGTTAAATCTGAAATAATTTCTTGTTATCCTAATCCTGTTTCGGGAAATGCACGTATAGAAATTAATCTGAATAAAACCCAGAAAATCAAAATTTCTGTAGTAGATGAATTGGGTAGAACAGTAGATATAATAAGAAATGAATGGTTGAATCAGGGTATGCATACAATTTGGTGGAATATCGAAAATACAAAAGCTGCTCTTGATTCAGGTGTATATTTTATTTCTTTAGAAACAGAGGATAAGTTTCAATCACAAAAGATTACATTGATCAAATAAGAGTATGTTTCTGGTAGATCAGTTTTCTATAAAAAATAATGATGAAGAAATTACTTACATTGCTATTGCTAAGCTTTTCAATTGTATTCAATGCTCAGGCTCAGGAGCAATACGAAATAGCAGAGGATTTTACCCTAACTGACCTTGATGGGAATACGCATACCTTATTTGAATATTTAGATGAGGGCAAAACCGTTTTTATCGACTTGTTCGCTACTTGGTGTGGCAGTTGTTGGTCGCATCATCAACAAGGATATTTTAAAGATTTGTGGAATGCAAGAGGACCGGAAGGTGCTAATGACGTAATGATCTTCATGATTGAAAACGACATAAATACATCTTTGGAAAGTATTTATGGCGATGGCTCTTATGGTGATTGGACAGAAGGTGTAGAGTTTCCGGTTTTTAACAGTTCTACTCAGGAAGAAGTCGATTTGTTCTATGTCGATTCGTTTCCTAAGTTCATAATCATACAACCAAATCGTATATCAACCGAATTTGTTGGTGTACATTTTCTTGGGAATTATGAAGCTATTGTAGATGCAGCTTATCCGCCAGCAAGCCCGGGTGGAGGTATCGCAATGTTAGAATATACAGGTGATGAACAATACTGTACAGAAGTAAATGCGTCTTTGGTTTTTCAGAATTTAACAACTGATACAATCGATTCTTCAGAGTTCGTGATTTTTGATGAAAATAATGAATACATCAATTCAATAGTTTGGAATGGAGAATTAGCGCCTTATGGGATTGAGTCGGTTTCCTTCGATCCAATCCCTTTCGATAATGATAGTGGAGCTTTGAAGTTCGATGCTGGTATTTTTGGGGATTATAGTTCTATCACAGTAGATTTTGAACGTCCGACAACAGAATTAGATACCATCACAGTAGAGGTTCAGACAGATAATTTTGGATATGAAACTTACTGGGCACTTTTAGATGAAAATAATAATATTGTTGCAGAAGGCGGAAATCCTGAAGTTGGCTTAAACGGAGGAGGTTTACAAACCGTTTCCGGTGGAGGTTATTCTTCTAATACACTAAATACCCATGAAATTGTTTTAGACGATGATTTGTGTTACGAGTTTGTAATTATAGATGATTATGCAGATGGAATATGTTGTAATAATGGAAGTGGATTTTTCAGGATTTCAGAGAAAAATGGAAGTGTATTACATACGAATGATGGAGAATACGGAGAAGCATTTTCTTTAATACTTAGAAGTCAAGGTATAGAGAACCCAGAAGACCCAGAGAACCCAGAAGACCCAGAGAACCCAGAAGACCCAGAGAATCCAGAAGACCCTGAGAATCCAGAAGACCCAGAGAATCCAGAAGACCCTGAGAATCCAGAAGATCCAGAGAACCCGGAAGACCCAGAGAATCCAGAAGATCCAGAGAACCCGGAAGACCCAGAGAATCCAGAAGATCCAGAGAACCCGGAAGATCCAGAAGATCCAGAGAATCCAGAAGATCCAGAGAACCCAGAAGAACCAGAGAACCCAGAAGATCCAGAGGATATACTAGCTGCCTTCTTTTCTTATACTGTAGAAGGTAATGCGGTTACTTTCTTCAATGAATCGACTGGAAGTGATATCAATACTTATACCTGGAGCTTTGGAGATGGCTATTATGATTTTTCAGATAATCCGGGAACACATATTTATGGTGGTCCGGGAGTTTACCCTGTAAGTTTATATGTTACTAATAGCAATGATGCAGCTTTTTATTCAGCAGAAATTATAATTGAAGGAGAAGAAGTAACCAGTTTATCTTCCATTGAAACTATTGAAAGCTTGTTAACCGATCTTGGAAGTGGGCAATACGAACTTCAGTTCAATATAGAAAGCCCTGGAAATGCTTCAATACAAATTATCAATTTAACAGGTCAGGTAATCAGTTCAGAAAGCTTATTTACTACAACTGGTAGTAATTATTATCAATTCTTTACGAATGGATTAACTGATGGTTGGTATGCAATTATCGTTAAACAAGAAAATAAAATAGCGGTAAAACGTTTTATTAATACACACTAAACGGTATTAGACTTTATTCATCAGGAAATTTTGTTGAGATTACGGGATTGAAGTAAATTCAATCCCGTTTTTATTTCACAGAGAAGTTTTAAAGACTATCAAAAATGGTCTTTAAAAGTCTTTATACTATAGCCATCACTCAATTTCCATAATCCTGCCAACATAATTGCTTGGAGTTATTCCTTTTAATTCTTCCTTGATAGCGTCGTTAACATCAAGTGTATCAATAAAAGCTTGAATTGCATTTTTATCAATGATATCATTGGTTCGGGTTAATGCTTTTAAAGCTTCATAAGGTTTAGGATAAGCTTCACGTCTCAGTATCGTTTGAATGGCTTCTGCAACGACCGCCCAGTTATTTTCTAAATCAGTTTGAATAGCACTTTCGTTGATCAGTAATTTGTCAATTCCTTTGTCAATAGATTTGAATGCTATTAGCGTATGTGCTAAAGGAACACCAATGTTTCTTAAAACGGTAGAATCCGTTAAATCTCTCTGTAATCTTGAAACAGGAAGCTTTCGTGATAAGTGTTCTAATAGCGCATTGGCTATGCCCAGGTTACCTTCCGCATTTTCAAAATCAATAGGATTTACTTTATGAGGCATAGCTGAAGAACCAACCTCGCCAGCTTTGATCTTCTGTTTGAAATAATCCATTGAGATATAGGTCCAAATATCTCTGCAAAAATCTAAAAGAATAGTATTAATTCTGATAATGCCATGACAAAAAGCAGCGATATCATCATAAGGTTCTATTTGGGTAGTAGGATATGTTCTGGTCAAACCTAATTTTTCTTCAACAAACTCTTCTGCAAATAAATGCCAGTCGGTTTCGGGGTAAGCAACATAATGTGCATTCATATTACCGGTAGCACCTCCGAATTTTGCTGCAAAAGGTATATCATTCAATAAAGCTAACTGATTAGCAAAACGAGTAAGGAAAACATCGATCTCTTTACCTAAAAGGGTAGGCGAGGCAGCTTGTCCATGTGTTCGGGCAAGCATTGGAATATTCATCCATTCTATGCTTATTTTACTGAGAGAAAGACCTAATTGGTCGAATGCAGGAATCAATACTGATTCAAAAGCATCGCGCATCGATAAAGGAACAGCAGTATTATTGATGTCCTGAGAAGTCAAACCAAAATGAATAAATTCGACTTCTTTATCCAATCCAAGTTTCCTTAGTTCATCCTTTACAAAATATTCAACTGCTTTAACATCGTGATTGGTCGTGCGTTCTGTATTTTTTATCGTTTGAGCATTTTCAAGGCTGAAATTTTCATATATTGCCCTTAATGAAGGAAATATACTTTCATCAATGTGTTTTAATTGAGGTAAGTCCAATTCAACTAATGCTATGAAATATTCAATTTCTACCAATACACGATACTTAATTAAACCAAATTCAGAAAAATAAGTACCTAATTCTTTAGTTTTAGAATGGTAGCGACCGTCAATAGGGCTAATTGAATACAGGCTGTCGAGTTGCATGTGCTTAAGTTTTTATGCAAAATTACACATACTGAAAATAGAATTATGAAAAAGCAAAATAATAAAAGAATAAAGATAGAAAAGGGAGATTTTTATATGGAAAATGGACTAATGGTTTTTACTGAACAATATCATTTAAAAAGAGGAGATTGTTGTGGTAGTAAGTGCAGGCATTGTCCGTATGAACATAAAAATGTGAAGAAATGAATAGTCCTAAAAAATGAAATGCACCGGACAAAGCCAGTGCACTCCATAAATCTACTCCCATTATGCAATAGCAAAGATAATGGGTAATACTTGTTAAAACAAATGTTTTTTACATTTTTTTAGAAAAAATTAATTAGTAGAGAAATAAAGCGTGGCTTTGAACGCTAAATTTCTTAATTGTTTATCGTAAGAATAGGCGCCATATCGATAAAAAACACCAGCACCTACTCCAAAGTAAGCAACATTCATAATATTGAACCGAACGATATTGTTAAGGATGGCACCAGTTTCAAAATATCCTTTTTCCATGGTTTTAAAACCAGTATCAAAAATAGAATCAGTTTGCAGATCATGTAGTTGTCGATTGTTTAATCTTCCATATCCTATTGCATTAACTAATTTGAATTCAGGCTTGAATTTTGGCGTATTGAATAATAAGCTTTCAAAATCATGTACCCAGAAAAAGTGTACATAACGATCATTCAGGAATTCGAACAAACGCATGGTCTGAAATGAGTTATAAACAAAAACAGGCACAGATGCACTAAAATTACCTCTACTTAAGAACAGTTTACTGTAAGGTACCGGACGATCAACAAAACCACCTTCTAATCGTAACCAACTTTTTCCAAACCCTTTAATTCGTACACCCTGATCTACACCCATTTCAAAACGATTATAAGTGAAATTCCCATCCCAAATATTATCGAAGCCATGTGAATAAGCTAAGAATATTGTTGGATACTTTGTTCCTCTGGAAACTCTTCGCCCCATACTTTGAACAACACGTTCTCTGAAAGCGTATCGGATATTGATACCCATTTCTGTAATGTCAAAGTTTCTGGTTGGTACAGAAACAGGTTCGCAATCAGGCGGGCTATTTTCATCACATTCCTGAATGTCAGTAAATGTATAATCATATAAAGGTCTATGAGTAGCTTTTGAAAAATAGGTTTTTACCTTAGCATATCTAAAAACTCTGAAACCTAATGTGGCTTTAGCTTGTCGTACCTGATCGAAATTGGCAACAAGGAAATTCTGTACATCTAAAATATTGATAGGGAATTCCAAAGAGCTTTGTCCGGCTAATCTGTTTTCTTTCTCATACTCGAGCTTGAGTTGAACTTCATTTTCTTTATGTATATTGAATTGAGCATGCCCACCATATTTGAATATTCTGTCTTTGAATCCAAAACCAAAGAAGCCACCTACATTGAATTTCTCAGAAATTTTTTCATTGGTTTGTCCTCCAAACCCTAGTCTTAAACCTTCAATTTGATTTGTTTGAACGAGCTTGGAAAGACGAATGTCCCAGAAACTAACAGGAAATAACCCCTGTGCTAATTTCGTTGATGTTTTCATCCAATAATCGAGCTTTAGTTTTTTACCCAGTTTTTCCATTTCCTCATACGTTCGCTGTTCTTTTATCGAAAGCGTATCTTCTCGGTTCTCAGTCCAGTAGGCGTCATCTTTTTTAGATGCCATTTCATCTATGGTAAGCTGTTCAATTCCGAATTCATCTTCGTTTATATCTGGGTTTAGCACAACATCTTTAATGTAACTTTTTCCGGTAAGTCTCATGCCAACGTTTTTGCTCGGAACATTTTCAAAGATTACTTCAAAATTTATTTGAGAAGGGAACCATTGTCCACCCTCAACTTGCTTACATTGTTGTTGTAATTTTGCATAAATACTTCCTTTATCATTAGGTTCAGCCATAATGTTCTGAAGTGCATAACCGTTTGTGTTTACATAGATTACCCCTTTCAATGCTTTAAAATTCTTCTTTCTTTTCGGCTTGAAAGAAAGTACAAAAACAGTATCCATTTGGTTGGTGAAAAGGGTATCTTCTATATTAAAAAAATATCTTTTGGTACTTCCTTTACTTACAGGATTGGTGTATTCATGATCGAGTATATTTATAAAATCACTGTAAAAAGAAAATGGCTGAAAGTTTGCCGGAATCGGAGCAAAAGAAGGATCGCTGAAGCCAGACACTTTATTGGCAACGATCTTCTCTTGAATTTTATCAGGTTTAACATATTTCTTTTCTGTTACCGATTCGAGAACAAGTACATGTCTGTCTTTTATTTTCAGAGCAGCTTTAAGAAATCGATCTTTCTTTACATTTTTATCCAATACAAAATCTGAAGTATCCTGTCTTTCCAAAAGATTATTCACTTCATCGTTGGGAAGTAAATCGTAAAGCGTCTTATTGTATGTAGTTAATGTATAAGAATCAAGGTTTGCCGGATCGTTTTGATCTCTGTTGGCAATTACTTTATTCATAATAATATCTGCTGGATTTACCCCGGGATTTATAACGACTTCATCTAAGTTGAACGATTCAGGTTGTAGCTCAAACACTACTGGATTTTGATTCAGATCTACCTCTGTTAGACGAATCGTGTCCATCTTGTATCCAATATAGCTGAATACCAAGTATTTTAATTCTACAGAATTAGGAACTGAGAAAATTCCATTTATATCAGTAGAGGTTCCGAGTGTAGTTTCACCATTAAAACTGATATTTACAAATGGTAACTCCTCCTTAGTATCTGCATCTTGTACTAAACCCTGAAAGTTTTGCGAATAAGCAGAAAAGGAACAAAGTATTAAAAGTAAATTTATGAATATATCTTTCATGGAATTATTTCTATGACTATGTTTGAATATAACACTTAATTCGATGCCAAACTAAATTTATTTTTACATTTCCTTTAGTTCACCTAGCTTTTTAACACGTTGTTTGATACAATTAAATCGTAGGCGTTTAGTTACTTAGACATTAATAAAGCTCATCATTCATCAACCATAATCAAATCATGTCAAAAACCGCATTACCATGCTATCTAACATTTGATATACATGTTCGGGCTTATAGCTTCGCCAAACGAAATTATTAAACTCGCCATTGTAATTGATATAATAGGATAAATTTATATGATTCATTTCGTCAAGTACATGATCTCTGAAATTCAATCCGACTATCCAACCATCCTGATCGATCACTTCATCCCACCACTCTTCATAATAACAATCGTCAGAAGCATGGAAATTCAATACATTTTCTCCAACAATCGCGAATTTATGAATGCCCTGTCGCATTAGAGTATCTATAATGTTTTGTTTCAGAAACATAATGTCATTGAAAAGGCAATCGTTCCATTCGCCAATAAGTTCGATCATTGCAAAACCATTATCGTAATTTGCATAGATCAATTTACCATAAAGTGTATTCGAACCCAAATCGTCCCATTGAGGATGTATGAAGTAGTTGTAAATCTTTGTAGAAAAGGTAAATTCATCATAAGTTCGACCGTAAAAGGGAGATTTTTCATCCTTTTCGGCTTCATATTTATCGCGCCATGCAAAATGTGGTTCTATATCGTGCATATATCATCAAACGAATAGTAAAAAGCCCAAATCTAAGTTTTTAGCGAATAATTTGTGAACAATATTATACTTTCTGTTTTCTTGTATAGATTTTTATAAATAAAGTGTAAGCTAATTGAGTCAAAAAGCAATCATAATTGGAGCAGGAATCGGTGGTATTGCTTGTGCAATACGTTTGGCAGTAAAAGGCTTTGAAGTTCAGGTTTATGAAGCAAATTCTTATCCGGGAGGGAAGTTGTCTGAGCTAAACTTTAATGGCTTTCGTTTTGACGCTGGTCCAAGCTTGTTTACTTTACCTCACTTAGTAGATGAATTATTTAAGTTAGCCGGAAAAAATCCCCATGATTATTTTCAGTATGATCGATTGGATATAATCTGTAAATATTTTTGGGATGATTTTGAAGGTGCTGTAAATGCTTATTCAGATAAAGAAAAATTTGCTTCAGAAATAGAACAAAAGTTAGGTGTAGATCGATTGCTTGTTTTGAAACATCTTAAAAAATCAGCGCAAATATATGAGTGGACAAAAGATGTTTTCCTTGAAAGATCATTACATAAATTAGCTACTTATACAAATAAAAAAACGCTCAGCGCCATTCTTAAACTTCCTTTTATTGGGTTGAACAAAACAATGCACGAAGCCAACTCAGTATTCAATAATAATAAGTTAACTCAGTTATTCAATCGTTTTGCGACATATAATGGTTCTAATCCTTATGAAGCCAGAGCAACTTTGAATACAATTTCACATTTAGAACATAGCTTAGGAGCTTTCGCACCAAAAGGAGGAATGTATCAGATTACAAATTCATTATTCAATGTATCAAAAGACTTGGGTGTTCAATTTACTTTTAGTCAGAAAGTAAAAGCTATTAAAGTTGAAGATGGTATAGCAAAGGGAATTGAAATAGAAGATAAATTATATAAAGCTGATCTAATAGTCAGCAATGCTGATGTTTTTCCTACTTATAAAAATCTGCTTTCAAACGAAAAACATCCAGAAACAATTCTGAACAGAGGCAAATCGAGTTCAGCTTTGATCTTTTACTGGGGAATGAAGCAGGAATTAAGAGATTTAGCGGTTCATAATATTTTCTTTTCTAAAAATTATAAAAAAGAATTCGATTGTATTTTTAAAGAGAAAACAGTTTGTGATGATCCAACTGTTTATGTGAATATTGCTTCCAAATATAATAAAGCTGATGCGCCTGATGGTTGTGAATGCTGGTTTGTTATGATAAATGTGCCTTCAAATGAAGGACAAGATTGGGATGAAATTATTGAGCGATCCAGAAATAACATTATTAATAAAATTTCTAAAAAATTAAACCTGAACATTTCAGAATATATAGTTGCAGAACAAATATTAGATCCAAGAAGTATCGAAGCAAAAACAGCATCGCACAAGGGGGCTTTATACGGTTCACATTCTAACGAACTGCTTTCTGCTTTTCTACGACATCCGAACTTCAGCAGAAAAATTAAAAATTTATATTTTGTTGGCGGTAGTGTCCATCCGGGTGGAGGCATACCACTGTGTCTGCTTTCAGCTAAAATTGTCGATGGTTTACTTGATTTATAGTAGATTTTTGATGAATGATAAATGATGGTTGATGAATGATGGTTGATGAATGATGGTTTTAATTACCTTTGTATTCCATTAAAAAAGTACCACATGTCTAAAATCTTATCTCATTTGTTATTATTAAGCACATTTTCTATGCTTTTATTGCTTGGAAGTTGTACAATTGAACCCCTTTCACCCGAAGATAAAAAGCTTAAGACTGCTCAAAAGATCAGAAAAAACGGAGCTACTTTTCCAGCTTATGAATTACCTAACGAAAAAGATGAACTTGTTTCGAGCAAATCGTTTGAATCGGGTTACGTGTTTTATATGTTTTGGGGAATTTATTGTGCTTCTTGTATTGATAACATCGTCGCTGTTAGAGAATTGAATCGAAAAGGGCTAATAGAAAACGTACAATTTGTTAGTGTTTCTGCTGATGATGAAGCCGAAAAATGGAAGAAGTTTATATATCAGTATGATATGGCAGATTACATGACGAATATATTAATGGAAAGTAATGCTGATCATGTTCTTGGTAATTTTAAATTCGAGAAGATGAGCAGACCAGGTTTAAAAGACTTTGGTTATGTGTATATTAACCCTGCTTACGTTTTAGTAAAAGATGGTGTAATCATAGATAATAATCCAATTCAACCTAAAAAAGGCGACCAGTTTTTAGCTCAGTTTGAAAAATGAAAATAGCCAAAACTTAAGCGATGACTATTTTCATTAAAAGAAAAATATTTCAAGTAATAGATTTTAAAATGAATTTTTTCTGTACAATTATTTTATATTGTACAGACGTAGCATTGATACGTCTCTAACAAAAACGTTTTAAACTTTAATATCTACTGTTTTAAAAACTTGGTAGAAACTACTTTTTCATTTTGGATTAAGCTGATAACATAGAAGCCATTATTCAGATCACTTACATCAATGCTTTTATTTTGCTGATCTATTTTTCCTTCTTTTATTAGCCGACCTAATTGGTTAAAGATCTGAAAATGCTCATTCGTATTCAGTTGGCTGAAAGAGAGATTCAGTTGATCTATTGCAGGGTTGGGATAGACTTTCAAAGGGTTGGTATCAACAGTAATTGCCGAATTATTCGTGGTTTCAGGATATAGTTCGTATTTATAAATTCCATAAGTAGAATTCCCCCACCAAAGGTTGCCATTATTATCGAATTGAATACGTGTATTATTTGTAAGGTTTGAAGGAACAGTTGGGATGAATAAGTTCTCCCATTGTCCGTTTTTTAAAGTATTTACACCTTGAAAGTGGGAGAAATATATCTTTCCTTCAGCATCACTTGCAATAGAATGAACAAAACTGTGTTCGATTTCTGCAATATTATCCGGGTTGAAATTCTGATCTTCATCGAAAGGGTTTGACCAGTTTGTTCCATCGAACTTCAAAGCACCGAAAAAGTCTGAAGGAATCCAAACGTTTCCTTCTTGATCGAAATGAAAATTACCAGTTGGTTCAAATAAAGCCGGAAATTCATTTTTGCTGAAAGTTGTCCAATCACCGTTTGAAGAAACTTTGTAGATATTGTTTGCATTCAGATCAGCAATCCATAAATTATCATTTTCATCTACACCAATACCTGATACAAAATCACCGACAATTTGAGAATTAATAGCATTGAATTCTGAAATATTCTCATCTTCGATTATAATTACACCACTTGATCCCTGAACATATATAGTTCCATCTGAACGTGCAGCGAAATTTCTACAATAACCCATTTCATAAAATAACCATTCATTTCCATTGTAAAAGTGTAAACCCTCTTTTGACGATAACCAATAGCTTGTTTCACTAATTCTATAAATACTATTAATAGTTTCATTTTCATCAGCAAAAATTGGGTAAGGTAGCAAACCCCAGTTTCCATTTATATCCAAAACCGAAATATTAGAAGCAGCATAACAGATAAAATAAATATTACCTTCAGCATCTTTAACCATATTATTCAGTCTGTCATTTTCAATCGTATGTTCAGTGATAGTGGTTGAAGAAACTTCTCCATTCTTATTTACACTTAAGTATATCTTATTATTCAGCCAGATAGTACCTTCACTATCAATATGTAGATAGCTAGTCTTTTGTTTAAATTGTTCAGTTTGTACAATTGATTCCTGAACCCATTCATCATTCACTAATTTATAAACACCACTGTTTTCTGTATTCAGAAAAATATTGCCGTTTGTATCTTCAGCAAAACCTATTATTTCAGTTCCGAAAGAACTGTCGTCAGAAAGATCTACCTCATAAGTTTTCCAGTTATTTCCGTCGAAGCTGGCAATATCATCAAAATCCCCAGAGAAATATAAAGTGCCGGAACTGCTTTTAAAAATATCACCATCAAGGTAATTAAAAAAGTCAATGGTATCTGTAACTTCCGACCAATTCTCATCTTTAAATCTATAGATATTGAAAGAGGAAAAATAGATGTCATTATTGTCTAAAATTTCAATATCCCAAACTACCGGAGCTATATCAAATTCACTTGTATATTGTGTCCAGTTATCGCTTTTTTTGAAAACACCGTCTGAAGTTCCTAACCAAAGGTCTCCATTAGGTGCAACTTGTAAATCATATAGAATAAAATTTTCCGGATCGTAATCACCTTCAGGAAAGGTAGTATCTTTAAACTGAATACCATCAAAGCGACTCAACATGCCATCGTAAGTGCCAATCCAAATATCGCCGCTGCCCGATAAGGCTACAGTTTGAATATGATTATTCCCGGTGTTCGGATTTTCGATCTCAAAGACAGATTTTTCAAAAGTTGCTTTATCCATAACTACTAAGCCAGCATCTGTTGCCATAAATAGCTGATCTCCTGTATCAACCAAATCGTTTATTTGTTGCTGACTTTGAAAGGAAATCCACTCTTGAGCATTCATTAATGGTAGGTTTAATAAAAATAGTAGAATCACCAAGATGCTTTTTAATATATTCATGTCTCTGTTTTTGGAAATCTAAGTTGAAAAGAAAAAGACCTGCCAGATAAAATTATGACAGGTCTGTGTCATAATCAATTACAAGCGTTAATATCATGTCCTTCTCTGAATAGAAATGATACGCTACCTGAACCTGATGAAGATTCAGAATAAAATTCCATTACTTTATTCTCGCATTTAAAAGTAGGTACCATTTTTTGAATATTTCCGAAATGTAGATCTAAATAAACGGTATCTCCAATTTGTACGTAAGGATTTCCGCTTATGCCCGGATTTTCTGTTAAAAACTCTTCTAATGTTGGGAATTCACCACTGCCATCACCATAAATGGTATAACGTGTGTCTGAAGTGAAATCATATCTGATATTGTCTTCAAAACCAGGTGAAACCCATCGTCCCTGAATCGTTGCCACATCTGTTGGATTTTCTCCATCTAAATCTAATGGTGGAACCAAACCTCCATCCTGACAACTTGTAAATGATAGTGCTGCTACAAATAAACCTAAAATTAACTTTTTCATCTTTTTTGATTTTTGAACGAATGATATATCGAATACCATTGCTGTTTAACAATGACCCAAAATTATTTTTTAAATCAGGCTCTAACAAGGAAGAAGTTTGTTATAAATTAGGTTTCTAAAGTTAATTTTATTCTGAAAATATTCTTTTTTATTGATTAAATTTGCTTTATTAATTTGCATTCTTTCTCTGTTTTTTTATGAAAATTCCTTCTTCTTTCCTATACGATTTAGTCAAAAAACTTTCAAAATCAGAAAAACGATACATAAAAGTACAAGCTGGAAATAGTGAAAAAGACTATTTGCAACTTTTTGATGCACTCCTATCATTAAAAGTATTCGATGAACAACAATTGATCGAAAAGAATAAAGGAACTAAGTTCCTGAAGCACCTTGCTGTTAACAAACGTTATTTGTATGAACTCATCTTAAGGTCATTAGCCAATTATAAGCAGGAAGAAATAGAGGAAAAAGTCCTCGCCCGAATTTCAGCTGCAAAAATCCTGATAGAAAAAGGAATGCCGGATGCTGCTTATGGTGAACTTAAGAAAGGGGAGAAATTGGTGAAGAAATTTGAATTGTATGAATTAGAGATAATGTTACTTGGTATTAAAAAACAAATCTTTACGTACAGAAAATTCATGTCGGAAAGTACAGAAGCGATTCATCAGATCTATAAGGTCGAATCGAATTGTCTCGAACAACTTAAAAATACAAGCGAATACTGGTATTTATCTCGACAAATTTCTCAGTTCCTGAAATTGTATCAAAAAATTCAGAATGATGAGCAAGAAAATTATCTCAACGAACTAACGAAGAATCCACTTTTTAAGGATATTGGGAATGCCTCTAATTTCAGAAGTAAATTGTTTTTCTTCGAGGCAAATGCTGCCTATCAATTTATTAAAGGAAATATTGAAAAAGCCTATGAATACAATAATGGATTTTTAGATCTATTAGACGATCATCCTCATTTTTTGAATTTATATGCTGAACGATATTTATCGACCTTGAACAATATGTTGATCGACAGCTTAATGATCGGTAAGTACGAAAAACTAGAAGATGGAATCGATCGTTTAACACAAACGGTTTCAAGAAAAGCTTTTAAATCTGTAAAAAATATTGATGCTAGAGTTTTCAGACAACAATATTTATTATTATTCAATTGGAGTATCAGGCAGAAAGACTTTAAAAAAGCGCTTGCATGGATTCAGGAAGTTGAATTGGGACTGAATAAATTTGGAAAGAAGATTGAAAAACATCACAGGGTTACTTTTTATTATCTCGCGAGTTATTTATCATTTCTGAATAAAGAATATAAACAAGCGCTCAACTGGAATTTACAGATTTTGAATGATCCTAAGGAAAATGTAGTAAAAGAAATTTTCTATTTTTCACGAGTATTGAATATGCTGATCCATTTTGAATTAGATAATGAAAAATTACTTGACTCCTTACTTACATCTGTTCCTAAATATTTAAGAAGAAGGCGTGAACTTTATAATACTGAAAAGATCTTATTCCTCTTTTTAAGGAAAATGTTGAATAGTATAAATAGAAAAGAAAAAGCAGTATTATTTGACGAGTTTGAAACTACTATTGATGATCTGGCAACAAAGAAAAGTGAAAGCAGGGTTTTTAATTATCTCGACCTACGGCTTTGGTTAGAGTATCGATGATACTATTTTCCATTTAATAATTTAGGCAGCCAACATTTAACCTTGCTTTTATATGCCGAATACGATTCTCCAAATCTATCTTCAAGGTCTTTTTCCTCAATAGGGCGAACCAATACATGCCAAAGAATTGCACCACTAAGAGCATATAAAATGATCGTAAAAGAACCATAGATTAATCCAACACAAACCCCTTGTCCTATACCTGCTACTGCCATTGGATTTCTGACAGATTTGTAAGGACCTTCAATTACTAACTCATTCGGACAATCTATTGGTAAAGGTGTTCCTTTGCCTAAACTGCTCATAGTATATCCACTATAAATTCCTAATGAACTAAATGCTAAAAACAATATCCATCCAATTGCTGTTTGGGCTGGAAACCTACTAATTCCAAAAAGTGCCTCAAGTTCTAAAATTCCTAATGGAATAAGATAAAGGAAGAATAACCAGAAAAATCCAGTTTGAATGAATGTCTTAATAAGATTCCAAATTCCATTTTTCGATTTAGCAGGTTTGAATATGGGATTTTCTTTATTCATTATTTTACTTGGTATTTCAACCTGTTTTGGTCTGAGACGCACAGTCTGGGACGCACAGTCGCTTGATCAAAATTAAAGTCAGCTTTGAATTGAAGCCACCACCGAAAATATTAATTCAAAGCCTCAGTCCACTTTCTCACAAAGTAAAATCAAGCGATCAGAGTTTTCTATATCGAAACCATTCAAAGAATAATCACCATAAATTGCCTCAATATTGAATAAACCATAAAGCATACAATCGAAATCTCTATAACCAAGAGCCTCCACTTTTTCTTGATAGCTGAATTGTTTACCTTCATCTTCAAAAGAAATATTTTTGATGATATAACCATCAACTACTTTCCGCTCTAAATGAAAGGTTATATCATTCACTGTCTTAGTTTCTTTAGCAACAAGACGCTTGATAACCTTTTCAACATTCATAAAGTCGATCAGGAATTTACCTTTCTCATTCAAAGATTTGTGTACAGCTTCAGCGACTTTACGATTATCGCTTTTATCTTCGAAATAACCAATGCTAGTAAATAGGTTGAATACAGCCGAAAATTCAGCATCTCCAAAAGGCATTCTCATATCGTGAACACCAAAATTCAAATTATTAGCACTTAACTTGTTGGCTTCTGAAATACTATTCGCTGATAGATCCAAACCAAGTACTTCCCATCCATGTTTCGATAGTTCAAGCGCATGTCTTCCTTTTCCACAAGCCAGATCAACTACTTTTGAGTTTTTTTTCAGCGATAAAATTGAATTTAACTGCTTAATAAAATGAGCTGCCTCGCTCGAGTCGCGATTGCTATAAAGCTGATGATAGTAAGGAGAATCGAACCAATCGGCAAACCATTCTTTTTTAATATTCATAATTTTATGGAATTAGGATAATTTTGCAAACGCTAATAAACAAATCAGTCAACAAAAATAAATAAACTTCAATGACCTTAATCAAATCAATTTCAGGCATCAGAGGAACCATTGGCAATAAGCCAGGTGAAAATTTAACGCCACTTGATATCGTAAAGTTTACGAGTGCTTATGCTACTTGTCTGAAACAAAGTTCCGACAAAAGAAAAATCGTTGTTGGAAGGGATGCAAGAGAATCGGGAACTATGGTTGCACATTTAGTTACCGGAACATTGATCGGTGCCGGATTTGATGTAGTCAATTTGGGGCTTTCCACTACACCAACTGTCGAAATGGCGGTGGTTTGGGAGCAGGCTGCAGGAGGTATTATTCTTACAGCAAGCCACAACCCAAGAGAATGGAACGCTTTAAAATTGTTAAATGAATATGGTGAATTTATCTCAGCAGAACTAGGACAAAAAGTAATTGATCTTGCTGATAGTGAAGATTTTTCTTTTGCTGAAATAGATGACATAGGTGGTTATACTTATGATGCGGGCTATATTGAACAACATATTGAGGCAATATTGGCTTTAGAAAGGGTAGATGTGGATGCCATTAAAGCCAAGAAATTCAAAATAGTAGTTGATGCGGTTAATTCTACAGGAGGAATTTCGATTCCTGTTTTATTAGATCAATTAGGTTGTGAAGTCATTCCTTTGTTTTGTGAACCCAATGGTCGTTTCCCACATAACCCGGAGCCACTTCCAAAACATCTGACAGCTTTATCTGAAAAGATTGTTGAAACGAAAGCTGATCTAGGCTTTGTTTGTGATCCCGATGTTGATCGTTTAGCAATCGTTTGTGAAGATGGAAGTATGTTTGGGGAAGAATATACCTTGGTGGCTATTGCCGATTATATTTTAAAACATAATAAAGGAGCTACAGTGTCAAACCTTTCTTCTTCAGTAGCCTTAAAAAAGATCACAGAACAACATGGTTGCACTTATTACCCGGCAAAGGTTGGTGAGGTGAATGTAGTTGCGAAAATGAAAGCACAAAACGCTGTGATAGGTGGCGAGGGTAATGGTGGAATTATTTATCCTGAATTACATTACGGTAGAGATGCGCTGGTAGGTGTTGCTTTGTTTTTAACGCATTTAGCACATGAAAATAAAAGTTGTAAAACATTAAGACAATCTTATCCTGATTTCAAAATGGTAAAAGATAAAATTCAGTTGACTCCTGAAGTAAATCTTGAAGTATTATTGGAAAGCATGAGTAGCAAATACGCCGATAAAGAACAAGTGAAAATTGATGGTGTGAAGGTTTTTTTCAATGAAACAGAGTGGGTGCACATGCGTAAATCTAATACAGAACCTATAATTAGGATCTATGCAGAAAGCGAAACTGAAGAACAAGCGCTTAAATTAGTGAATGCTGTTAAGAATGACCTTATGGCAGTTTCTCAGTAGTTACAAATTATTTAAAAGCATTTACACACACAGAAGGTAACAGGAACGTCCAGTTCTTGAAGGTGTGTAAATGCTTAATCAGAATTTATCAATGAATTTTAGGAAGCAAGCTCCTGCAATACATATACCAGACAATGTAGTTTTAAAGTCGCCTGAAATATTCCCTCTTTCAAATGGAATAGAAGTACATTATATCGAATCGGGTACTCAGGAAGTTTTATTATTAGAATTGTGTTTTAAAGCTGGAAGGTGGTATGAATCAAAACCCCAACTTTCCCATTTTACCCATTCTATTTTAAAAGAAGGAACTTATCAACTCTCTTCTTCAGAAATTGCTGAGAAGCTAGAGTATTATGGAGCAAACTTGAAAGTGTTTGTCGGCTTCGATTATTGTACTATCGCTATTTCAACAATCAGCCGATTTTTAGAGCCTTGTCTCGATATTTTAAGAAATATCTTAGAAGAAGCCTCTTTTCCTGAAGAAGAACTGAATATTTATCGTAACCATACGATCAATGAATTCAGAATTAATCAGACTAAGCACGAATATATCGCGACCAAAACTTTTTCTCAACGTATGTGGGGTACAGATCATCCTTATGGTTATCCTACAAGGGAAGCAGACATGATGCAGCTTTCTGTCGATGATCTGAAACATTATTTTAAGCAGCAATACTGTCCTGAAAATGCTGTTCTGTTCGTTGCGGGCTTTGCGAACTTTAAACTAAAACCTTTGCTCGATTCCTATATCGGCAAGTGGCAGAATGATAAAGGGGTTAAAGCCATTGAGCGTTCTTTTGATCCAAGTCCAAATTACGAAAAAGTAAAGATCGATGATAAACAGGCACATCAGGTTTCTCTAAGAATTGGATTGCCGATAATTACAAGAACCGATGAAGAGTTCGTCGATTTTTATGTTTTGAATACCGTTTTAGGTGGATATTTTGGTGCAAGGCTTATGGCTAATATCAGAGAAGATAAAGGCTATACTTACGGTATTTATTCAACCATTGTGAATATGGTTCATGGAAGTTATATGTATATCAATACTGAAGTTGGGCAATCTGTGTGGAACTTGTGTGTAGATGAAATATATAAGGAAATAAATCGTTTGAAAAGCGAAAAAGTGGGTGAAGAAGAATTCTTAATGGTTAAAAACTACCTGTCAGGTTATTTGTTAAGTCTGATAGATGGTGGATTTAATCGCTTGGCAAATTATAAAGATTTGTATTTTCAGGGATTAAATGCCGAATATTTCAATAATTTTGCCCGACAAATTTCAAAAGTTAAACCCGAAGCTGTTCAGCAAATGGCAATTGAGTTATTCAATGAAGAAAAAATACTGGAAATAGCTGTCGGAGATATTCAGTGATCAATCATTGTTATTAGAATGAATCATTTTTGTTTTAAATTTTTTAGCCTGATCGTATGCTCATTGTTTTTTATGTTAAACATCAATGCGCAAACGGAAGTAGAATTAGAATGTGTAAATACTACTACAAGTGGTACTTATTTACAGTGGTCAGCACACGATTGTCCAGGTGTTTTTGGTGGTTATGTAGTTTATCATGCAATCGATCCGGCTTTAACTTTTTTTGAAATAGCAAATACGAACAATACTGATGTAATCATCAATGACCACACTGTTCCCGCTGATCCGCATTATTATTATGTTACTTATATATGCGACGGAGTTGAGGTACCTGCCGGTACTAATACAATCAGTAATCAAGGCTTACCATTACCAGACATAAACAAAGTAACGGTTGCGTCAGGTAGTGTTAATATTGAATGGGAACCCATAAACTCATCAAATGTTGGTGGGTATGTAATTGCTATTCCTAATGGAGCCAATACTTTAGCAATAGATACTATTTTTGATCCTAATGCTGGTATCTATCAGGACTTCTTTGCTGATCCTGATAGTGGTCCTTTATCTTATACTGTTTTTGCTATCGATAAATGTGAAGATTTTGAAATATCTGGTAGCGTGTTTCATACGACTGTTTACCTCGAACAAGGAGTAGGAAGTTGTGATTCTTCAGTGCCAATTAATTGGACACATTATGAAGGTTGGGATAGTATTCTGGAATATCGTGTTTTTATTAATGGAACTCAGGTTGCAGTTGTTCCAAGTAACGAAAATTTATATAATATACCAGTAACAACCACAGCCCAAACTGTTATTGTTGAAGCTGTTAATCCGGATGGAGTAACTACTTCTCAGTCTAATGCAATAATTATTGATGGTGCTGCGCCAACTTTACCTACACACCTTAGATTGTTTTCTACAACTGTGCCAGGTGGTGATTTAGTTTATTTGACATTTGAATACAATACTTTTACCCCTGATGTTAGCTTTAACCTTTTGAGAGGAACTGTTGACGAGAATAATTTGGAAGAAGGTATTTTTCTAGATGTTGAAATGAATAAAGTTCGATTTGATGGTTCTGATCCTGACGCAAACCCTAATAGCTTTAGTTACTTTTACAGAATTCAAGCTAAAGATGGTTGTGGTGCAGTTTTTCAGAGTAATTATTCAAGAACAGTATTACTTAATGCAACAGATAACTTTAATAAAACTATAACTTTAGATTGGAATGAGTATGAATTAGAAGGGCAGGGAGTTAGTATTAATCATTATGATCTGCTTCGTTATGATACAAATGATTATTCGAATCCTACCCTAGTTGCAACTTTCTTTCCAGGAGAAACTATGAGCTATACTGATGATGTATCTGATGTGGTTTCTGTGCGTGATGATGGTTATGAGTATCAGATTAGAGTAAATTATGATGTTCAAACATTAACAGAAGGTTCATTATCAGGAGAAAGTAGTTATTCCAACAGAAGAATAGTAATTAAAAATTCACGAATTGTTGATGTACCAACAGCATTTAAGCCAAATGGTGTAAACAATGAATTTAAACCAAAGATAGATTTCCCTAATGCAGAAGAATATTCTATGGTTATTATAAATCGTTGGGGAGAAAAAATATTTGAATCAAACGATCCTGAAATTGGTTGGAGTGGTTTGGCAGATGATGTACTGGCGCCTCAGGGTGTTTATGCTTACGTTATTAAAATGAAATCACATAATTCCCGCGATCTTATTCGCAAAGGAACAGTCATGTTAATTCGATAGCCTTATGAGTTATAAGTGATGAATGATGAATATCAACCATCAATCATCATTCATCAATCATATTAATGAGCTTTTCTATCGATTCACCAATTATAGGTCCACTATCTTTGTGGTAGCCACCTGAAAGTAACATAACAATAGGAATATCATTTTGTAATGCTAAACTGAAAACAATACTGTCTCTTTCAATAATTCCTTGCTTACTTATTTTAAGATTGCCCAAAGGGTCATGCTCATAAATATCTGTCCCGGCAGCATAAATCATAATATCTGGTTTACTTGTTTCGATCGCTTTTGGCAAATGTTCTTTAAGTAATTTCAAATAAGTTTCATCTGAAATTTTATGGTTCAGCGGAATATCGTAATCAATATATTTTTTTAGTTGAAACTCTCTTGGGTAGATGTGCTGATTATACATATCGAAAATATATACTAAGCTATCTTCGCCATGAATCGACTCGTGTCCATTACCCTGATGTGCATCCAGATCAACGATCATTGCCGACTTAATTTTATTTTCTTCTCTTAAGGTTTCTATCAATAAATTTATATCTGCAAAAAAACAAAAGCCTTCTCCATTATTTTCTTTTGCATGATGGTAGCCACCACTTAAGTTTATTGCCCAACCATGTTCTACTGCTAAACTTCCGGCGACTAAAGTACCACCTGTTGCTAATCGAATAGGAAATAATAGTTTATTTTGGAGCATTTTTAATGGCAATTTAGTAAGTATCCCCATTTCTGCTACCCCTGCAATTGTTTCTTTATTATTCAGACTGTTTAAATAATGTTCGCTATGAACTTTCAATAATTCTTCATTTGATATTGCATAAGGAGCATGGAACTGATTGGTTTTTATTCCTAAGGTTTTATTGAGATGCTTTACTATTTTACCATACTTGGCAGTATCAAATGGGTGCAATTTTTCTATTCCGAAGAAACCTATATTATAGGCTTTATCATAAACGATCGGGAGTTTTTTATCTGTTGTCATTTGGTTGCTTTTACAAGATAGCAATACAACCATAAATAGCAATAAAAAAGTTCTTTTCATAGTCTCAAATTTACATGTAAACTAGAGGGGGTTGTAAGAACTGAAATTTTTTTATAAAAAATATAACTTTTTTGTAACCTTATTGAAACCCCTTACGTAATAGAGTGTTAGTAGTATTTAGAGTAGTGTTTTTCATAATGATTAACCCCATGTTTCTTGAGAAACATGGGGTTTCATTGCTTTTATAAGTATGTATTAACGCGAATTCTATTTTATTAGACTTAACCTAAGATGCGATAAATCGCAATTGTCAGTACAATAGTCCACTATCCACATAAAACCATTATAACCCTAAGGTTTTGTGGTCTGTGGTCTGTTAAACAGCCGACCATGTACAAAAATGTCATTATACATTGCAACTTGAATTAGACTTATAATAGCTTTATCCATGAAAATAGTGAGTTTGGTATGCAAATTGTTATATTAAATAGTAACAGAGTAGTGTTTTTATAATACATTCAAATCCCTGCTGTAAACGACGAACAGCGGGGATTTGTATTTTATGATTTGTAGTAAATCTTAACAGAGTTATCGCCTATATCATAATTTTCTTGAAATGAATCAGAAAATACTGGTGCTTTAATTCCTTCATCCATCCTATTACTTGATTGCAACACCCTTACTTCGTCAAATAAATTTTGATCTATGAATGATTGAAGTATTTTTTGACCACCTTCTACAATCAAAGATTTTACTTTCTTTTTGAATAAAGTTTCCAAAACAAAAGGAATGAAATTCTGCTTACTTCTATCAAGTAAAAACTTCTGATGTAATTTATGGATTTTCTGATTCTCTAAACTAGTAAAAAGCATAGTTTCAGCATCCAGGTTGAAGATATTCAAATCTTGATGAAACAAATGATATTTTTGGAGAGCAATTCTAATTGGGTTAGTACCGAACCATTCGCGAATGGTCAAATTGGGATTGTCGGTTAAAATAGTTTGTTCACCAACCAATATTGCTTGCTCTTCACTTCGCCACTTATGTGATAGTTTTTTACAAAGTTTGTTAGTGATCCAATACTTTTCGTTTTTCTTGCCCATGAATCCATCGTAACTCTGCGCCCATTTGAGAATAATATAAGGTCGCTTTTTTTGCTGAAACGTAATAAAGCGGCGAATCAGAAACTTTGCTTCTTTTTCTAAAATACCATGCCTGACATTTATTCCTGCTTCTTTCATTCGTTGAATACCCTGACCATTCACTTTAGAAGTAGGATCAACGCAGGCGATAACAACTTCTGCTACATTATTTTTAATTAATAAATCACAACAAGGCGGTGTTTTTCCATAATGTGCACATGGTTCTAAAGAAACATAAACACATGCTTTTTCTAATAAATATTTATCTTCTGAACGAACCGAATTAACAGCATTAACCTCTGCATGCCCTTTTCCATACTTTTCATGCCAACCTTCTCCAATAACGCGATTATCGGCTACGATCACACAACCCACAATTGGATTGCTTTTAACATTGCCAATTCCTTTTTGGGCTAACTCAAAACAGCGATTCAGATATGTGTTTTCTTTCAATTAGTGTTTAATTAATTTGTATGACTCAGTAGTTGCTTCATTTTCAATGTTCAGTATATACAACCCACTTGGTAAGTTTTCAGTATTTAAGTTGACTGATTCGGTTTCTATAAGCAATTGTCCACTTACTGTATAAAGTTTTTTAACTCCTAGATTGCTAAAGTCTGATTCAATATTGATGAAATCTGAAAATGGATTAGGGTAGATATTCATTTCATTTTCAGCAATACTTGTTTCATTTGTAGTGGTTGTAATAACATTGGTGTATTGCTTAAAGAAATCCCATATTGCCTGATTTGCATTGAAATCGCGATTGGTTACACCATAATCTATTGACGAGCTTGGCCATGAATGACCTCCTCCTTCAATTTTGTAAAAATGTACTTCATTTCCATTAATACCTTCAGTATATTTGAAAAGTTCTGCAGTACATTCATCATCTGTATTTACGTCTTCAATAGCAGTATATTCTGGTTCAGTGTTGCACTGATTAATATTTACCCAGTAATCTACCAATGTTTCAATTGGAACGCCAATTTCATCACCTTCATATAAAACTGTAGGATCGGCGGTTCCATGCATTTGCATAACCGGAATTGGTGCAGGCATGCAAGCTTCAAATTGAGCTGGTACCATTGAACCGGTTACAGAACATACTGCAGCAATTTTATCACCCCTTTCACAAGCAAGTTTATAACTGAAATAGCCACCATTAGACATACCACACGAATAAACGCGCGTACTATCCAACTTGTAATCTTCTATTAATAGATCTATTAATGTGGTAGCAAAATTTACATCATCTACTCCTGTACTATTGGGAAAGCCAACATTAAAAAATTTTTTTCCAATTTGGTCAAGTGTACCCTCAGGGTGACAAACTACAAAGTTTTCAGTATTCGCAAGTAGAAAAAGACCAGTGTAAAGTTCTTGCTGAATAGCATCAGAACCGTAGCCATGAAAATTCATTACTAAAGGCATATTAGCATCTTCAGAATAGTTTACCGGAAGATACAACCGATAATAGCGTTCCAATCCATCAACGGTAATCGTATCCAATATAGTAGTCTGAGCTTTTATACTTATTGAACTAATAATAAGAAAGAAAAAGAGTAAAATTTGCTTCATCGCTTATAATTTTCTAAGGTAACAAAAATAGGATAGTTCTGTTCATTATAACTATACAAGTAGAAATTGAATTAGCTTTGTATTTTCTTTCAACTAAAATTGTATAGCATGCAACTGTATAATAAGGTAGATAGAAAGGTATTGGCTGAACTAATGGATAATAGTACGGTTGAGCGAATTACTTTTTCTTTTTACAAATACCATCAAATTAAAGATCCACAGGAAACTCGTGATTCATTTTACAAACAATGGTCTGAACTAGGTGTGTTCGGTCGAGTTTATATAGCAAACGAGGGTATAAACGGACAGGTTTCAGTACCTAAAGAAAACTTCGAAGCTTACCGAAAGTTAATGTTTGAAACAGGTTGGTTAAATAATATTCGTTTGAATATTGCTGTTGAAGATGATGGTAAATCTTTCATAAAATTAAAAATAAAAGTAAGATCTAAAATTGTTGCAGACGGTTTAGATGATTCTACCTTCGATGCTTCAAAAGGAGGTAAACACTTATCTGCAAAAGAGTTCAATGAGCTTACAGCTAAGGAAGATACAGTGATTGTTGATATGCGTAACCATTACGAAAGCGAGGTTGGACATTTTAAAGGAGCCATTACACCAGATGTAGATACTTTCAGAGATTCTTTACCAATAATTACCGATATGTTGGAAGAACATCATGACAAGCATATAGTAATGTATTGTACGGGTGGAATTCGTTGTGAAAAAGCAAGCGCATGGTTCAAACATAAAGGACTGGAAAATGTATATCAGTTAGATGGCGGAATAATTGAATATGCTCGTCAGGTAAATGATGAAGGCTTGGAAAATAAATTCATTGGGAAAAACTTTGTTTTCGATCGAAGATTGGGTGAACGCATTAGTGATGAAGTAATTGCTGTTTGTCATCAATGTGGGGAAACTTGCGACGACCATAAAAACTGTGCAAATGAAGCTTGTCATTTGTTGTTTATTCAGTGTAAAAGCTGCGAAGAAAAATACAATGCTTGTTGTAGCGATGATTGTAAAGATTTTCTTGCTTTACCTGAAGAAGAACAAAAAGAGTTACGCAAAGGAAAGAAAACTACACGCAACATTTTCAGAAAAGGAAGATCTGAGAAGTTACCTTTTAAGAGTTAGTGAGTTAATGAGTCAGTGATAGTTTTAAACTCTAAAACTCTCAAACTCTTAAACTCCCAAACTAAAAAGACATGGAAGTTTCAATAATAGTTGCGGTAGATAAGAATAATTGTATAGGAAAGGGCAATGAAATTCCCTGGCATTTACCGGCAGACTTAAAGTATTTTAAGGAAGTTACTACACCAAACCATGTAATAATGGGACGGAAGTGTTTTGAGTCTATTCCTGAAAAATTCAGACCATTACCCAACAGGGTGAACATTGTTATTACAAGACAAGAACATTATAAAGCAAAAGGGGCAATTGTAGTTCATTCGTTGGAAGAAGCTTTTGTGATCGCCGAAATGAATGGAGAAGAAGAAGCTTTTGTGATTGGTGGAGGAGAAATATATAAATTGGCTATGAGTAAAGCCAGTGCATTATATGTTACGCGTGTTGAAACCGAAGTTGAAGACGGTGAAATTTACTTTCCGGAAATAGATTTCGCCAATTGGCAACTAGTGTTCAGTGATAAACATCAAAAGGATGAAAAGAACAAATTCGACTATACTTTCGAAATCTATGATCGGATTATTCCTTCAAAGGAGTTGTCAAAGGCTTGATCCATTTAGCATTACTGAATAAAGGATATTGCTGTTTGGATAAGTCTATTTTGTCATTGAGCAAACGCTGGTATTTTCTACCATTCAATGAGCATTTGGCATCTACAACTACTGAGAAATCTTCTAAACCTTTTGATTCTCCGGTTTGTCTTAGATATTTGGAAAAATATAACAACATATCGGGTTTGCCACCAATTTTCTTTAATTGCCTTCTACTTAGGTGATCTTTCATATTGATTTCTACTTTTTCCCCACTTTCATTGTCTTTAATGTAGAACTTTACCTTAGAACGCTTATCACGCAATTTCATGTGCCAGGCAAAACGATGTCCTTCTTCTGTCCAGTTTACATTACCTTTCAGAAATAAATGACGAAAGGGAACAGTTATCTGAATAAGCAGGTAAATCGCAATACCATAACTGATTAACTTTGAAAATTGAAAAGGCTTTTTATTTGTCAAATTATGATTGGAATACAATTTTTCGAGTGGAAGGAAAATAGCCGTTGCTAGAATCATAAACCAGGGGAAAATACCGATTTTAAAAAGCTTGGCATTCATTAAATGAAAACAGCAAATTATTATAAAAGCAGCCCACCTTGTTCTTTTTATAATTAAAAAGGGAACGATCAACAGGTCGAGAAAAAGACCTCCATAACTGAATATATAAACCATCCATTCCTGCTCAAAATATTTTCCTATTAAAGGAAATTCTGTTCTATTGGCTAACCATGCCCTCATTGGTTCTCCTTGTAGCCAATCAGCATTTAGCTTCGCAATTCCTCCAAAGAAATAAGCAATTCCTAATTGTATTTTTAGCCACCAGATCGACCAGTTGGGAATCCAATCACTTTTAATGTGGGGAAAGAGTAGAGCATCAACCGAAAACTTTCTATTCGCAGGTAAGAAAATAAGAATGAAGCTGAGTAAGCTTATCAGGTAAAAATGGTTGAGGTAATTGGTTTTGTCGAGTAAGAAAATATAGGTGAATGCTAGGAAAAATAAAACGGTACTAATCCTGTATAAAAATCCAATTCCTATAAAAATGGCTAAAATTCCAAGTGCATAAAAATGGTAGTACATACCATTGCCTGACCAGGGTTCTAACCAATGAAAGCCATTAAAGCTAAAGAAAATATCAGGATCGATCCAATATCTTTTTATCCAGCCATGTGAGAAGTATCTGGTAATTTCCCAAAGCATTATTCCTCCAAAAACCACTCTGAAGAATACTAACGGAATGATACTGGTTGCCTGAAATAAAAACGACTTTATTGAACTTGGAATCATACGATTTATAATACAAACCATACTACTATACATTTACTTACCTCCGTTGTGTCTCCAGACCAACGGATACCTGAAAAGTGGAGACTTTTTGTAATAAAAGCAAACATTTTCTAAAGAAACAATGAAAATGTATAGTAGTGTGAATACAAACTTAAAAAGTAAATCTAAACATTAGAAAAGGCATTCAGCTTATTTAAAAGCCAAATGCCTTACAACTTCTGAATAAGCTTGGATACATTAACTATCTGAGAGTATGTTTAAAACTTAGTCAGTCTTTCCTGAATGATGTTTTTGCCATCTTGAATAACAATTGCATAAACACCAGCCGGATATTCACTTATATCTAACGGAATTGAATGTGATTTAGCATAAGGCAATGCTTTATTAATGATTAATTTGCCATCTAAGCTATAAAGCGACAATTCAAGATCATGTGATTCAAAGTTTTTTAAAGAAACAGTAAATATTCCATCACTCGGATTCGGGAAAAGTGTTAGTTCAACTATATGATCATCTATAATTTCTATAGCTGTAGATTCACTAACTACAATAATTCCCGTTTTTGTGATTGTGTTTTCATTTGTTCCATTACCAACAGTTAATGTTACAGAAAAAACACCCTCGTTCTGATAAATAACAGTTGGGTTCTTTTCTATCGATGTAGCAGGTATTGCCCCGGGAAATTCCCATGACCAATTTGTAGGTTCATTGATAGATTGATCGAAGAAAGTAACTGTTAAAGGTGCTTCACCTTCATAAATGCTTGCGTAAAAATCGGCAATAATATTGTTGTTTGTACAGTCAATTGCAGTAATGTTTATAGTATTGGAAACAGCACTTTCATTTGTTCCTGAACCTACAAATTTTAAAGTGTATGCGCCACTCGTACTTGTAGTAAAAGAGCTATTATTTCCGCCACTATTTGCCGATATATTTACCCCATTGAATTGCCATTGGAAAATATATCCTTGTGGAGGAGTACTCAAAGAACTAATTATTGCTGTCGTAGGAGTACCTGTTCCACTTGTGCAAATTGAGGTATAATCACTCGTTATTACAGGAGCTTGGATTACAGTTGATTCAGAACAATCGGTATTTGTTAAAGTAATAGTATTTGAAATATTTCCATTCGAGCCATTATTATCGGTGAAATACAATTGATAGTTTCCTAAAATACTCGTCGTAATGCTCGCATCATTTCCACCAGATGAAGGAGAAATATTTACGCCATTCAATTGCCACTGGTAAATATAACCACTCGGAGGATTGATCGAAGAAGTTAATGTAGCTGTTTCGGGTGTGCCAGTGTCTTCAATACAGATCGGATTATTATCAACAGAAATTGTTGGAGTCGGAATATTATTTTCTGCCGTTACAACAATATAAGCTTCCTTGGTTTCAGAATCTGAACCAGCACTATTACTTGCTGTAAGTGTAACACTATAAACCCCAGGACTATTATAAACTACTGTTGGGTTTTGAACCGTAGAGCTTGTTGGACTTCCTCCGGTAAATAACCACGTCCATGATGTAGGCGTATTACTTGAAAGGTCTTGGAAATTAACCGTTAATGGCGCATTCCCGCTTGTTGTGTTTGCTGTAAAGTTAGCAACAGGGCTAACTGCAGCTTCAGTAACAACAACGTAACCTTGTTTGGTTTCTGAATCAGAGCCTGCACTATTGCTTGCCGTAAGTGTAACATTATAAACGCCCGGAGTATTGTAAATTACTGTTGGGTTCTGAACCGTCGAGTTGGTAGGGTTTCCACCAGTGAATGACCATGACCATGCAGTAGGCGTATTACTTGAAAGGTCTTGGAAATTAACCGTTAATGGCGCATTCCCGCTTGTTGTGTTTGCTGTAAAGTTAGCAACAGGGCTAACTGCAGCTTCAGTAACAACAACGTAACCTTGTTTGGTTTCTGAATCAGAGCCTGCACTATTGCTTGCCGTAAGTGTAACATTATAAACGCCCGGAGTATTGTAAATTACTGTTGGGTTCTGAACCGTCGAGTTGGTAGGGTTTCCACCAGTGAATGACCATGACCATGCAGTAGGCGTATTACTTGAAAGGTCTTGGAAGTTAACCGTTAAAGGAGCATTTCCATTTGTTATATTCGCGGTGAAATCGGCAACCGGACTAACCACTTCTTCAGTAACAACAATATAACTTTGTTTGGTTTCTGTATCAGAGCCAGCACTATTGCTTGCCGTAAGTGTAACATTATAAACACCCGGAGTATTGTAAATTACTGTCGGGTTTTGAACCGTCGAGTTGATAGGATTTCCACCAGAGAATGACCATGACCATGCAGTAGGAGTATTGCTTGAAAGGTCTTGGAAGTTAACCGTTAACGGAGCATTTCCATTTGTTATATTCGCGGTGAAATCAGCAACCGGACTAACTACTTCTTCTGTAACAACAATATAACCTTGCTTGGTTTCAGAATCAGAACCGGCACTGTTTGCGGCTGTAAGTGTAACATTATATACTCCCGGAGTGTTATATAATACTGTCGGATTTTGTATAGTTGAACTTGTAGGGTTTCCTCCTGTAAATAACCATGTCCATGAAGTAGGGCTATTACTTGAAAGATCTTGGAAGTTAACGGTTAAAGGTGCAACACCACTTGTTACGTTTGCATTAAAATCACAAACAGGCGTTTGAACCGTACTTCCTGAAATAGAAACAGTATAATCTTCTACTTCACCAAAATCGAATGTTCCACAGGCATTTGGTGGGGTGTTATCAGATGTTCCATCACTAAAACTTCCATTATATTTCATGGCGATTCTCATTCGGTGGTTACCTGAAGTTGCATTATCCATATCTAAAGTACCAGTAACTGTTGTTGATATAGCCGTTGGCGCATCAAAAACCAATTCACCTGCATCATTGAAATCCTCATCGTCGTTAAAGTCTATCCAGATCCTCCAACGCTCTGTATAGCTTTGGTCAGCAAAGCCAGGAGTTAAAGTGAAATCGATTGCCTGTGAAATATTTAATGGAATAACGGTATTGGTATTATTTTCATAACCACCACCATTTCCAGTATTAAAATTCAAATTCTCGAACTGAACAGTCTCTATCCATTCTGCTTGAGAATCACCACTAGCAGCGCAATAGGGTGCAGGATCGTCATTAGAGCCCGTTGAGCCAGTTTGAATATTCACTAAATAGTCTTCTGTTTCTCCGAAGTTATATTCGCCGCAAGAATTAGGAGCAGCATTATCTGTATCACTCAATCCTTTCATTACTACTCTCAATCGGGTATTCCCTAATGTAGCATTTTCTGGAATATTGAGTGTTGAGTTAAGAGTTCCTGTATTACCTAAACCAGCATCGAAAACCAATTCTCCCGAATCATTAAAATCATTATCTTTATTAAAATCGATCCAGATTTTCCAATATTCTTCATATTGATCACCCGAATATCCGGTAACTAAATTCAAAGCATTACTGCTACCCTGAAGTAAGCTGATCGTTCCCTGGTCTGTATGGTTTCCGTAACCATTATTATTTCCCGAATTATAAGAAAAGTTACCAATGCTTACCGATTGTATCCATTCGTCATTTGCATTACCTTCAGAAACACAATACGGAGAAGGATCGTCTGTACTGTCTGTATTTCCTTCAGAAATAATAACTGAAAAATCTTCTACTTCTCCGAATTCAAATGTACCACATGAGTTTGGAGCAGAGCTATCATTTATATCAACGTATTTCATGATAACTCTCATTCGGGTAGTACTGTTATTTATGTTAGTGGGTACAGTAAAATCACCATTTACTGTAGTGGTACTCGCATTTCCCGCATCGAATACTAATTCATTGGGATCGGTAAAATCACCATCGTCATTATAATCGATCCAGATACGCCAGTACTCTTCGTAAACAGTGGAAGCATAGGCTGGAGTTAAAGAAAAATCGTAAGTATCACCTTTTGATAACTCTATATTGGCATCATTAACATAAAAGTAACCACCATTATCAGCACCGGAAGTGAAGCTCAATCCTGCTATATCAACACTTGCGATCCACTCAAAGTTATTATCAGCACCATTGGCATTGCAATAAGACTGAGCAACTGTTTTAAAAGTGAAAAGTGAAAAGGAAATAATGGTGAAAATGAAAAGTAGTGCTTTTTGCATAGTTTTTAATGTTTTACGATTTAATAGATGCAATATTTATTAAAAAAGTTTAATTCTGAAAAAAAAAAGGTTCTTTTTAAACCTTTATCGGAATTTTGCATCTTTCAATTATAACATTTTAACTTTTTATTATGAACAAATTAACACTACTGTCATTGCTTGTTTTTAGCCTGATGACCTTTACTGTTTCAGCCAATTCTAACAGTGAATTTGCTTCTTCTGTGAATGAGATTTTTGATTTAAAATCAAGTTCCGAAACTGAAACCACATTTTATTTTGATGATGCAGATGACGATGACGATGGAGGATATGGAGATAGTGATGATGACGATGATGGAGACGATAAGTATGATGAAAAAATGAGAGAACAGTGTAAGAAAGAATTAGAAAAATTGCGTGAGCGCTATAAGAAAGATAAAGAAAAGGCTTTTGAAACGCATAAAAAGAGAAATGAAAAAATGCGCGATAGTTATGGAAAAGAGAATGGCGGAAGAAATGATGATTACTATGATGCCATGGATGAAGAAAAAGCAAATTATGAAGCTTATAGAGATGAGATAGAGGCTGATTATGAGTATGAGCGTGAGCGTATTCTTGAAAGATGTGATGGATATGGAGGAAATGGGAATGGAAGAGGAAATGCCTACGGTAAAGAAAAAAATAAGGGTAAAGGAAACGCCTATGGTAAAGAAAAAAATAAGGGTAAAGGAAACGCCTATGGTAAAGACAAAAATAAGGGTAAAGGATATGGTAAAGACAAAGACAAAGGATATGGTAAAGACAAAGATAAAGGTAAAGATTATGACCGCGGAGAAAGAAATAGCGACAGAGATTACGACCGAGGTGAAAGAGGTAACCGCGATAACGACCGAGGTGTAAGAGAGCAAGATCGTAGCAACCGCGATAACGACCGAGGTGTAAGAGAGCAAGATCGTAGCAACCGCGATAACGACCGAGGTGTAAGAGAGCAAGATCGTGGTAACCGCGATAACGATCGAGGTGTAAGAGAGCAAGATCGTGGTAACCGCGATAATGACCGAGGTGTAAGAGAGCAAGATCGTAGCAACCGTGATAAAGACAGAGGCTTAAAAGAAGATGAGAGAAGCCGAGATAGAGAGAATGCTAAAACAAAGGAAAGAGGAAATGATAATTCTCGTGAACGTTCATCAGATGATGAAAGTGTGATAGATCGTACTAAAAAGAAGACAAGAGGACTTTTAGATTCACTCTTCGGTCGTGATACAGAAGACGATGATAACTAATTATTAATATCTTTATGGTCGAAATAGTGTTAAACTGTTTCGACTTTTATTTTTTATTCAAAATGTTTTAATAAATGGCAGTTAAAAAGAAAGGACTTTTCGATATATTCCGTGAAAAGGCAGGTGATGTTTTAGATCAGGCAAAAGAACAGATCGAACAGGAACTAAGAGATAGAGAAAATTCGGATACTGGAGATAAAGGTGGGATTTTAGATTCTATTTTAGGGCGTGATAAAGATGAGGAAAAGTCTGAAAGCAATCGCAGCAATGAAAGGCGAGATGCTGAAGAAGAAAAAGAGGGTGGAATTCTTGATAAGATTCTTGGACGCGATAAAGATGAGGAAAAGTCTGAAAGAAAAGAAAGTAATCGCAGGAGAGAAAGAGGACGTGATCGAGAGGAAGAAGATTTCGATGAGGAGGAAGACACACGTTATTACGACGATGAGGATTTTGAAGATATCTTAGACGATGATGATTATGATGATCTGGGCGATGAATATGATGACGATGATTATCAGAAAGAGCGAAGAAAAGAAAGAAGGAAGGAGGGGTATGAACGTTTGAAAGAGAAATTCAAAAGAATTGAAGAACGAACGAAGGAAAGGCATAAGAGAATTGAAAAAAGAATGGAAGAAAGACATAAAAGAACTTTAGAAAAGTTTAAAAAGTCTGGTAAGCTAAAAGGTGGTAAAGGAAAAGGCAAAGGGCGCGGTAGAGGAAGACGCAATGATTAAATATTGAATAAATAAAATTAAAAAATGGATAAAAGAATACTAATTGGAATAATTGCAGGAATCTTGTTCGGAATAGGACAAAAATTTTTGCTAGGTGGTGGCTGGGATTTATTGATCTCAGGTGGCTTATTAGGAGCTTTAATAGGTTTTGTTAGCACTAAAGTGGCAAGTTTTGGTATTGTAGCTGTAGGAGCAGGTGTTGGTGCTTTAGTATTTGCACTTTCTGCTTTAGCAACAAACATGCTTGTTATGGATCACACTATTGTTGGTGCAATTACAGGATTGATAATTGGATTGATTATCAAATTTGTTCCGATGCCGGTAAAATAAACTTATCAGTGAAATAACATTTATAATGCCTCGTATTTCGGGGCATTTTTTAAGCTCAATATAAAAATGGATTCATTAACACAAGGATTATTGGGTGCTGCAACTTTTGCTCTTGTAAAAGATAAGGAGATTGGAAAAAAATCTTTGTTGATTGGCGCAATAGCTGGAACAATTCCAGATTTAGATATATTGCTCTCTCCATTTTTTAATGAAATTGCCTTTTTAACAGTTCATAGAAGCATTTCACATTCGATTGGATTTGCTATTATCGTTAGTTTGTTTTTTGGAGAAATATTACATAGACTTTATAAACAAAAACAATCAAGATTTAGTTGGAATTTAGCTTTCTTTTTAGCAATAATGACCCATTCAATTTTGGATTGGTGTACAACTTATGGAACAAAATTATTAAGCCCTTTTAATGGTCATTTATTTTCAATGAATAATATTCATGTTTTTGAGCCTACATTCACCTCCATTTTATTGATTGGGGTAATGTTATTATTAATTAAGAAACAACAAGGTGAAGTAAGGCAAAAAATTCTTAGTTGGACTTTATCAATTTCATTCATATTTATTTGTTGGACTTTTATTTCAAAGGGAATCGCAATCAACAAATTTATTGGAGAATTAAAAAAACAAAATATTGAATATCAAAAAATAATGGTTTCTCCAACTCCACTGAACTCAGTCTTGTGGCATGGTATAATCAAATCAGAAAAAGGATTTTTTTTTGGAACGTACAGTTTACTAGATAAAAGAGAAAAAATAGAATTCCATTTTGAAGAAAGTTATAATGAAGTGCTTGCAAAAATCAGTGATAATAAATTGGTTAAATATTATCTTGATTATACTCAAGGATTTCCGTTAATTAGGAAAGGGGAAAAAGGAGATATTGAAATTTTTGCTGTTAAATATGGACCAATTAATTATTTTGGTAAACCAGAATTCGTATACCCTCTACACTTGAATGAATATGAATTTATTGAAGATAAAATAAAGATTCAATATAATGGAAAACAAAGAGGACCTGTAAAAAACTATAAAAGTTTACTTAGAAGAATAAAAGGTATATAAGAATAGAAAAAAATACTAATACAATTCATAAGTCAGTTATAGAATAATATGTTTTATCAGTAATTATGGAACAATATTATCAATAATGACATTAGTAGAAATAAGCTGCTCAGGCTCAACAATTACCGCTTCACTAATGCCATAGGCATCACCACTTGAAGGATAAAAGTTTCCATCTGAATCTAAGAACAAGGTTATGTAGTAAGTGTCGGGATGCAAGTAAGTTGTACTATACTCATTTTCATTAGCCTGAATATCAATAGTTCTGATTAATCGATTGTCTAAGTTGTCGAAATCAATAACTCCATTTTCTGATAATATTGGTTCTTTAGATAGATAATAGAGTAAAGGTTGATTGTTTGTTATTGTATTTCTGTTTATCTGAATGTTCAGTTCACTTAAATATTGATGTTCCGATCTTGGGAATGGATCAAGGCTTTCTTCAAGAAATAAAGCTGAGTCGGGATCGATAAGTTCATCAAAAGCACCAGTGAAATCAACTTCTGCTATTGCTTGTGGGAAATTAAATTCATTGATCGCCTTTTGTGAAAAATCCGGATTTCTGTTTGTTCCGACAAAAGACATGTGTTTTATCGGTGCATCCAACATGCCACTGTTATCTTTATAGGCATCAAAAAATAATTGCCCGTTTTCAAATCGAAAAGTCATATATGCCCGATTTACACCTCCAACAGCATCGACCAAACGATAGCTTTGAGATTGATCGTTTTCAGTGTATTCGTCTAAAACAAAATAAGTAGCTCTATACTGATTGCCCAGCCAACCGCCATTACGTGCCATTACTTTCAATTCCCCATCTAATTCTGCGAGGAAAAGCGAACTGATAATATTGGATTTTGTCGCACCTTCATAAATCGAATGCGTATGTGAAGGAGAGATAGGACGGAAATCGAAACAAAACCAATCATAATTACCAAAAACGGTTTCATTCGAGCCAATCCAATGACCATTAATTTTTTCTAAAAGACTGAATCCGTCTATCTCATTCATTTCCAATGTATTGTCATCAGAGCAACTTGTGAACAAAGAAAAACAACTAATAATGATGAGGAATAACTTTGAATAAACCATAAATTTTTAATAGATTTTATTAATTTCGTTTAGCAAAGTAAGTTAATATTCTATAGTCTTGTATTTATTAAAGAATAGCCAGTGTAGTTAACGGACATATTCTCGAAATATTTTGCTACTAAAATATGTTCTATATTCTCATACATAGATATGGTAATGGTGGGCATACCTTCGGCGATCATTTGAATGATGAAGATCGTGGGGCATTGATCGAGTATTTGAAGACGTTGTAAAAGATTTATTTTTGAATCATGTATAACTGTTTTATCAATCTTAGGAACAATCACATACTGACTTTTGAAGCACTGAGTTCCAAAAGACTTCGGCTAATAATTCTGAATTCAGAAAAAGAATTGGCTTGCCGTAAAGAGAATTTGAATATACTTGAAGATTTTATAGCAAAAACGGAAGCCGAATTATTCAAAGGAAGACTTCAGTTGAGAAAGAATGAGCATGAAATAATGGTGTTTTTCAAAGAGGAAAAACTTGGTAGTATGACGTTGAATGCGTTTAAAAATGCTTTAGAGGAAACATTGAAACATAGTGAGAAATTTAGCGGCTCGTTATAAGGTTGATAAGCCTAAGACTAATTGTACAGTTTGAAGATTTCGGCATACGCCAAAATG
>JAHDFD010000002.1:0-160519 GCA_020628375.1 Chitinophagales bacterium | reverse complement strand
ATGCTCTTGTCATTCTGGTGTTTACCAGAATCTATAACCTTTACATTTAGCCTTAATACTACGTGCTTTACTACTTATGCCTAATAAAATATTGATAAGCCTAAGACTAATTGTACAGTTTGAAGATTTCGGCATACGCCAAAATGACTAGAGGAATGATGTTTTTTGATAATGAATCCTATTTGAAATAGTATCGTGTAAAGACCAAACGTATCAATCTTGGCAAAACAATATGCTCTTGTCATTCTGGTGTTTACCAGAATCTATAACCTTTACATTTAGCCTTAATACTACGTGCTTTACTACTTATGCCTAATAAAATATTGATAAGCCTAAGACAAATTGTACAGTTCTCCCAACGCAATGTCTCTTTTGCCCCCAACAATAACAATATATCAGTAAGCTTCTTGCAAAAGGACATTCGCGTTTAGAAGTTAGTTAATCCAAAATGACTAGAGGAATGATGTTTTTTGAAAATGAACCCCATTTGAAATAGTATCGTGTAAAGAGCAAACATATCAATCTTGGCAAAAAAATATGCTTTTGTCATTCTGGTGTTTACCAGAATCTATAACCCTTACATTTAGTCTTAATACTATGTGCTTTACTACTTATGCCTAATAAAATATTGATAAGCCTAAGACTAATTGTACAGTTTGAAGATTTCGGCATACGCCAAAATGACTAGAGGAATGATGTTTTTTGATAATGAATCCTATTTGAAATAGTATCGTGTAAAGACCAAACGTATCAATCTTGGCAAAACAATATGCTCTTGTCATTCTGGTGTTTACCAGAATCTATAACCTTTACATTTAGCCTTAATACTACGTGCTTTACTACTTATGCCTAATAAAATATTGATAAGCCTAAGACTAATTGTACAGTTTGAAGATTTCGGCATACGCCAAAATGACTAGAGGAATGATGTTTTTTGATAATGAATCCTATTTGAAATAGTATCGTGTAAAGACCAAACGTATCAATCTTGGCAAAACAATATGCTCTTGTCATTCTGGTGTTTACCAGAATCTATAACCTTTACATTTAGCCTTAATACTACGTGCTTTACTACTTATGCCTAATAAAATATTGATAAGCCTAAGACTAATTGTACAGTTTGAAGATTTCGGCATACGCCAAAATGACTAGAGGAATGATGTTTTTTGATAATGAATCCTATTTGAAATAGTATCGTGTAAAGACCAAACGTATCAATCTTGGCAAAACAATATGCTCTTGTCATTCTGGTGTTTACCAGAATCTATAACCTTTACATTTAGCCTTATGCTCTAGTTAACTTCATATCATAGGGAATTTTATAAGCGATTAAAAGATTACAGCTTAATTAATAAAGTAATTATAATTCTCAACCATATAATTATAATGTCTGCTAATACTCTCATAATCATATTCTTCTAGCAAATATGGATTCTCAATTAATTTAGCAATGAATTCATCAGCATTTTCGCAAAACTTGTTGGTGCGTATATAAAAGCGTTCAAAGTCAGCGTATTCGTGGGCTAAATGCGTCTTATAATAATCTCTTTTTTCATCAAAAGCTAAATACTTATTTACTAAATCTGTTTTAATAGCATTAATTTGATCTTTGTTCATGTTGTAGTTTTCTACATCATACAATAGATCACTCAAGTTTCGCGCTTTTTTCAGGCAATTATTCATTGGAATTAGATATTTAGCCTTTGGACTACCTTCTATCGAGATTTCAAATAATTGATCTTCTACCTCATCAAATTTTTGAAAAATAGTTTTTCTTAATGTATAAAATCGCTTGCTTAAATGAATCAGGTTTTGCGTATATGTTTTTCCCTTTTCACCATTGTCCGTTTCAAATTTTCTTTCTTTTTCGTAATAAAAGTACTCATTGGCAATAGTTGAAAAAGCAAACAAAACACTATCGAGTTTATTGACTTGAAGCGTGTAAAAATTCCGGTCATTTTGATTGAACTGCGCAGGAGGACTAAATATCTGTTTATCAAAAGTATGACTTTTGTTATCGTAGGTGAAAATTCTACTTTGAATATAAGTATTCAATTTGTTTTCTATGTATTTCTTGTATGCTTCATTCAAAACACGCTCATCGAAATATTGAATATCATCAGAGTGTTTATTAAGATAACTTGTTACTCGGTTTTGATAATCGATAACGTAGTTTGCATCACTTTTACTCCAATTTTGTTGGGCAGAAAGACCTACGTTCAGTAAAAGTAGAATTATAGGAATAAGATATTTCATAATTAGTAGTATTTATTAAAAAAATGAGTGAGGGAGATATTTAATTTTACTTAATTCAAGTTGCGATGTATAATGACATTTTTGTACATAGACGACTGTTTAACAGACCACAGACCACAAAACCTTACGCTTCACGATTATAATGTTTTTTGTGGACAGTGGACTATTGTACTGTTGACAGTTGAAATCTATCGCAACTTAGGTTACTTAGTCAAAAAACTCTTTACCTTTCAAATCAATATAGCCATCTTTGCCATCAACACGAACTTTGATAATACCGTTTCTGACAAAATCTTTAAGGTGATAACCATAAATTTTATCGTACTTAACTTCTGTTACAGCTTTTCCATTAAGATCAACAAATCCATATTTAGGCATAGAACTATGTTGGGTTTCGATTTGCTTATTTACACAAAATGTTTTCTTGTTGTCTGATAAGACTATGCTTTTGTATTCATAAGGATCAATGACCGTTGCACCCGTTTTCCAGTTAATTACAGTATGAACTTGTCTTCCCTTCAATAAAATTAGTTCGTCGTTTACGATTTCTAAATCAGTGTATAGATCCGTTGGGTTAATCAACTCTTTTCCATCTGGACTTAGAAAACTTGCCTCATCATCTTTCAGATAAACCAAAGGGAAATCATATTTATAGGTGTTAAAAGATTCAACACGTTTATATTTTACTGGAGTTAGTGGCTGCTCATTTATAACATCGAAAAAACCATACATATATTTACTGTGTGCCGGATAATGTTTCATTACAACCAAATTACCTTGTGCAAAAGCAGCATTGAATCGGTCATATTCGGCAGGTAAAATTACATTACCCCTATTATTCAATAAACCGAATTTTTCATTTTCATAGAAAGCAGCAACCACTACATCTGAAGGAACATAAGTGCTATCCTGAACGGTTAAACTCCCTAAGTGGCCTTCATCTCTGATCTTTTCGATGGCTTCGTATTTACATGGAACAATCTCTTTTCCTTCTGTATCAACCATTCCGAATTTATCATTATAAACTATGGCAAAACCTCCGGTAAAATCGCCAATTTTCTGATATTTATTAGGCGGAATTACTTCTTTACCATTTATATCAACTATACCAACTTTCCCATCTTTTTTAACTTCAAAAACTTCAGCTTTTACATCTTTGATCGCGTCATATTTTCCAAATGGAATAATGACTTTACCTTGTGAATTGATAACACCATTTTTACCATCTTTTTTCACTTTCGCAAAACCATCTTTGAAGTAAGGAGTGTTGGAAAGTTTGTCAATAATGACTTTCCCTTTATTATTCAAATAACCTTCATTATCTTCTAATTCAAAAGAAAATAGATCTTCTTTAGCATAATTTAGCTTGTCATATTTTAAAGGAATGATTGTTTCACCATTCAAGAAAATTCCATTTTTCCCATCTTTGGTCAACTTGAAATAACTATCATCTAAAACCGAAATATAACCATATTTTATAGGTATTATTTCAGCTCCATTTTTATCCAATAAACCATAATTATCTTTCTTTTTTACAAGAATATATTCGTCTGTTATTTTAAAATCATCGTATTCTCCCAAAGAAATAATTTCATTACCTGAATGATCTATTACTCCTTCTTCATCACCATCTTTAATCTCCGCTAAGCCAAACTTATTGAATGATCTTATATATTCATATTTACCAACCGGGACAAGGTTTTTTCCTTCTATATCAATAATACCCGTTTGCCTTAATTCATTTTGAACAATATAGATATTCAATCGCTCATTTTTTTCCAATCTTGCAAACTCATTTGCTTCAATAATGATCTTTCCCTTTGCATTGATGATACCTTCTTTTCCATTTTTTATGAATGAAGCGGTTCCATTGTTAATAGGATTGGCTTCCTCTAATTCAGCAGGAACAATTAATTGACCATTATCTTTTGCATATCCCCATTTTTCTCCGGAACGGTATGGTATTATTTCCTGAGCAAAACATTCAGAGATGAATAAAAGGCATTGTCTGATTATAAGTAAAAGAAGTAACTTTTTCATTCGAGAATAGATTTATAATTCGATATTCAACTCCAAAATTAAAGCCTCAAAGTTCTAAACATTAAGCAATTCTATATTCGGGGAATTAAATGATTAATTTGATGGAGAGAAAGTCAAATTTGAAGAATGAAATGCTTTTTAATTATAGAATGATCAACGATTTTGAATTGATTACTGGCTAATTTCAACTTTGAAGAACTATGGAGTTTTAAACTCCTATACTTGCCAGAATATAGTTCATAACTAATATAGAAAAAATGATCATATCGCTAAAATCGAATTACGAGAAACTAAATGAAGTATTTGAAATTCCTTTTTTCGGTGGAATTATCATCTTTGTTTTGGCAGCGTTTCCTGTTCCACTTTTATTTATTTTGAATGGAATTTTTGAGTTTGCTGATATAGCTTACATCGAAAGAATTAATGCTTTGATAACAGGAATTTGGAATTGCTTTTTGTGTTTCATTATGAAAATCGAAATAGGGATTTTTATTATTCCATGCTGGATTCTATTCACAGTAATTGGTGTGCTAAGATGGTTTCAAATTATTGGATAAGTAAGCCCTAAAAGCAATGAAACCCCATGTTTTTTTAAAAACATGGGGTTAATCATTATGAAAAACACTACTCTAAATACTACTTGACCTATCTTACGTAAGGGTTTCTCAAAAGGTTACAAAAAGTTATATTTTTTTTGAAATTTTTTTTGAAAGATAATTTTTGCCTTCTTTTATCGACTTATCTAAAGTACTATTCAGAAATAAATTTGCCAGAATAGCAGATGAAATTCTACATCCTGATCCATGAATAGAAGCTCCTTTTATTTTATTTATACTGAATACTTTTTCTTGATCTATACCTATTAAAAGATCCTCAACTTGCGATTTGTTTTCGTGAAAAGTCTTAATTAAAATATGTGCATGTTGAGGTTTAATAAGTACATTTTTATCTGAATCAATGATTTGTAGATTAATTGCTTCTTCGAGATTTGGAGTTACTAAATAAAACTGATCTATAAAACTGCTCGATAATTTCAGATCATCATGAAAATTGAAGCCTGCACTTGCGCTTAGTATCGGGTCCCAGATAATTTTAATTTCTTTATTTAAACTTCGAAGCTGTTCAATTATGGTTTGCAAAACATCCATATTCTCGATCAAGCCTATTTTGACATACTCTATTTCATACAGGTCAAATAAAATATTCACTTGTTGAATGATCAATGCTTCTGAAACCCATTCTACTGATTTAAAGTCTATTTCATTCTGAACAGTTATGGCGGTACAAACACTCAAACCTTCTAATCCATAGTGATCAAAAACCAAAAGATCTCTTGTTAATCCAGCACCGGAGCTTGGATCGAAGCCTGCAATTGTCAAAAGCATTTTCTTTTTCATAAAAATTACATCAACATCAAATTAAATCTTTTCTGAAAACAAAAACAAGTTTATCATTGCTTGTGTTATGTATTGCTATGATATTTGTTTGTTAATGATGAAGTAGGAGAATGCCTATTTAATTTCATCACTTAATTTTTGATATGAACACTTCGGTAACTTTAAATATTGGCGGCGTACCAGAACATTTCAATTATCCCTGGCATTTGGTATTGCAACACAAATTATTAGCAGAGCACGATTTAAGTTTTTCTTGGCACGATCAACCCGGCGGCACAGGAGCAATGCTGAAAAATCTGGAGGAAAAAAAATTGGATGTAGCCATTGTTTTAACAGAAGGTGGAATTAATGGAATTGCCAAAGGTTTAGATGCCAAAATAATAGGAACTTATGTTTCTTCATCCTTGAATTGGGGCGTTCATGTGAATTCTGAAAGCCCTTTTGAGCAAATTGAAGATTTAGAAAATGGAACATTCGCCATCAGCCGACTTCGTTCTGGTTCGCATTTGATGTCTTTTGTACTTGCTCAGCAAAACAATTGGGATATATCGAAGATCAACTTTGAGATAATTGGTAATTTGGAAGGAGCAAGGAAAGCTTTAGCTGAAAATAAGGAAATAGGTTTCCTTTGGGAAAAATATACCACGATGCCTTATTGTGATAATGGTGAATTCAAAAGAATAGGAGAATGCCCTACTCCCTGGCCATGTTTTATAATGCTGGCAAGAAATGAGATCATTGCTGAATATGCGAATGAACTTAAGTTGGTGATGAAAACGGTTCGTCAAGCATTGCACCTTTATGATGAGGAAAATACTCTTGGATTTATAAGTGAATTTTATAAGCTCGACAAAGAAAAAGTAAGAGAATGGTATAGCCAAACTCAATGGTGGTGTCGTCCGAGTGTTGATCTGAATGCTATAGAATTGGCACAGGATACCTTATTGAGTTTAGAACGAATCGATGAAAAATTGCCCATAAATGAATATGTTGCGGACTTTTGTACACTAACTGAGCAACCTTTGTCAGAAGTTATGTACGATTGGCGTGTGAAGAGTTTGCAGAAAGCACTTAAGTCAGGTGGTAAGTCTGTTGGAAATATTGCCCTTACTGAATTACAAGAGTTTGAAAACCTTATACAACATCAAAGAGAAAAGGATATAACAGATTTTGCCCAAAGATTACAACTGAATGAAACACATCATGTAGCAGATATTGGAAGTGGAACGGGGAATATAAGCAGACTTTTGGCACATTTATGTAATTGCAGAATTACTGCCGTTGAACTACAAACTCAACTAAATAGTTTTGCAGAGGAACTAACACTCAGAACAGGACTTCAAGATAAAATAGACCATGTAAATGCTGATTTTTTAAGTTTAGAAAAAGATAATCAGTTCGATGCAATGCTTTGCCTTATGCTATTTATGCACGTTCATGACAGAAAAGCAGCTCTTACAAAATGTGCAAACTTGTTGAAGCAGGGAAGCACAATGATCATCGAAGATATTGTCGCATTGAAACAACCTAATAGTGAAGAAGAAAATGTCTTGAAAAATATCTTAGGAATCAATTCTATAACAAGTAAAGAGCAATACCTTTCAGATCTTGAAGAGGCTGGTTTTAAAGAGTTTCAATTGGTCGATCTAAGTGGAGATTGGCAGGAACAGTCCGAAATTCAGTATGAACAATTGAAAACCACACAAACGCAATACAGAAATTACTTACAACAGCGCCTGTTCGATAAACGTTTACTATTCTTTGGAACTGTTCATCGAATTCTTTCCAATGGAAATATTGGAGGAATTGGGATTGTATGTAAGAAATAAAGCTTTTAGAAGAATAAATTTTGTAGAATTATCTTTACAAAATGAAAACACACGAAGTCTTCAACCAATCGACTGCATTTGAGAATATTAACTTGTTTGCAAGCGATCAGCCATTGAACGAATTATTGAAAGCAACTGAATTACCATTCGATAAAGCATTGTTATTAGAATATGGAGGAATACTTTCTAGTCCTAAATGGATTAAAAAAGGTTTTCAGGCAAATGACCATCACCCCGTTTTTCATTCACACAATAGATTTGGTCAAAGAATAGATGAAATTGAATTCCATCCAGCATACCACGATATAATGAAATTGGGGATAAACTATCAAACACATGCTTTGCCTTGGTTGAGCAATAGAAAAGGCAGGCATTTAACGCGTATGGTTTTAAGTTATTTACATTCACAAAATGAATCGGGTACTGGTTGCCCTTTAACTATGACCTTTGCAGCTGTTCCTGCTTTACAAAAACACTTTGCTAAAGCAGACGAATGGATTCCGAAAATACTTAGTAAAATTTATGATGGTAGTAATAAGCCTTATTTTAAAAAGAAAGGCTTAACAATTGGAATGGCAATGACAGAAAAGCAAGGAGGAACCGATGTTAGAGCCAATACAACCAAAGCCGTTCCTATAAATGAAAGAGGTAAGGGGAATGCCTATTTACTAAATGGACATAAATGGTTTTGTTCGGCTCCGATGTGTGATGCTTTTCTCACACTGGCTCAAACTGATAATGGTCTGTCGTGTTTTTTATTTCCAAGATGGAAGCCTGATGGAACGAAAAATGATTTTGCCATTCAAAGACTGAAAGAGAAATTAGGGAATCGTTCAAATGCTTCAAGTGAAATTGAATTTCATGATGCTTTTGCCTGGTTGATCGGAGAGGAGGGTAGAGGTGTAGCAACGATCATAGATATGGTTGCGATGACGCGTTATGATTGTATGATCGGTTCATCTGCTTTGATGAGAAGAGCAGTTTCAGAAGCGGTTCATCATGTTCGACAAAGAAAAGTATTCGGTCATTTATTGGTAGAGCAGGATTTAATGCAAAACGTTGTAGCTGATTTATGTTTAGAAACTGAAGCAGCAATGGCAATGACTTTAAGAGCGGCACTTTGTTTTGAATCTGAAACAAAAGAAGACACTTTATTGCTTCGTTTGTTATTACCGATCGGAAAATATTGGATCACTAAACGTGCATCGGGCTTAATCGTTGAGGCGATGGAATGCTTAGGTGGGAATGGATATATAGAACAAAGTATATTGCCTCGACTTTATCGGGAAGCTCCGGTTAATGCTATCTGGGAAGGAAGTGGTAACGTACAATGTCTGGATATTTTAAGAGCGATAGGAAAAGAACCAGAAGTCTTGGAGGCATTTATAAATGAATTAAATACAGCAAGTGGAATTAATATGCAATTTGATACGTATATAAAAGACCTTAAAACGAACTTAAAAGCTTCGATTGCTTCCGTTGCTCATTTACGTTTATTCGCACAAAAATTAGCGCTTGCTTTTCAGGCTGCACAATTATTAAAATTCAGTGATAGTAAAATTGCTGATGCCTTTTGTAATAACCGTTTAAATGATCAAAATGGATTATTATTTGGGACTTTGTCTGATGTAGAAAACAATCGCTTTATTATTGACCGTTTTTTAGAAACCTAATTCAATTAGGCAGCTTCTCAAATGTAGGACTGACTTTGTTTTGGTCAGCCGACTGTATGTCCCAGACCAAAACGTGTTGAACCTCTGCTGTGTCTCCTGACCAGCATTTTTTTACTGTCAAAATGCGATATTGGTGTTCGATATGGCATTTCAGTCTTTACTTATGTATCACTGCCTTCAATGAAATTTAAACATACACTTACCTTCCAAAAGCATACTGAACTAAATTCGCTCCCATTTGAAGTGATTTCCTTCTCATTTCAGGAGTGTCATTGTGTACTTCCTGATCTTCCCAGCCGTCGCCAAGGTCAGTTTCGTAAGAATAGAAAACACACAACCTTCCTTCGTGAATAATACCAAAGCCTTGTGCAGGTTTTCCATCATGCTCATGGATCTTAGGAAGCCCATTATTGAATTTGAATTTCTGGTCATAAACTTTATGAGAATAAGGTAATTCCTTTAATTCATACTCAGGGAAAATTTGCTTCATTGCGGCGCGTACATAAGGATCCATTCCATAATTATCATCGATGTGAAGAAAACCACCTGCTTCGAGGTATAAGCGCATATTTCTTGCTTCTTCATCAGAAAAAACAACATTACCATGCCCGGTCATGTGAACAAAAGGGTAGCTGAAAATTTCAACACTTCCCGGTTCAACCGTTTCATAATCAGGATGTAAATTCGTTCCTAATTCCTTATTACAAAATGAAATTAAATTGGGTAATGCAGTAGGATTTGCATACCAATCTCCGCCACCACTATATTTTAATAAAGCTATTTTAATATTATTAGTAGCTGAGTTAGGGATAAATCCAGACCCAATAATAAAACTGAAAACTGTGATGAAAAGAATTACTAGTGGCTTGATCGCTTTGTTCATTTTAATTTTTTGTCAATTTGAGATGAATGAATATGACTCAAGTTTAATCGTTCAAAATTAGGGTAAATGCCCCATCATTGGAGATGAAATGACAAGGAAGATCGTTTTGTTCACATTCAGCTAACCAATACCGAGTTGTTTTTGCTGAATTTGAACTATCGAATATTAATTTTTGAGGTGATAATTGCTTGTACAATTCTTCAACTTTCAAATAAGGATTATTGCGAATAATGATATAGTCAACTTCTGCTTTCCATTGTTGAATTTCTGCTTTATTTTCTTTATCCACTATCAGAATAGTTCTACCATTGAATGAAACCATTCCATTTAAAATGGATAGGTTTTCTGAATTTATACTATCTGAAATTTGATAATATTCTTTGTTTTCAATATGCTTTTTTTTATCATAACTATTTGTCTTTAAGTTAATTTCTTCCTTGTTAGAAGAAGAGGAAACTAAGACTTGTTGATGACCTTCCCGCATGCCTATCAAAGATTCACCAGCGTAATTAAAAACAACTAATTCTATTTCTTGCTTTAATTGGTAAGAACTAAAAAGAAAACTTGAGCACAAAAATGTTAGTAACAAATACCTTATTTTTAAAGCAATAGTATTTCTGATTGAAACGATCATGCTAATTATACAGAATAAGAGTAAGTAATATTGAATATCGTTGAATACCAATCCTTTGAGTGTGCTGAAAGGTAATTGTTGTAAATAATTCAAACAAAAATTTAATAGCTGTATAATTAGTTCGAGAAAATAAGCATTCCATTCCACCAAGTATGCCATAAAAGTGAAATACTCACTTATGGTCACAAGAAAAATGAAAGATATTCCTAAGTATAAAATAAAGCTTGCTCCAACTATTGCCAATGGGTTGGATATAAAGAATATTAGCGGAAATTGCTGGAAGTTATAAAGACAGATTGGAAGTGTAAAAACCTGAGCGGCTATTGCCACTAAATTTATATCCCATATTTTACTGATCAATTTATTTTGTGGTTTGTATAGATCTCGGAGTTTAGGATATAAATACACGATTCCCAACAGTGCCATATAAGATAGTTGAAAGCCAATATCCAACAACCAAAATGGATTGTATAAAAGTAGAATAAAAGCCGAAGCGGCTATAGAATTGTATATATTATTATTCCTCGAAAGTAAGTTTCCTATAATAATAATACTGAACATAGTTGCTGCTCTTGTTACAGAAGGAGTAAGACCTGTTAGAGCCGCAAAAAGCCAAAGTATTGTAATTATAGAAACCGACTTTATGACTTTTCTATACTTTAGAAAATTTAAAAAATTCAGTATATTTTGAAGTAATAGCGCAATTATTCCAACATGTAATCCAGAAACAGCTAAGATGTGCATTGCGCCTGTATCCTGATAGGTTGATCTAAGATCTTTATCTACAAATTGTTTATCGCCTAATAGTAAAGCTGAAGCAACTGCAATATTTGATTGATCTTTGAAATAAGATTGAATTTTATAAGAAATAAAGGCTCTGAATTGATACGTTTTTCTAAAAACTATTTGTTTGAGATTTAAGTCATTGTTGTCTATTTGTGTAATATTATTTAATTTGAAATATGCTTGATAATAAAGGTTCTTGTTTGCTAAATATGCTTTATAGTCAAATTCATAAGGATTCATTGGTGGAGGAATTTCCTTTAATTTATTAGGAATAATTAATTGATCGCCATATTGAAGTTGACTTAATTCCTTTTCGAGATATACAATGGCATTACCGCTTGCATCAAGCATTTCATCTTCAAAATCAAATGCTGCTTTTGCCTGAATCATAGCCTGAATAGAATTCTTTTTTTCTATAGGATTACTAATTATAGTTACAAGTAAATGTTCTGCATTGATCTTTGAAAAATGATTTTCGGAAGTATGATCCCATTGAGTACTGCAATAGCATAAGCCGAACAGAAATATGTCGATAATAACCAGTATTGTAAAGGAAAATTCAGATTGAACCTTGTATTTTTTCTTATTTATCCAATAAAGGAATATCGAGCAGCCAAAGCAAATACCAAAAAGTAGTAAATAAGCTGTTTGATAAACTAAACTAAGATTCAAAACAGAATAAATGCCAATAATAAATGGTAGCAATAATAAAAGAATGGGGTGTTTTTTTAATGACATGGTTGATGAGTTTGAAACAAAGATAAGTTTCAATATGCTTTTAGTGTGCAGATTTACATTTTTTCACATTTATAATGAATTTTATCGGATGAGGGCCTTAACAGATTATTCAGTGTTGAACAGCGATTACATGAAGCTGCGATCTATTATTTATTGGATAAACATTACAAAAGTATGCTCGCGCAACAAAAATACAGGCATGAATTATTGGTGCCAATTTCTGTTTAATTACCTGTGTTTCAGTGGTTTTAAATCGTGCTGAACCTTTAGAAAAGGATCTTTATAGATCGAAATATATACAGTTTAAATATTTTTCAAATTGTATAAGTCAAAAAAATACCACGTTTAATTGCTGACTTTGTAACTTTGCAGTAGTCAAAAACACATCATGACTTTATTGTTACTATATTTAGTTTTATCTATTTTCTTTTCTTTCCTATGTTCAATACTCGAAGCGGTATTGTTGAGTATTACTCCTTCATTTCTGAATGCGAAATTGAATGAGGGTGCTGGCTACGCCAAAACACTCAAAAAATTAAAAGATGATATTGACCAGCCGCTTATTGCAATTCTTACATTAAATACCATTGCACATACAGTTGGTGCAATTGGAGTTGGTGCTGAAGCTGAAAACGTTTTTAATGCTGAACAAAAGATATTTGGTATTCCAATGATCGGTGTTGTTTCGGGTGTAATGACCTTATTGATTCTGATCGCTTCTGAGATTATACCAAAAACAATAGGTGCAAACTATTGGAAAAGTTTAGCTGGATTTTCAACACGTGTTTTGGATATAATGGTGAAAATTCTAAAGTACACCGGAATTATGTTTGTGCTGCAATTACTAACGCGCTTGATCGGTGCTGAAGAAGGGCATGGCAAAAGTGTATTCAGCAAAACAGAATTTGTAGCGATGGTTGAGGAAGGTGCTAAAACCGGAGAGCTTAAAAAAGCAGAATCGAAGATCATAAACAACCTTTTGAACTACGAAGAAATATTAGTTGAAGATGTAATGACACCTCGAACTGTTGTTATTGCTGCTGAGCAAAATACCACTACTCAGGAGTTTTACGATTTGTATCCTAATTTGCGTTTTTCTCGAATCCCGATTTACGACGGAGATATTGATAATATTACGGGTTATGTAATGAAAGATGATATTTTAAAGTCGATCATCGATAATAAGGCAGATGCACCACTTTCTAGCATAAAAAGAAATATTACTACCGTTGATGATGAAACACCTATACCGAATATGTTCGAGCAATTCTTGAACAAAAGAGAACATATTGCTCAGGTAACGAAAAATGAATTCGGTGGTTTTGAAGGAATTGTTACACAAGAAGATGTAATTGAAACCTTATTAGGACTAGAAATCGTTGACGAAACAGATGGCATTGATGATATGCGTAAATTGGCACGTAAACAATCTAAGCAAAGAGCAAGAGCACTAGGTCTGGATATAAAGTCTGATGAATAGTGTGGGGGAGTACCCTTGCTGTGTCGCCTGACCAGCAAGTTTGTTGTGTAATTTTTATCACATCACTTACATTTGTCTTTAAAAGCCGTTTATTTGGTTGAAAAATAGAGTTAGGAACGAGGCATTGCCTCGTTCCTACTGCACAAATTGTACTTAATGTATAGCGGTATAGTTTTCATATATAATTTAAACAATTTTTAATAAGCTACTGTTAGCTTGCCGGCTATGATGGCAAGAGTTTTTATTATTATATTATTTATTTTGAATTTAGTAGGAATTTGGGGTTTCTTAAATCCTGAATGGCAGCAACTATTTGCCAAGCTTACACCGATCAATCTTCTCATTTCCACATTTATTATTCTGTTTACTCAAGAAAAGAAAAACGGAAAATTTTATCTTTTTTGTGTATTGATTTTCTCACTTGGTTTATTAGTTGAAATTTTAGGTGTTCAAACCGGATTGATCTTCGGAAACTATCATTATGGTAGCGTATTGGGCTGGAAGTTGATGAATACACCTGTAATGATCGGAGTAGTTTGGCTATTGTGCACCTTAAGCGTTACTTCATTAATGGCATTTCTTTCATTTGCAAAGTGGATCAAAGTTTTATTGGGTGCTAGTTTATTGGTATTTCTTGATCATTTCATTGAGCCAGTTGCAATTGCCCTGAATTTCTGGTCATGGGAGAATGGGTATATTCCAATTCAGAACTTTATTGCCTGGTGGCTTATTTCAGCAGTATTTCTTAGTATATATTATTTGCTGAAGCTTGAATCGAAAAATACTGTTGCAGCCTTTCATTACTTCATTTTATTATTTTTCTTCGGAACTTTATGCTTATTGTTATAAACAAATCTACTCAAAATAACATTTATAATTAATACAATTTATGGTTTAATTTGTTGGGAACATAAATTGTATAAGGCTTAACAAACAGTAAAACTTGGCAAAATACAATCCATATACAGAGTCAATAGAAAATAATAAACAAGCCAATCCTTTTCAGGGAAAGTTAGGACGAACGGCTTTGTTTTTCGGTTTAGGTAGTTCAACTATGTTGTTTCTGACCTTCATGTTTGCATATATGTACTCGAAGCCTGATTGGACCTGGACTTTACTGAGTTTCCCAAAGCTTTTTTTGGTAAGTGCCGTTTTGTTAGGATTCAGCAGCTTTACCATTCATCAAATTCCCAAGGCATTCCTTGAAGATAATGGAGATAGAATGCGTAAGATGTTCCTTTATACAATTGGTTTGAGCATTGCCTTTTGCATTACGCAGGTTTTGGGCTGGGGAGAATTGATCTCGGAGAATATAGTCATAGGCGGAAAGCCCGACGGCTCTTACCTTTATCTGATATCTGGTATTCATGCCTTACACGTTGTAGGTGGCATTATTCCTTTGATAATCTTGTATTTTAGATTCAATAAAGCCTTCAAAGAACCTGTAAATTCTTTATTGTATTTTTCAAAATATTCAGAAGTAAACAAACTGAAAATACTCGAAAATTATTGGCACTTTGTCGATATTGTGTGGTTGATTATTTTATTGTTTTTCTTATTCAACCATCTGTGATTAATACAGTTTTTTACTCAACAGTAATCATTACCTCATACGCTGCTAATTCAGGCAAGGGCTCAGTTGAAACAGGATAGGGTGTAAGCTCGACCAAAGTAACTAAATGCCCCAAAACATTCATTTGATTAACATCGTTTGGATGTGTATGTAATTCAAAGTTCTGAGACTGCCCATTGGCTAACATCAACATAGTTACAATTGCATCTCCTTCCCAAATACAAACTACATCTGAAGGGCAACGAGTGTCTTCAATTTCTTCTACGAAAATCTTTATCCCTTCCTGATCGTAAATAAGCAGGTCAACAAGATTATTATCATCATCACAACTTGATGAAAACAATAGAGTGGCGCATAATAATAAAAATAAATTTTTCATTTTATACCAGTTTAAAAAAGAGTAGTTAATAGAATTTATTACGAAAACAGAGTATAATATTTTGACATTAGGCTTCAACTTCGCCCAGTATCCGAAATTATGAGGTCAGTGAGCGGAGTTGAACTGACAATACAATAATTTTCGTAATAAGGTCTATTATTTTACAAATTTAAAACGATAAATTTGTTCATCTATTATATAGCTCACCAGATATATGCCGGAACTAAGATCAGCTAAATCACCGATTTGGATAGTTGAATCGATCGTACTTCTTTTATAACTTTTCAGGATTCTGCCATCAAGGCTTGAAATGGTAATATTCAATATCTGATCAGAATTTGAAGGCAACTCAATATTCAAGCTATCATTAACAGGATTAGGGTAGAGTTGAATAGTTTTTTTATCGGATAAGTCAGTGCTTGTATTGATTGGTTCAGCTTCATATACCCTTACGTAGTCAATTTCCATTGCATCTTCTGTAAATGCAGGATCAATATTCCCTTGTATAGCAAAGTTGAGTAACAAATACTGTTCATTATCGAATGGCCATGTGTTTTCATCTTTTGATTCAGGATAATAAACATAATGTTCATTCCCGTCAATCTTGAACACCATTTTAACGGGTGTCCATTCTAAAGAATAAATATGGAAATCATCAGAAGCGGTTGAAATGGTTTGTCCTCCTTTATTTTCTGTATTACCATGACTTGAAGGAGTATGTATAGCACTTTGAACAAAGTTCTGATTGCTTCCCCAATGTTCCATTATATCAATTTCACCACAAGCTGGCCAATATATATTTCCAAATCCTTCATTAGTCCAATATGCACCATTTTCGATTATATTTTTCCCTAGGGTCCAGATAGCAGGCCATGTACCAACACCAGAAGGTAGCTTTGCTTTTATTTCTACTTTTCCATAAGTGAAAGCAAACTTTGAGTTGAGACGAGCAGAAGTGTATGCTTTGGTATATCCCTGATCGGTATAGTTTTCTTTAATAGCTTTTATGTTCAAAATACCATCTTCAACATAAGTATTTTCTATTCTATTTGTATAGTGTTGTATTTCTCCATTGAACCAGGTTCCTTCTATAGGAAATTGTGTTTGATGAAACCACTTGCTCATATCTATCGGACCATCCGTTTCAAATTCATCAGCCCATACTAAGTTTTCAAAAGTGTAATTGAGGCTACTATCGGTATTAACAGGGTTCTCTACATCAGTATTCTCAAGTAAGGTTCCATAAAATTTAAAGTCATCGATATAAGCTTTAAGCTGATCATTATTGTTTTCACCATTTACCTGAATTACTACTCTGTTAAAATCAATTCGTTCAGCAGGAGGTAAAGAACCGGGATCAAGATTGATATAATCATCGCTATTAAAATCGAAAAAAACTTCTAACCATTGATCTGTTTCGATGGGTAAGATAATTTCACTTTGACTTATCCATGGAGCACCTAATTCATTATTCTGAAGTTTGAGAGAAACTTGTTTAACCTGATTAGCAGGAATTAAATCATTTGAAGGAACGTATATTTTTAAAGAAAAAACACCTTGCTCGGATAGATCAAAATTATCATCTATGTCGAACCTTACATTAGCATATTGTCCTCCCTGATCGTGATAAAAGAGGACTTCTTCTGAAGTGTTGATAGATGATTGGAATGGATTAGAGAAATCGAGATCTAATCCACAATCATCACCAAACCAAGTATCAATATTTTCCGCTCCTTCAAAATTTTCAAAAATACTTTCTTGTGAAAAAGTAGAAACATTATAGAAGAAAAGAATAAATAAGGCTACCAATAACTTTTTCATGATCATTAATTTGTAGGCTGCTATAGAGTTAGCATCTACAAATTTAAGCTTTTAGAATTTATGACTTATGCAAGTAGCTGCCTCCTTTTTAAGACATTGAAAAATATAGTTAGTGCAACGCAAACCATACCGCCTAATAGAGCATAAATGATGATAAAGTCGGGGTTCAGATCAACGCTTGTTCGTTTAGCATAAATGCCATACAATGCCCAAATAATTACCAAGCCATATAATACATCACCTCTTCTGAATTGCATGATCATACCTAAAAGGGCGGCAGTGATAATCATTACAGCGGTAATATTTGCTTCTCCAATCGGTGCACCATCCCATCCCGAATTAACCAAAAAAGTCGTTACATTGGCAATCGTTGCCACCGATATCCATCCGAGATATAAACTAAATGGAGCATGAATGAGTATTTTTTGAAGGAATGAATAACGATCTGTTCCAAAATCATTTTTCAAATAATATTGAATTAAGGTTAAGAGTAAAGATATCATTATTAATAATGATAAAGTGATGTATTCGTAATGCCAGGCAACTAACCAAAATGAATTTAAAATACAGGTTTGAAGAAAGAAGGATTTTACATTATCATATAAAGAGCTGTTATTTAAGGCAGCAACTAATTGTCCGACCAAAAAAATAATGATCATGGTATAAATAATTCCCCAGATCGAAAAAGTAAATCCGGCAGGAACAAATAAGTTTTCATATTTTTCTGAAAGATCTTGTGGAGTGTAACCATTCAAAGGAAGGTTAATGGATAAATAATTTACATAGATCATGGCTAAAAAGCCAGCTAGGTTAACAAAGAACCAAGTAAGTCTGCCTGACATAATTAAATTTTTGGACGAGCAGTTAACAGTTCTAAGAGGATTTAGTTCAGATTAATTTTTAAGGCTATGACTCAAATGTAAGGCTGACTTTGGTTTTGGTCAGGCGACCAAAACGGGTTGAACCTCTGCTGTGCCGCTCAACCCATAAAATACTAAGTGGGAATTTACTACTGTTTAATGATTTTAACTGCTTTACTTTTTTCAAAACCATTAACGATCTGAGCAAAGTAAATTCCCTGCGATAAATGCTCACCAAACCTTAACGTGCCGATTTTTTCATTCAGTGAGTAACTGCTAATGAATTTTCCTGTTATATCATAGATGGCTAATACGGTTCTACTATACTGTTGGGTATTTAGCTGATAATCTAAATTAAAATACTGAGCTGAAATATTTGGATTTATCTCCATAGAAACATTTGATAGTTCACTCAAACTAGTTTCAGGTGTTATAGCACCATCATAAACCCTGAAAAAATCAATAGCTGCTTCTGCATTAATACCGTCGGGGCTTTCATTAGCGGCTTTACTTAAATCTATTTCCAAAGTAACCGTCATTTGATCAGTAATTTCCAGTAATTCTTTTATTTGTATTTCAAAATAACGCCAATCATAATCCGAACCTAAAAACATATTAAAGTCTTCAGCACCATTAGAAATAGTTAATAACATTGGAAATTCTGCAACATTGTAGTTGTTAATTTCAATTCCGTTAAAAGAAGCAATATTAATAAACCAATAATAAAAACTGATTATTGGATCTTCTAAAGAAGTTAAATCCATAACAGGTGAACTAAGAATCGTTTTTTCATTTGTTTCAAGTTGATTGAAGTTTAATCCATTATTTTCTGTTTCTTGCCCTGTAACAAAGCAGGCATTTTGCACATCAGCCTCTACATCAAAAGTAGGAGTATAGTAATATGTAACATCATTTGCTGGTTGCTGACTCATTAAAGGCGTAGGAACAGGTGGATTAACTCTTATCCAATTAGCACTCTCAGCATCTCCTTCGACATTCCATTCTTTATCAAAATAAAAAGCATCTTCATATCCTTCCTCTAATTCTATAATGAAGTTTTCTTGATTGAAACTTGTATTAATAAGGTTCTTTGCTTTCAATCCCCATTCACTACAAGCCGTTTTATATGTGTTTGCATAAAATTCATTAATTGAAAATTCTCCATTCTCATCTGCTTCGATCAGAAAATCGTAAGCATCACTATCTAAGAATATTTTGGCATTTGGTACTTTTGTTCCGTTGCTTTTTAAAACAACAGAACCATTTACTGAAAAGGATTCTAATGGCTCTAATGCTATGTTCAGGTTTGTAATTTCCCCATTGACCAAACTTACATTTTCAATAGTTTGCGGTTTATAAAATGGTAAATAAATATTAATGTCATATTCACCACTTAATGCATAACCCGTTTTAAAATCTCCTCCAAATGCAGATTCAGTAAAAATATTTGTGTCTTCTATTGAAATTTGAGCATTCATTAATGGTTGTCCAGTTGAAGCATCTGTAACTTGCCCTTCTAACCAACAAGCCCTTTGATAATTGGGTGCTAATACAAACAAGCCTGTCGATCGATCAGAAATAATCACATTTTGAGATGGAAGAAAAGGGTAAGCTCCCCACACACCTAAATAGTTTTCTCCTTCAGGTAGTGGTAATAAAGAGTCAAAATTACCTACTTCTACTAAATTGTCTGGTTTAGAACCATCTAGAATTGTTGTTCCGTATTTATAATAGGAAGCAATTATATAGTCATTCCAAACATGAACATTATGTGGAACTACTCCTTTATTCAATATTTCAAAAGGAACAAATTGGTCTAACTCTTTAATGTCGCTTGGGTCAGAAACATCATAGCTTCCTATAGTTCCATTTGGTTTTTCATCGGTAGTGAAAAGGTAGTTGCTGTCGTCGGAAAGCCAGGCATTATGCGTGAAATCCAATTGAGTGCCATTGCTGCCCAATTTGGTAACATTCAGTTTGTCACTTATGTCATATACAGCAAATTCACCAACGTATATTTCTGAACTGTAAGCAAGGTTGTTTCTTACGTAAACGTCGTGTGAATAAACGTTATTTCCAAATCCTATTAGTTCAGGTGAATTAGGATCATTTGATACATCTACAAATACTAAACCTCCATCATTGAAATTAGAACCACAGATGTATAAAACGCCGAATTCATCTACATATAAATTATGAATATCTTCTAAGGTATCGGTTACAATAGTTCCAAAAACCTCTGTTTCAACACTTGGTTGCCAATTATAGCTGTAAACCGTGTCTGGTAATTCAGAAAGATCCATAACTAATAGACCTTCACCATTTTCATTTGAAACGTATGCTGTTTTTTCCCAGGTTTTTATATCTCGCCAAATTGACAATGGTCCTTCAATAAATGCTACTTCCTGTGGCGCTGTTGGTGTTGCTAAAGAAACAACTGAAACACCGTTTCGTACGCCTACAATAGCATATTCAGTTCCATTGTCATCAACATATCCCCAAATATCACTAAGCGTTTCTTCATATTCTAAATGCCCGATCAATTCCATGTTTAATTGGGCATTGATATTTAAAATTGAAATAAAAAAGCTAAAGGATAACAGGAAAATATATTTCATAATATTTTATTTATTCTTTCCTTTTCACACCTTGAAGGTCTCTAAGAACTTCAAGGTGTGAAAAAAGAGATTTAACTTACTTGATAACAACACGTACTAGCGCTTGCCAATCTTCGCTTTCTAAATATAAAAAGTAAATACCAGTAGAAATTCCTTGTGTTTCTAAAGTTAACTGATTAGAATAAAGGTCTGATCTATTTTTACTGTATAATGTTTGACCGCTAACATTAAATAGCTGAATTTGTAGTTGAGCAGTAATTTCAGGTAAGCTTATTGTTAAGTTTTCTCCACTAAAAGCAGGATTGGGGTAAACCTTAATTAACGCTTCTTTTACTAATTCATCGACATTTGTAGCAGGATCGAGTTCTATACTGAAAAGGTCATTTTCTGAAAATATATTTTGAATATTTCCGGCTAAATCGCGGGCATTTACAGTTTCAATATTGATATCTTCCTGAAAGAATAGAGTAGCGCCTACGTCATATTTTGTGATATAAGTTAGGTCATTCAGCCAGTATGAATCTTCTGAATTCAGGCTCAGGACTTCGTCAATATTCAAAACTTCAGGGAAATTTATATCCGGAGCTTGTTGCGTATTCATCGGCTCACTGAAAATACTTAGAATATTGAATGTACCATAACCAATATCTTTACTTTGAATAGATTCTATATTCGTTTCAACATAAAGCACTTCAGGGTTCTGTGTGTCAACTTCAAAGAGGTATTCATTATCCAGAATAATTTGATCATTACCCAAAGTATCCTTTGCTGCTTCAACATTCAGACTAATATTTTCTAAAAAGATATTCTCATCAACTACTGAATAATAAAAAGTATATAGATTTTCAGTTTCCCATAATTGTTCAGATAATATTAATGAGCTTCCAGTTGGGTCATCATTCAGAAAACTAAGTTGAGGAGTACTTGTTGTATCCATAACTTCATCATATTCCAGTGCAATAAAGAATTGTTCTTCAATATTTTCATCTGAAACAATATCCATGTTCGTTGAAATGCTCAACTCAGGATTCTTGGTGTCGATCGTGAATAATTGATTTTCTAAATAAGGTACTTGCAAATTTCCTGCTAAGTCTTGTGCATTATTTACCTGAATATTGATATTATCCAATGACTCATTCGCATCTTTAATTTCATAAGAAACAACATATCTATTATCGACCCACCAATTTGAAGTTTCAATATCTAAAGAGTTTGAAGTTGGTATATCCCCATTGAAAATAAATTGGGGTGCCACATCCTGATTCATTGGTTCACTATAAATGAAATTTATTATCAGAGAACTATTTTCAGAAGCATCGTTAATTGTGCGGTCGTTCATTGTAATCGTTAACTCAGGATTCTCCGTATCTATACTGAATACTTCACTAAGATTATTGAAAATAAGATTACCGGCAGCATCTCTGGCATCAGCAACAGAAACAGTAATATTGTTCAATACTTCATTAGCGTCATTCAAAGTATAGTTATAAGTATAGCTTGTTTCACTTGTCCAGGTCGCAAATGAAAAGCTAAGCGAATTTTCAATAGGATTATCATCTAAAAAAGCAATCGAAGGCGTTGAGTTCATATCCATTACTTCATCAAAATTCAAATGAATCTGAATAATGTTACCAACGAAAGCGTCTGAATAAACAGTTTGATCTGTTTCAATTAATAGCCCCGGATTATCGGTGTCCAGAATAAAAGCATCTAATATGGTATAGTTAGTCAATGGATTTGCTCCTAAATCATAAGCATCTAATATTTCTATATTAATACTTCCTAAATCTATATTTTCATCGCTCACTGAATAGTTAGCCTGAAGCGTAGTAGCGTTAACCCAAATAGTATTGATCAATTGTAAGGAATTATAAACTTCATCATTATCAAAGGCTATTGTTGGAATAATAGAAGTATCCATTTCTTCATCAAAACTAATGGAAATACTAAAGGTCTCACTTGCACTTTCATCGTTTATTATATTTTGGGAAAAAGTAGCATTCGTTAACATTGGTGCTTGGGTGTCAAAGTATTTTGAAGCGTGTTCAAATGCATCATTTCCAATCACAATACCCATTTTCCTGCCTGGAATATCGTCACAAGGTGGATGAATACCACCCCAGATTCTCGATAAACTACATTGGTCTGAGGCATCACGATAAGTAGCCCATTGTAGGGTAAGGTTAACACTTGGTCCTTCTTCAAATACCAAAAATTGATTCATTGGCGCTTCAAACTCTCCCATACCACCAGGGAAGTAGGCATCTCCTGTTATTAAGGTCATTACTTCAGCAGCCGCTCTTGAAAAAGTAGAATGCCCTGAAACGTACCCGGCAAAAGGTGGAGTAACAAAAGAAGGACGCTGATAAGGCCACCAATCTTCAGCAAGGATCCAGCCAACGCCTGCCATATCAAAATTAGGATTATTGATAAAATCAGGTCCACGCCAAGTGTAAAGTTTAATTTTGCCAATATTATTTGCATCCAGCATCGCTAAAGAATCACCTGCTTCTACTACTTCAATGTAATTGGGTATTAGAGGAATTCCTGCAGGATGATAATTATCGAGAGCCGTATTTGAGCTTTGCCCCATTTCTGCCATAAAACGAATTGCCGAAACCGGACGAATATAATCGTACCAACCTTTAACCGACCACGCCGCAATTGCAGCATCATGTACAGCCCCGCCTAAGGTGAAATAGGCTTTTACATCCCATTCCAATGCTCCAAGATCCTCTCCTTGTCCATTCCATTTTCTTGTTGCTAATGGGTGGTCGTTAACCGTATTCAGTATAGAAAACCAATGTCCGGGTGGTGTTTCTGAATCCGGACCATCGGCCCAGAACTCTGCTAAAACTCTTGAGTAGTCTCCACGAGGAACCATTTGAGTTTCATAAGGCATACCAGTAATAGGATTCAATGTATGTCCATTGCCTGGATCACCTCCTTCCAATAAATTATAGAAGTCAGGGAAATCTGCCGAGGTTTCAGGGAAATCTGAAATATTTCCAATCGATGCAGGAGAAATATCGATCATTACACCATCACTTGGGTCGTGATGAGCTGCCCAAACTGAAACAAGCGAAAATCCCCAGCGGTAAGCTTCGTTTATAGCACCTTCCTGTGCAACATCAATAAAGTCTGGATCTCCCGGATCGTGATAAACATGATAGGTGTTCCCGTTTCTGTAAAAAGTAGATTTATCTTCTTCTTTAAGTGCGAAAGGCACTACATTTCCCCATTCAGGACTTAAAAACTCAGGTGTTTCTCCCTGTGGATTTCCACTCTGGTCTATGAAGTTAGTCAGAAAAATAGGTTGCCATCTATTCGGGTTACTAAGGTTGGTACTATCTGAATTTGCAATATCGAGATCATTGTTAACCGGAGTATAGTATTGATTGGCATAACCATCTGCTTCATTTGCACCATCAACCAGTCCGGCAGCAATTAACTGTTCTGCCAAATAATTCCCCAGAGCAGCAGGGTTGCCATCTGAATAATCGGTGTCAACAAAATCAGCGTCATATCCTTTGCTTTGCATAAATTGTGTTAAGCTGAACAAAGTCATATTAGCTGAAGGAGAATACTGAAACCTGTGTGATAACAAACGATAAACGGCATAGCTTAAGGTCGCCTCTTGAGCATCTTTAATATTCTCAGGTTGTGAAATACCATCAAATGGACAATTGTAATTACCCATTGACTTGCCTAAAAAATAGGTGTCTGCACTTTCATCATAAACTGCCCATGCATCGTACATGGCTATAGAAGTGTGATATAGATTTCTGGCATGTATGGTTGGTCTCGCAAAATCCCCTCTGATCGCCTGAAGTAAAACCTCATTCCATTCCCTCGCAATAGAATGATCTTGGGCATGTGTAGATGTACTTATTAAAATAACAAGTAATAGTATAATTGATTTAAGCGTGTTCATTTTGTAAAGAGCTTTGTATGAAAGTCAGTTTACAAAAGTAAAATGCAAGTAATCAATTATAATTGATATTGGATGTTAAATTTTAAAAAGCGCTAATTCTGAGCTTCAGGTTTATTGATCTCTTTCAATAATTTTGCTGAAATGGGTGTTAGTTCAATTGTTTCATCTTCAATTTGTGGTATAAGATCGATTAGTGCATTGATCCTGCTTTCTGTATTGAATAATTTATTGACAACAACAATATTACTGCTATTTAAAATACAAGAGCCTGAATTAAAATTACCTTTACCATATCGAACCTGAAACCCTAATTCCTGATAAAGAGTTTCTAATTTTTTAAGGGTGTGTGCGGTGTACTTCATAAATTTTGGTGCTTTAGCGGGGGTAAATTTATAATAACTTGATCAATTCAATAGTTCTTTTATAAACCTGTTTTTCAAATTTTAAGCTCAATTATCATTCAATACTTCAAATCATATCCTTTAACCTTATTGTGGACCTTCATCGTTTTAGTGCTTTCATTTAAACCCAATCCTGAAATACCACAGATCGATCTTTTTCAGGTAGATAAGCTTGTACATTTTCTTTTTTATTTCTTTTTTGCTATTTTTTTAACATTTGAAATGAATAAAGAAAATAGCAAAACACAATATTCAAAATTTTCAAATCGTTCAATTCTTATAACAGCAATAATGGTACCTTTTGCAATAGGTTTTGTTGTTGAACTTGTACAGGGGAATTTCATCCCGGGTCGAATGTTTGATTATTATGATATACTCGCCAATGACCTTGGAGCTTTGGTTGGTGCATTCAGCACTGCTCTGTGGATGAAAAAAAGCTAAACCAAACTATTATATTCTTTCACTTGTGAAACAGCGTAGTTATTCTTAATAACTAGTAAGGTTTTACGCAAAATTGTATAACATGAGATTACGTTTTGATGATCTCCTCTTCGGAGGAGCTGCCCTCGGTTTGTCTGTATGGGGGCTAATGACTGAAGCTTATTTTCTCACCATTTTCTTTGGTGGGATTTTAGGTAGCATACTTGTATTCAAATTTCTTTTTTCAGATGGAAACAGGCAAAGGAAATCAGCAGCTACGCTAGCTGGATTGGCAATTACTTTAGGAACGATTACTTCAGCTTTCAGTTATTCTGTCGAAGAATCTACTTTTGAATTTAATGGAAATGATCCGATTGAAGAAGAAAGAATAGAGGTGATTCCACCTTATATTCCTCCTAAGAAGAAAGAGAAACCTGTTCCTATTGAAAAAGTTGAGGTATTCAGAGAAGACGCTGAAATTAAAGCTGTAGAAAAAGAAGTTGAAGTAATTGAGCTTGAGGATTTGATACCTCCCGATGATGAAGAGGTGATTGACCTGTCCAGTGATGAATTGGGTGATGATTTAAGTATGGAGGAACTTTTGGGTATGATCGAGCCTGAAGAAATTATTATTGAAAAGGCTAAAGAAAACAAAAAGGAAACGGATGTTTTTGTCATTGTAGAACAAATGCCGGAATTTATAGGAGGTCAGGAGGCATTGTTGAGATACATATATGATAATACTAAGTATCCTATAATGGCAAAAGAAAATGGACTTGAAGGTAGAGTTTCGATATCTTTTATAGTTAATGAGGATGGATCAATCTCAAATGTTGAAGTTGCAGGTGGTGAATACGAGATTTTAAATCGTGAAGCTGTTCGTGTTGTAAAATCCATGCCACCTTGGAAACCAGGAATGCAGCGAGGTAAGCCGGTAAAAGTTAAATACAATGTACCGGTAAAATTTAAACTTGAATAAAGATTTACCTTTTGATTGATCCGATTAAATTGTTTTTGGATAGATAATTCTAACAATTTTGAGATTTTAACTTAAGGATATTTGATATTTCAAGGAATAGTAATTAATATTATGTTCTATTTATTAAGCTATTAAATTAATTGCCTATGAAAATACCTTTTGGTGATATATTTTTTGGATTGATGGCTTTGGCAGTAGCAGTATTAGGCTTCATGAATGGTTATTGGTTTTTAACCATACTTTTCGGAGGAATACTTGCAGCGGTAGTTGTTTCTAAATTATTGTTTGGAATGCAGTCTGCTGACTCTATTGCAAAGACACATGAAAAGAATGGCGATAGTAAGCGATTCTATATAAAGAAATATTTCCCTGTTGACTTTCAGAAGTTCGGGACTGTTTTTTCTTTAGCTGGATTAGCGATTTCTATCGCGACGATTACTTCGGCATTTAATTACCAGACTCCTGCACCGGAAGTGATGGATCTTGGTGAGTTGGTTATCGAGGATGATATAGAGATTGCTCCTCCTCCGACGGAGCAGAAACCTCCTCCGCCTCCGCCCCCTCCGCCCCCTCCGCCTCCGCCTCCGCCGCCTGAAATCGAGGTTGTGGATGATGATGAGGTAGTTGAAGAAGAGCCAGAAATTCTGGATACTGAAGCCGATGAAGAAACGGAAATCGAAATCGTTGAAGAGATTATCGAAGAAGTGGAAGAAGTGGTTGAGGAAGTAGTGGAAGAAGTAGTAGAAGAGGTTGAAGAACCTGAAATTTTTACTATTGTTGAGAAAATGCCTGAATTCCCAGGTGGTCAGATGGAATTATTGAAGTTCTTATCTAAGAATATTAAATATCCTCCGATTGCTAAAGAGAATAATATTGAAGGTAGGGTAATTGTTGAATTCGTTGTAATGGAAGATGGATCTATTGCTGACGCACGCGTTGTTCGTGGTATCGGTGGTGGATGCGATGAAGAAGCATTACGTGTGGTAAAAACAATGCCTAACTGGACTCCAGGTCAGCAACGTGGTAAACCGGTACGTGTAAAATACAACGTACCTGTACGTTTCCGCCTTGAGTAATACCTTTTACAATATTTGTAAAATACTAAAGCGAAATAACCTTTTGGTTGTTTCGCTTTTTTTATGAAAGATGCAACAGTTTTTTATTAAATATTGGCAGCACTTCAGTGTGTGTATAATCATGGTTCTTTTCATTATCTTGAACCATATTTATTGCTTTTATGGGCATTTTGGATTCGATGATATGCAATATGCCGAACTTGCTTTCCTGCTTAATAAAGGCGTTTTTTTGGTCGAAGATCATTTCTCTTATCGCTTTGCCATTACTGGTTTTACCGCTATTAGCTATAGTTTATTTGGCATTAATGATTTTGCTTCAGCGCTTCCTGCCTTATTACTCAGTTTGGGTATTTTAACAATATTCTTTTCCCTTTTTAAAGAATACAAAGTTCAATATTTGGTAAATGCTATTCTATTCTATTTTTTAATGAAATGGAATTTGTTTTACTCTGATAAATTAATGCCAGACATTTATGTTTCTTTCTTTGTTTTTGGAGCCTGGTATTTTTATTATCGATACATTAAAAATCCAAACTCGTTTAAACCTCTTGTTTCAGCCCTGTTATTCAGTCTTTGTCTTTTTGGTGCTTTTAATAGTAAGGGTACTGTTATTTTAAGCTTTCCTCTCTGGATTGCTTATTGCCTATTCCACTTTAATAAATACAAAAGCTTCTGGTTAAATATTTTCTCTGTAAATATTATTATATACTTGGCTTATTTTCTGCTAACTTTCGTGCTTACCGGAAATGCTTTAAGCAGATTTGAGGCAATTAATGCAAATAGTTATTTCAATGATTGTTCCTATTCATTAATGGGGTGGGAGGTTATGATTCAAAGATTGAGCATCGATTTTATCAATTTTATATTGGATACTAAGGTGTTTATCTATTTAGTGATCTCAATACTTTGTTCGATATTCTTCTATTTTAAAGATCACTTAAGAGAAACTGTCTTTTACATGATCACTATTGTAATTCTTTTTCTTTCTATAAATTTTTCGAGTATATCACTAAGTGCTTATAACCCTTTGTGCTTGGATGCAAGACATATTTTATTCATTACACCCATTTGCTCTGTCTGTTGTACGTTTATGCTTATTCACGTAAATAAGAATATCACATCCAATATTCTGACTTCTTTTTTGTTAGGAGCACTTTTATTAGGAAGTGCCTATTTTGTTTATCCGACTTACAAACAAGCCCGTGCTTCTGTGAAAATGGAATACAAAGGTGTGAAGAAAGAACTTCAACTACTTTCTGAAACATTTGAGGAACGAACAAGTATTTATGCTGCTCCTTCTTTGTGTAATTTGTTAAAATATTACAATGGTTTTCAACTATCCGATAAAATACATTTGACACCAATTAAAAGTAGTGGTAAAACACTTATAAATAAAACCGATAATAATGTTCTCTTAAGAAATTGGTATTGTGATTGGGCGATGCAATACAACGATAATAATTACAATCAGTTTAAATCTGATAATTCGATAGAGTTTCAACAATTAAATCGATCTAAATTCAGAAAGTTTCAATTCTACACTTGTGTTAATGATTAGATAAAGTGCTACATTTTAAAAGTTTGAAACCCTTCATTTATAATGTACTATATTTAAACATATTCTTTTAAGCATACTACTATACATTAACTTACCTATGTTGTGTCTATAGACCAACGGATACCTGAAAAGTGTAGATTTTTTGTAAAAACAAAGAATATGTATAATAGTGTGTCTTTTAAGAAGAATTAATTAAAAACATAATTATCGCTATGTCTTTTTCAACCTACTGGATGGTATTAATATTGATGCTGAATGCTATTCCTTTAAACATTACGGAAAGTAAAAGCGAATTCAATGCTAATGACTTTTGCAATACTCCGCCAGATCCTCAAAAAACATTTGATAAAAGATTCCTTCCGGATACAAGTGATCCTAAAAAGCTATTAAAGATCAACTTTGTATTTTTAGGGAGACAGGGGAATTCTGAAAAAGGCATTGAAGCTTCTGATGAAAGATCGGCAGACTATCAGGCGTATATCGACGAGGTAATTCGCATTATGAATTTTCAAATGGGGAATTTTTTACACGAACAGATCGATAATCAATGTTCAGATGTTAGAATTGATTCTAAAATTCGTTTTGATATTAAAAAGCTATTTATTAAAAACAACTATTATTGGAACAATGAAAATGATGATTGTAGAAAAGGTTGCCCATCAATAAAAGGTTGTGATTGGTATATCAATGAATTAAGTGATAGCCTTAATCGTGGCTTAAGCGATACACAAAAACGTATCAATATATTTTTTTCAGAAAATGAAGGTTATTACGATGAAGTGCTCAAGGGCAGGTTAGACGATGCAAGTAAAATTTTGACAGATTGTTCAATGGGCTATAAAACAGATTTTAATATTGATGCAAAGATCCACATGCGTAATGAATTGATCGCTTTTAAGAATTGTTATTGGGTTTCCAAAGAAGATAAAATTGAATATAAAACTGCGCTCAAGTGGGCGCATTGGGGTACAGCCCGACTGATCATTCACGAAATAGGTCATACCATTTTTGGAGGCGGACATGTTAATAATAAATGTAATATTATGGATGGTGGAGAAAATTATGTGCAAGAACATCTTCGAGATCAACAATTGCAGGAAGCACATAGAGCTTTATCTACCCATAATATGCGTAAGTATGTTAAAATCCCTAAGCAATTATCACATCCAATAATTATTGCAAATAATGAAGTTTGGGATTACGATATTCAGCTTTGGGGGGATCTGATCGTTGAGCCTAATAGTGTACTTACCGTTTCTTGTAAACTCAGAATGCCGCCTTTAAGTAGAATAATTCTCAAAAAAGGTGCTAAGCTAATTATTGATGGAGGGAGTGTAATACCGGCTTATGATAGAACTTCCTGGTATGGTGTTGAAGGAGCAGTTCAAAGGACTGGTTTTTTCAGCAGGTTATTTAATAAGAAGAGTGTGGTAGAAGGTGGTTTGGAGGTAATTAATGATGGTATTATTTCTCTGAATTGAAAAAAGGCAAGCTTTTAAAGCCTGCCTTTCCAGTTTTATTATTCAACCTTTTCGCCATTTTTGTAGGATTGCTCAAATTTTACTTCACCTTCTTGCGTGTAGTATTTAAAGCTTCCATCCTTAACACCTAATTTATAACTACCTTCACTCATGATTTTTCCATCATCGAAGTATTGTTTGCGTATGCCATCTAATTTGCCATTAACAAATACGGCCTCTTCTTTGATCTTAGAACGAATATATTTTCTGTAATCACCATGAAATTCTCCGTTCTTATATACTCCTTTTTCAGTTATATAGCCTTTGTCATTGATTTTGGCAAAAGCACCATGAGGTACGCCGTTATTATAAGGAATGATCGATTCAACCAAGCCGTTTTTCTTATGATAGGTTACCCAGGTACCCTGTTTTTCTCCATTTAGTAAACCACCTTCAGCGATAATGTCACCATCTGCATCTTTCTCTACTTTCAGTTCTATTTCGCCAACAGCACCGCCTTTACTAGAAGAAGCACCTGAACCACCACTATTGCATGCTGCAAATGTGCAAACCAAGCATAAAACAAAAAATAAGTTTTTCATAAATGATAAAAATTTTATTTACAAAAATAGAATAGAAGATTAAAATATTAAAATTCACGAATAAATCACCTGATGAATTTCAGGTAAACATATAAAATGGCGGCAAAAAAGGCAATTACCTGTATGGCTGTTTGCTGTTTTTTATTCATGACTTATTAAATTACGCCAATACCTGCTGAATTGCTTCAAAGTTGGGTAAGTCGCCAGGACTTTCTAAAACTTCTGCATATTGAATTACTCCCGCTTCATCGATAACAAAAGCTGAACGTTTAGAAACACCCTTCATTTCTCCAAATGGAAAAGTATCAAATATTGCCCCGTAAGCTGTAGAAGCTTCCTTATTAAAATCGGACAATAATTCAAAATTCAGGTTTTGCTGATTTTTGAACTGTTCTAAGGTGAACGCTGAATCTACAGAAATACCCAAAACAGTAGCTTTAGCATCATTGTAAAAACTAATACCATCTCTTATCGAGCATAATTCTTCAGTACAAACACCAGTAAATGCTAAAGGAAAAAATAACAATAGTACTTTCTGTCCTTTTAACGAAGAAAGTTGAACAAGTTCTTTTTGCGTATTCAGTAAATTAAAATCAGGAGCTTGTTGACCTACACTAATCATATTCTTTTTTGAGGGCAAAATTACAGCTTCAATAGCATAGTAACAAAAGAACTTATTTTATCATTTTACAAATTGTAAATAAAGTATTATCTTTGCACTCCTTAAAATTACAACAAGATGTTTGCAATTGTAGAAGTTGGTGGTCACCAATACAAAGTTGAGAAAGACCAAGAGATATATGTAAATCGTTTGCAAGGCGATGAAGGAGATAATGTTTCTTTCGAGCGTGTACTATTAGTTGACAATGGAGGAACAACTCAGATTGGTACTCCAACAGTTAGTGGTGCGGTTGTTAAAGCCTCGATCGTTGAGCATTGCAAAGGTGATAAAGTAATCGTCTTTCACAAGAAGCGTCGTAAAGGATACCGTAAGAAGAACGGGCACCGCGATGCATTGACTAAAATAAAGATTGAAGCTATTGCCTAAATTAATTGGGCATTGATTCAACCTTTTTCATTCATTTTTTTTAATAATTAAAAGAATTTTACTATGGCTCATAAGAAAGGAGTAGGTAGTACCGATAACGGTCGCGATAGTAAATCGAAAAGATTAGGTGTTAAGATTTTTGGTGGACAGAGTGCTATCAATGGTAACATCATTATTCGTCAGAAAGGTAATAAATTCTGGGCTGGAGAAGGTGTAGCTCAGGGTAAAGACTTTACTTTATATGCTATTCGTGATGGAGTTGTTAGTTTTACTACAAAAAGAAAAAATCGTACTTACGTTTCAGTAACTGCTGAATAACAAGTAATTAAGCATTGGTTATCTTTAATTTAAAGATTCTTTAACCATTTTTTAGATTCGGTATTTTTAACTTTGAATCATAAATCAAAATAAAAAAAATGAAAAAGATTTTCTTAATGTTTGCTATGACCGGAATGATTGGTTTAGCATCATGTGCATCGGAAGGAGATAAAGCTGCTGCAGATAAAGCAGAAGCTAAGACTACAACAGCTGAAGCAGCTACTGCAAAAAAAGTAGATACTAAAGATGCTGCTGCAGCTAAGAAGAAAAATGATCCTGTTGATCCAGATCTTCCTAAAACTACTGTTGAATTCGATAAGACTACTTTCGATCTTGGTGATATGCAACAAGGTGATAAGAAAGGAGGTACTTTCAAATTTACAAACACTGGTGCTGAGCCTTTAATTATTAGTTCTGCTAAAGGTTCATGTGGATGTACTGTACCTGAGTGGCCGAAAGAGCCTATCGCTCCGGGAGAGTCAAGTGAAATTACATTTGAGTTCAACTCTAAAGGAAAGAAAAATAAGCAAACTAAAACAATTACTATTCAGGCTAACACTGATCCTAACCCAACTCGTTTAACGGTTAAAGGAAATGTAATCGTACCAGAAGGTGCTGAAGATGCTGCTAAGAAGCCTGCATCTTAATTTAAGCTTTTAATTAAATATTTTATGAGGGAAGTCTTTATGACTTCCCTTTTTTTGTTTAACGAACTTAAAAGCCCATTAATGCTATCAGTATTGAACACCTTAATGTAAAAAACGACATAATTAAAATGATTTGTTCATTTTGAACGAAACGAAACTTTGCCTAGTTAAAGGGAAGAATCTATAAATTACAGAAGATATTAGATTTTTCATTCCAAATTTCGCTTTGCTCATTTTCCAATCAGAATGGTTCGTCATACGATGGTTCGTCATAATATGACAAGAAAAAAGTCGTAATACAATTTGAAATATTTCCATTTAATCAGCGCGACATTAGGTATCCAAAAATGTGGTGTGAAAATTTCTTTAAAATCTTGTGATTCTGAACAGCCTATCTAACAGTATTATTGGGCTTTAGTGAATGTTTTAATTCATCCTATTTTAATGTTTTTTACCATTTGAATCAAAATTTCACATTTCTATAAGGTTATATAATGATTTTTTTAATTTGATTATAATAATTTCAGATTTACCCAATTGAAATTTGTTATCGAATCAAAACAATAAAAATGAAAAAGATTTTCTTATCATTATCAATTTTTGGATTGCTTGCTTTTGTGGCGTGTAGCGATACAAACTCTAACAGCAGACAAGCTAATGCGGAGACTACTAAGAATGAAAGATTTGTAGATAATGAGGTAAAACCTAAAACACCTCCTGTAGTTGAAGAGGCACTTCCCAGAACCACCGTCGATTTCCAAAAAACAACATTCGACTTAGGTGATATGGTACAGGGAGATAAAAAAGGTGGAACTTTCCAATTTACAAATACAGGCACTGAACCATTAATAATAAGCTCTGCTAAGGGTTCTTGTGGGTGTACAGTTCCTAATTGGCCAAAAGAACCAATAGCACCTGGAGAAAGTGGTGAAATTTCCTTTGAATTCAATTCTAAAGGTAAAAAGAATAAGCAAACTAAAACAATCACTATTCAGGCTAATACCGATCCTAATCCCATTCGTCTGACCGTAAAAGGAAATGTTATTGTACCAGAAGGCGCTGATGAAGCTAAACCAGCTAAGAAATTGTCCAAAAAAGGATAATGCAATTTTAATAATAATTGAACTAAAAGATTAAAGTTTAGGTTGGATGTTTTGAAGGGGAGATTTTGGTCTCCCTTTTTCTTTTGTATAAATTTTAAATATTGATGGAATTTTATTTGATTAAAACTTACAATTATTAATTCTTTGTACTAAATTTGCACTCCTTTTTTGCGGGTATGGTGGAATTGGTAGACACGCTAGATTTAGGATCTAGTGCTTCACGGCGTGGGGGTTCGACTCCCTCTACCCGCACTTTCTTTTAGAACAGTACACAACTGTTGCCTATATTTCTTACCAAATAAAAAATTCTAAGTGAACATTACGAGAGAAACACTTGCCGATTATCACGAAAAAATTACAATTAGTTTAGCTAAAGAAGATTATTGGGGAAAAGTAAATCAAGCGCTTAAACGCTATGGTAAAAAAGCGAGTATCAAGGGTTTCAGACCCGGTAAAGTTCCACCGGCAATAATCAAGAAAATGCACGGTACTGAAATCATGCACGAGGAAGTAAACCAAATGCTTGCGCACAAATTGCAGGATTTCATTAAGGAAGAAAAACTGAAGGTATTAGGTCAGCCTTTAGCAATGGGTGATGCCTGGCCAATTATGGATATTAAGTTTCCAAGTGAATACGAATTTTCTTACGAATTAGGTTTAAGCCCTGATTTTGATATTCCGCTTTTAAATGATAGCGACAGAGTATTTACAGAATATAAAGTATTGGCCAACGATGAGAATATAGATTCTGAAGTTGAAAAACTACGAAAAAGACACGGTTTACAAAATACCTTAGAGGAAGATGCCAAAGCTGAAGATGGAGATAACCTTTATCTGAAATTTGAAGAGGTATTCCCTAAAAAAATGAGAGAGCAGGAAGATGTTCGTGAACCAATTATTCGTGAGAATATAGTGGCAACCGATATGCTTACAGAAAAAGGTCAGGAAGCCTTAATTGGCTTGGCTATTGGTAAGTCTAAAAAGATCGATGTTTTTGCAGCTATCAGCAAAGAGAAAGAAGAAATACTTCGATATATTTTAATGGTGAACGAAGAAGAGTACCCCGATTTACAGAAAAAGTTTGAAGTTACACTTAATAAGATTGCAAGAGTTACTCCGGCTGAACTGGATCAGGATTTCTTTGCAAAAGTTTTGGGTATAGGAGAAGCTGAGACAGAAGCAGATTTCAGGGCTAAAATAAAGGAAGAAATAGAAGCGGCAAACGATTATTATACTCAACAACATTTACATAACGATTTTGTAAATGCTGTTATGGAAAGTACTAGCGTTAATTTACCTTCTGATTTCCTTATGAAGTTCTTTTCAGCTACACAAGAGCAACCAATACCTCAAGCTGAATTTGAAAAGCAATTTACACAATATCAACAAGCGACTAAGTGGAATCTAATTCGTTCTAAAATAGCAACTGATAAAGAATTGAAAGTTGAAAACGAAGAATTAGATGGCTTCATTAGAAGTGATGTACAACGTCAGTTAATGCAGTATGCGCCACAATTATTGGCAAATCCAGATAGCGTTGATGGTTTTGTGAATCAGATGAAAGGTGATCGCCAATACGTGGAACAGGCTTTCATGAAAATATTAGACGATAAGATTTTCGCATCGCTGAATGAGATTCTTGCTAAAGAAGAAAAAGTGGTGAGTTCTGAGGAATATGAAAAAATTGTTAAAGAAGCGAATGAGGCACAGGCTTAATGAACTATTTTAGTGTAATTTAGCTTCTTGTTCTAAAGAAAAATTTTTATGTACAACAGTAAAGAATTCAGAAAATTTGCTATCAAAGACCAAGGTCTTGGTGGTATTCACATCGATAAGTACATGGAGGGCTTGAATACTCAAGCTTTGCCACAAGCATTTACACCGGCAATCATTGAAGAAAGAAAACTGAACATTGCTCAAATGGATGTTTTCTCCCGTTTGATGATGGATAGAATTATCTTTTTTGGTGTTCCGGTAACTGATTATACAGCAAATGTTGTTCAGGCACAATTACTATTCTTAGAATCAGTTGATCCTAATAGTGATGTTTCTATGTATATCAACAGTCCTGGTGGTTCTGTAATTGCCGGATTGGGTATTTATGATACTATGCAATATATTGCACCCGATGTTGCAACGATCTGTACAGGTTTAGCAGCTTCGTTTGGGGCAGTTTTATTGGCAGCCGGTTCAAAAGGAAAGCGTTCTTGTTTAAAGCATAGCCGTATTATGATTCATCAGCCTTTAGGCGGAATGCAGGGGCAGGTTTCTGATATGGAAATTTCTTACCAGTTGATCAAAAAAATGCAGAAAGAATTATACGAAATTTTTGTTAAGCACACAGGACAAGCTTATGAAAAGATCGAGAAAGATTCTGACAGAGATTACTGGATGCAGGGAGAGGAAGCTAAAGAATATGGCTTAGTAGATGAAGTTTTAGAACGTAAAGCATAATTTAATTCCTTAAAATTTAAGAAAGGGTCGTTTCTTACAAAGGAATGACTCTTTTTTTATTCCCAAAGTTTTAATTTTGGCTTGAAATTCGTTTTGTAGCTTTAAGATATACAAAGGAATTTCCTTAATTCGTTACATAAATTATAATGAGACAACAAAGTTGCACTTTTTGTGGGCGTCGAAAAGACGAAGTATTAATTCTGATTGCAGGAAATGAAGGATACATATGTGAAAATTGTGTAGATCAAGCTCAGGAAATAATTGAAGAAGAATTGGGTTTTGGTAAACGACAGTTCAATTTTGATACTCCTAAATTCCTTAAGCCTAAACACCTTAAAGAATTTCTCGATCAGTATGTTATAGGGCAGGATGATGCCAAAAAAGTATTATCTGTAGCCGTTTATAATCATTACAAGAGATTGAATCAGGCTTTTGAAGACGATGTAGAAATTGAAAAATCCAATATTGTATTGGTTGGCAATACCGGAACCGGTAAAACCTTATTGGCAAAGTCAATTGCTCGTTATTTAAAAGTGCCATTCACTATTGTTGATGCAACAGTGTTTACTGAAGCTGGTTACGTAGGAGAAGATGTAGAAAGTATTCTTTCTCGCTTATTACAGGTATGCGATTATAATGTAGATGCAGCTCAGAAAGGAATTATCTATATTGATGAAATAGATAAGATTGCCAGAAAAAGCGATAACCCTTCTATTACACGTGATGTTTCTGGTGAAGGTGTTCAGCAGGCAATGCTTAAATTATTAGAAGGTACAGAGGTGCTTGTTCCACCACAAGGAGGTCGTAAACACCCAGACGCTAAAATGATAAAGGTAAACACTAGCAATATCTTGTTTATTTGTGGAGGTGCTTTCGATGGAATTGAAAGAACGATAGCTCAGCGTTTGAAAACCAATATTATCGGTTTTGGTGTGAATAGGGGAGACGATGCGGTTGAAAAAGAACGATTGTTAGAATTTGTGAATCCACAGGATTTAAAAGGTTTTGGTTTAATTCCTGAATTGATCGGTCGTTTACCGGTTGTTACTTATTTGAAGCCACTTGACAGAACTGCTTTAAAACGTATTTTAACAGAACCAAGAAATGCACTGGTAAAACAGTATCAAAAGCTATTTGCTATTGAAGGCATTCGTCTTGAGTTTAAAGATAAAGCAGTTGATTATATAGTAGATCAGGCGGTTAAATTCGGATTGGGAGCACGTGGTTTACGTTCAATTTGCGAGGCTATTCTTACAGATGCTATGTATGAATTACCTTCTGAAGAAGGTGTAAAGGAGTTTATCGTTGATGAAGATTACGCAGAGTCAATGATCAGCCATTCGCGATTAAAGCGTTTGAAACTAGCTTCATAAGTTTTTTGGCGGAGACGCACAAGTAAGGCTGAAAATTATTTTGATCAAAATCGGTGAATTTCAGGTATATACCTGCTGGTCAGGATACGCAGCAGAGGAAAATACTTGTTTTGGTCTGGGGGACACAGTCTCAGTACCAAATGTTCACAGCCTTACATTTGAGTTACTGCCGTTTATTCATTCATTTCTTTAACTAAATCCCGGGCAGCATTCAAGGCGGTTTCACCAGGAGGTTTGCCGTCTATCATTTGCCCAATTTCATGTATGTGTTCCGTTTCATTTAAACGACGAACACTCGAATAGGTTTGCTGTGCTTTATCTTGTTTATATACAAAATAATGGTGCTCTGAACAACTGGCTATTTGTGGTAAATGAGTGATACATATCAATTGATGGCTTTGAGATAGGTTCTTCAAAGCACGCCCTACTTTTTTGGCAACTTCACCAGAAATTCCGGTATCTATTTCATCAAAAATAATGGTAGGCATAGCCATTGTTCCGGCAAGAATACTTTGAATAGCTAACATTAGTCTAGAGAGTTCTCCTCCTGAAGCTACTTTCTTCAATGCCACAAAAGGCATTCCTTTATTAGCCGAAAATTGCCATTCTATTGTATCAAAACCATTGATACCCAACACTTCATCTTTCAATAATTGAATCTTGAGTTTAGCGTTTTCCATACCTAAAGATGTCAATAATTTATCGGTCCTTTTTTCTATAATTGGAAGAACAGCTTGTCGTTTAACAGATAAATTATTTGCTGATTCTGCCAGCTTTGCTTTTTGTCCTGAAATTAGATTTTTCAGGTCTTTTATTGAGTAATCTGCGTTTTCAATTGTAAATTTTTTCTCTTGTAATTGCTTAATAACACTCAATAGACCCTCTACAGAACTAGTTTGGTGTTTGGTTTGTAAACGGTTAATAGCATCTAAACGATTTTGTAAGAAACTAAGTCTTTCAGGGTTGTTTTCAAGTGTATCATTCTTTAGAACTATTTCATTAGCAATATCTTGTAATTCAAAGATGGTACTTTCTATACGATCAGAAAAGACTTTGTAATCATTGTGGAAATCGGCGATTTTTTCTGTTTTTCTTTGTAAGTTTATTAACTGTTCCAATAAATTCAATTCTCCATCGGCTAAAACAATATTGGCTTCATTAAGTATCGATTGTATAGTATCAATATTGGTTAATTCCTGTAATTCTGTTTCGATTTCTTTTTGCTCATCAATTTTCGAAAGCTGTAAGTTCTCCAATTCTTCTAACTGAAATTTTATATAATCTAATTCTGAAGCTTGTTTATTGGCATTTTGCTCAAGTGTTGCAAGTCTTGTACAGTTTTGCTGATAAATTTTAAATTCTTTTCTGAACGAATTTGCAGCATTTGTTTGTTCTGAAAGCAGATCTACAATGTCTAATTGGAACTGCTTATCGTTCAAATAAAGTGTTTGATGTTGTGCCAATAAATTGACTAATTGTTCTGTTAGTTTTTTAAGTGTAGTAAGTGGAACAGGAGTATCATTAATAAATGCTCGGGATTTGCCTGAAGGTGTAATTTCTCGGCGTATAATTGCCTGAATATCATAATCCAGGTCATTCTCTTCAAAAAAACTAATTACATCATAAGAAGAAACATCGAATGTTCCTTCAACCACACATTTTCTGGAGTTATCACGAAGTGCCGACAAATTAGCTCTTTCCCCTAATATTAATCCTAATGCTCCGAGTAAGATAGATTTTCCTGCACCAGTTTCACCGGTAATAATATTCAGATTATCAGAAAATTCTATTTCTAATCTATCAATAATTGCGTAATTGCGAATATGCAGTTTTTCAAGCATCGTTAAAACTATTGAACTTCAAAATTAATTGATAGCTGAACAGAAAACTAATAAATTTATCTATTCCCAAATAATTGATTCATCTGCTTCGTGCCAGAATTGATATTTTTCTGAATAGGTTTCATTCACTTTATTTCGTTTTACTTTCATTGTTGGTGTCAATAATTGATTTTCTACCGACCAATCATCGCTCAATATGATAATGGTTGAGAGCTTAGTATAATTTGCTTTTTCAGCATTACAATTTTTCAAGTCTTCTAATAAACGACTTTCTACTAAGTCTTTGTCAGATTTTTTCCCAATTTCAGATAGTAAACAAAGTGCTATAGGTTGTGTTATGCCTAAACCGACAACACAAAATTGCTCAACTAATTCATTAGAGGAGAAGTCATCTTCAATAGGAACAGGAACTATATATTTTCCTTTAGAAGATTTAAAAGTATCGCTTACTCTGCCATCAATGAATAAGTAACCGTTGTTATCCACGTAACCTTTGTCGCCTGTATGCAGCCAACCATTTTTAATTACCTCATTGGTTTTTTCTTCATTCTTATAATAGCCGCTCATTATCCAGGGCATCCTTACTTTTATTTCACCGGTTTCTTTATCAATTTCAAGATCAACGTCATTTAGTGGAACACCAGTTGATTTAGGATTGACAACACCTTTGGGCATTAAAACACATCCACCACAAGTTTCTGTCATACCATAAACTTCCTGTAATTCTATATCGAATTTAAGATACCAATCTTTCAATGATTGAGGGGTTGCAGCAGCACCGGTAAGGATAATATTAGCTGATCCTAAACCAAGTCCTTCACGGATTTTTTTCTTGAACTTTTCATTTATAATAGGAATCTTTAAAATGAAATTTATATACTTATCCGGTAATTTATCTAAAATTGCTAATTGGAACTTCGACCAGATTCTTGGGACTGCCAGAAACAAGGAAGGCTGGGTAAATTGCAGATTTTTTCCAAAAGTATCGATAGATTCAGCGAAATAGATAGTGCCACCACTCATGAGACAACCTGTTTCTACTGCCATTCTTTCAGCGATATGATTCAGAGGCAAAAATGAGAAAAATCTTGGATTATCAATTGCCATTACTCCCAGATGGTCATGTTTCTTTTCAGTTTCAATCAATTTGGCAAAATTTCCATGCTTGATCATTACACCTTTAGGCGAAGAGGTCGTTCCTGAAGTGAAAAGTATGGTCCATAGATCATCAGGATCAGGAATGAAATTCTCTTTTAATGGTGAAGCTGATTCAATCAGTTCGTTCCAACTTTCTCCTTTATAAATTTCAGCATTCCCCTTATAGTGAGGAAATTTAATGAGCTTCAATTCATTGGAAAAAGCAGAAGATATATTTTCAAAATTATCTAACTTTCCAATAAATAATAACTGAATATCACTTTGTGGAATGACTTCTTCTAATTGCTTTTTACTCAGGTTGGGATAAAAGGGAACTGAAATCATACCGGCTAGTTGTATTGCCAGATCTGCTAAAACCCAGTGATAACAATTTTTTGATATAATGCCTACATGACTTCCGATTGCTAAGCCTTTATCTTTCAGAACGGTTGCCATTTTTCGGATCTCTGTTCCTGCTTCTTTCCAACTAATATCTTTCCAATCATCGCCATAAGGTTGCCGCATGAATATAGCATCAGGTTTTTGCTGTTCCCAATCGTAGAAATGTTCAATAAGCAATTTCATCTTTCAGCTTTTTAATAAATGATTGAAATTAAGCAAAAGGTATTAGTTGCGCAAATTTCTTGATTTATGAATTCTTGATTAAATTTAATTGATGAAACAGATTTTTTTTACATTGATGATCGTTTGCTTAAGTTCCTGTTCTGCTAAATTGAATAAAACAATGGATACAACTAAAGAAAAGGATGCCATAAAATTGGTAATGAAAGCACAGGAAGATGCCTGGAATAGGGGAGATATAGCTGCTTTTATGAATGGATATTTGAATGAGAACGATTTGGTTTTTATTGGTTCGAGAGGCTTGACTTATGGATGGGAAAGAACACTTGAAAATTACAAGAAAGGCTATCCTGATAAAGCTGCAATGGGAAAACTAAGCTTTGAAATTTTAGAACTTAAACCGCTTTCTAATGAGTACTTTTATATGATCGGCAAGTATGAGTTAATCAGAGAAAAAGATAAACCGAGCGGTTATTTCACTTTGCTTTGGCAGAAGGTAAATGGTGAATGGAAAATTATTGCAGATCATACTAGTGGGTAGTTGATTAACCGAAGTTGTGATAAATCTCAACTGTCAACAGTACAATAGTCCACTGTCCACAAAAAAACATTATAATCGTAAAGCGTAAGGTTTTGTGGTCTGTGGTCTGATAAACAGTCGTCTATGTACAAAAAAATCATTGTACATCGCAACTTGAATTAATTATAATTTATGAACAGATGAATTCAACTTTTAATAATTCTGATTTCTGGAATTTATACAATCGTTTAAGTGGATTTGACTATGATGAGGAAGGAGAGACAGTTGTTTGGTTAGATGAACATATTCCCGATAAGTTAATCGATGAGCTGGCAAAAGATTTTAATGTCAGAACACATAATTATCAGGGTGTGTTTGATGAAAGATTCGACGGAACTGATTTGGAAGGTAAAGAATTTGAAGGAACAGAAAGGTATGTGCAATTTGAATTCGATTTCCCTGATTTTCAGCTTCTGATAGAATTCAATGCAGATTTTAATGGTTGTTCTATTCATTTGTATTTAATTCATAATGATGAAGATATTTTATTAGCTTGGTGGGATTGTGCACGTTGGCATCCGTATTGTCTGAGATATGAGGAATTGAATTTACTGTTAGCATATATCAATGCTAACAATACAGTATGGAAGAATTCAAAAATCCCACTTTTATTATTGAAGCGATTTGTAGGTTTTGGAAAGAATGATACAGTACAAAAAGCAGCTTTAGAGCAAAGAGCTGAAAAAGTACTTAACGAATTAGGGATCGAAAACGCTGAAGAGTTAGCCCTTTGTGGTTTTAAAGAAAAATATAATTGGACTGAAAGCGATTTAGGCTGGGAATTCACTGCCAAATACAGTTGTTATTCTTTAAGAAACAAACCACACCTGAATTCTAAAGAAGGAAAATTCCCTTTTGAGTTATGGCATAAGTTGATTGCTGAACTTGGGAACAGCTAAAATTTTTTGCGGTGAAGCTGAAGTAATACAATTTATGGTTTAATTTGTCGTGTAAATATTTATTTGAAAAAAGGTTATTTTTCTAGGCGAAAAGCGTAGACATAGCCGTAGCTACGGCGAGTATTTTCAACGAAGAAAAAGAAGCTTTTAGCCAAAATATTCACGACATAATAGAACATAAATTATAAAAGGCTGAAAATTATTTCAGTTAAATACCTGTTTTGTTTGGAACGTAAAGTTTGGGACGCACAATCTGAGACGCACGGTCTCATTACCAAAACTTTCACAGCCCTATATGTGGCACTTCCAAATGTTTTTACCTGAAATTAGTACCTACTCCACATACCTTTTTCAATTCAATTCGTGCAGCATAAGAACCTAATGTTGCAGCTTTGTTGAAGTCATTACAAGCTCTGCCCATTTCATCTAAGCTTGAGTGTGCCAGACCACGAAAATAAAAGGCCTGCGCATCGGTTGGTTCTGATTCTATATAGAAAGAAAAATCTGTAATAGCACGATCATACTCGCTTAATAAACTTCTGGCTATACCTCTGCCTTTATAGGCAGCAATAAAAAAGCTATTAATGTCGATTACCTGATTGTAATCGTTAATAGCATCTTTATAACGCTTACTCATAGTATTTGCGGCGGCACGACCCTGATAAGCCAATAAATAATTTTCTTTGTTTTCAACAGCTTTCGTATAGTATTTGATCGATTCCTTGTATTTTCCTAATTTAACTAAATTAGAAGCATAATTATAGTTTAAGACTGCATCATCAGGGGCCACTCTCAAAGCTTTTTTATAGTCTTTTTTAGCTTTGCCGAATTTACCTGTTTCCGTGTAAGCATTGGCTCTAAGTTGTAGTAGTTCCTTCTTGTTTTTTTCTTTCTTAAGGCTTTTTGAAAGCATTACGATAGCAGATTCATAACTACGATTGGCAATTAATTCCTGAGCCTGACTATAATAATATTTTCCTCTTTCTTTATCTCTGAATGAAACTTCATCTTTTTGTTCGCTAACAACAACTGTTTCAATATCTCCACCGAATAAAGTTTCAATATCTAAGTTGATACTCTTCTGCTGTGCTGAAAGCAAATGACTTCCAATAATAAAAATAAAAAGAATGAATAGTTTTTTCATTGCTGTACTTTAATAATTAACGCGTCTTTTCTATTTGATAATTACTTCTTCAATTACTCCTTCACCAACCTGCTCATTCAATTTTGTTATGATAAGGTCTTTTGAATAAAACATCTCTTGTTTTAACGAGGCTGAATTGAAAGTAATATACAATTTCCCATCTTTATAATAAATACTCTTGGTTCGTGAGACTACTGCCTGCCCCATGAGTTTATCCCACTCAGCTAAAATACGATACTGCATGATGTTATTCTTCCATTTGGGAGAATTGGAAAGGCGTTTAATAACATCGCCCAAACTTTCTTCATTGCTGTATCTTTTCATATATCGTTCTGTAGAATTAATTCATTATTCTGTACTACAAAGTGTTTGTATTGCAAATTTAAGGCATCTAAAATAGTTGGTAATCTTTTTGAGTCTGCATCTGTAATAAAGATCTGCCCAAATTGATTTGTTGTAATTATTTGTAATAATGCCTTTATTCTGCTACTATCTAACTTGTCGAATATATCATCGAGCAGTAACAAAGGTAAAACACCGATTTCTTCTTTAAGAATTTGATAGTAAGCTAACTTCAAAGCAATTAAAAATGATTTTTGTTGTCCTTGTGAACCTAATTTCTTAATTGGAAATTCTCCTATCATAAAATCCCAATCATCCTTATGAATACCCACAGTAGTCCTTTTTAATATTCTGTCTTTTTCTCTTGAACTTTTAAGAAGACTTAAAAAGTTACCTTGCTGTAAATTAGAACGATAAGTTAAAGATACTGTTTCTCTATTATCGGCGATCTGAGCATAACTATTTTGAAGTGAGGGAATACAAGATTCCATAACAGTAGTTCTAAGCTGATAGATTTTTTGAGAAAACTGTTCAAGTTGAAGGTCATAAGAGTCCAGCAAAGCATCCATAACGGGGTAGGGTGGCTGTATTTGTTTCAGATAGGCATTACGTTGTTGTAATACTTTATTATATCTCATCAGATTCAGTAAATAATCGTAATCTATCTGAGAAAGTGTATGGTCAGTTAATTTTCTTCTGAATTCACTTCCGGCTTTTACGATCTGAATATCGTCGGGTGTGATAATACTTAGTGGAAATTTACCAATGTGTTTTGCAAGCTTATCATATATTTTTCTATTACATTCAAATTGCTTTTTTTTTCTGGGATGGTATTTACAATTTAAAGAATAAGTTTCGTCTGATTTTTCAAAGTTTGCTTCAAGCGTGAAAAAATCTCTGTCGTGTTTTACGACAGCTCTATCAGAGGAAATAAAATAACTTTTACAAGAACAGAGATAATAAATAGCATCGATAAGGTTGGTTTTTCCGCTGCCATTTAAGCCCGTAATTATGTTTAATTGATCGTGGAAATCGACGTTAAGTTGATCATAATTTTTAAAGTTGGTTAATTTTAAGTTTTTAAGCTGCATTTTTCCACGAATAAAGCTGCGAAGTTCCAATATCTTGTTTGGTTTTTCTCTATTTTTGTGAAAAATAAAATGCAATGGCAGCAAGAATTACCAAAAAAACTTATCTGGAGTGGTATGAGTTAATTTTACTCATGCGTCGTTTCGAGGAAAAGTCAGGAATGTTGTATGGTCAACAGAAAATCAGAGGTTTCTGTCACTTGTACATTGGACAAGAAGCGGTTGCGGCAGGAATCTATTCTGCGCTGACACCAGATGATATAATTATTACAGCCTATCGCGATCATGCTTTGGCCTTAGCCAAAGGGCTTACTGCCGATGAGTGTATGGCTGAATTATTTGGTAAGCGTACAGGTTGTTCCAAGGGTAAGGGAGGCTCTATGCACTTTTTTGATAAAGAAAAGAAATTCTATGGTGGACATGGAATTGTAGGAGCACAAATACCAATGGGAGCCGGAATTGCTTTTGCAGAAAAGTACAATGATACTAAAAACGTTTGTATTACAATGTTTGGTGATGGGGCTGCTCGTCAGGGAGCTTTACACGAAACTTTCAATATGGCTATGACCTGGAAGTTACCTGTAGTATTCATCGTTGAAAATAATTTTTATGCAATGGGTACTTCCGTAGAGCGAACTTCAAATATGGAAGACCTGTATAAATTAGGACTTGCTTATGATATGCCAAGTGAGCCAGTCGATGGAATGAGCCCTGAAGATTGCCATAAAAAACTTTATAAAGCGGCGCAACATGTAAGGAAAGGCAATGGACCTTATTTTCTTGAGGTAAGAACCTATCGTTACAAAGGTCATTCAATGTCAGATCCACAGAAATACAGAACCAAGGAAGAAGTAGCTAGTTACAAAGCACTCGATCCATTAGTTCATGTTAAAGAAACGATCTTAGAAAAGAAATGGGCTTCTGAAAGTTGGATAAAAGAGATTAATGCAAAAGTGAAAGCAACAGTTGAAGCATCGGTAGAATTTGCCGAAAATTCACCTTTCCCCGATGCCTCAGAGATATATGAAGATGTTTATATGCAACATGACTATCCTTTTGTGAAGCATTAATCATATTCTGTTTTTGGTATAGAATATGTTATATTGCTCAGAAAAGAAGTTTTGCAATAGAAAATTCTGATTTTTTAGTCCGCTTTTGCGCATAATTTTTATAAATAGAGTATAGATTAAAGAATAAGCACTAATTTTGCACCCGCTTTAGTCTATTTCATATAGTTAAATAGAAGTATAACCTTTAAAAAGGAGAAGATGTCAACGAAACAACAGAGAAAATTTGTAAAGAGAAATCAAGCAGATGAAGTACAACAGGAACAAGAAGACTTTTTAGAAGTTGACTTGTACGATGTTCGTTCGAAAACTGAAAGATTTGTTGAAGATAATTGGTTAATGCTTGCACTTGGAGCTTTAGCAATCGTTTTATTGGTTGGTGGAATTTATTACTATAACAGTGTATATCAACCAGCACAAGTAAAAGAAGCAAACAACAGTATGTTTGTTGCTCAAGGTTTCTTTAAAGAAAATAAGTTCAGAGAGGCCTTAGATGGCGATGGTTCTAATGATGGTTTCCTTCAGATTATCGATAGTTACGGTGGAAAAGCCGGTAACTTAGCAAGTTATTATGCTGGTATTTGTCATTTGAATTTAGGAGAATTTGAAGATGCTATCGACAAGTTAAGTGGATTCAGTAGTTCAGATGTAATTTTATCTGCAATGGCTAAAGGTGCTATTGGAGATGCTAATGCTGAATTAGGTAAACTAGATGAAGCTATTTCTAATTACAGATCAGCAGCTAAGACAAACCCTAACGAATTATCAAGTCCTTATTACCTAATGAAAGCAGGTGTTGCGCTTGAATCTCAAGGGAAACATGCAGAAGCTTTAGAATTATATAAAGAAATTAAAGCTAAATATCCTGAGTCTGCACAGGGACGTGATGCGGATAAGTTAATTGTTCGTGCTCAGGCTAAGTCTTAATTTTAATTTTAAAATATTTTATAAACCCTGCATTTCTGAGAAATAGCAGGGTTTTTTTGTAAGTCAACTTAAAGTTTCATTATGTTCAGATCATCATTATTGTTGTTATTCACTTGTTGTTTGTTCTTTTCATGTTCAGAAATTGCTGATACTATGAAGTTAGTTTCTATAGCAGATAAGTTTCATGATGGAAATCCAATTGAAGCGAAAGAAAAACTTCTAAAGGAATTTTCAAATAATAAATTGATAGAAAGTCCGGAAGCATGGACTTTACTAGGAAACATAAACGAGGTATTAGATGAAGATTCTTTAGCAAACATTGCTTATAATAAAGCATTGACAATTAATGAAAAACTGCCAGAAGCAATAACAGGCTTAGGCATACTAGCCAGAAAAAATGGAGATTTGGATGAGGCTATAAAGCAATATGAAAAAGCAATTGCCATCGATCCAGAGTACGCTCAGGCTTTATCGAGTTTATCGGTTGTTTACTTATTGAAAGAAGATTTTAGTAAATCGGTAGAAATTGGAGAGCGAGCCTGGAAGTTTGACAATGAAGATCCGGTTATAAGTTCCAATCTGACAATAGCTTATCATTATTTAGGTGATTCGATCAATACGCAGAAATATTTGAAGAAAAGCGAATTATTAGGATATAGAAAAGTGGAGGGGCTAAAGAAGATAATTAGTAATGAATATTCTATATTTGAATGATATTGAATTTCCATTTTTACTTCACAAGCGTAATCGTGCCTTTAGCTGTGAAAATACTTTCATCGTCGAAAATAACCTGGATGTAAAACATATACACACCCATTTCCTCATCTTCCCCTTTCCAGGATTCGTTTTGTTGGTTTGAGTTGAATACTCTTTTTCCCCATCTATTGTAAACACTTAAAGAATATGCAATTGGAATGCCGATTATTTCTGCTCCAAATTCATCATTTACACCATCACCATTAGGTGAAAAGGCTGTCGGAATTAATACTTTATTTTCACAAGGCAGATTAAAACTGGGATCTGTGATAGATAAACAATCACCACAATCATTGATCTGAAAATCGCCATTTGGTGTGCCATTGCAATCAGTACATGATGCATTAAATGCTGCATCATTTGAATCGAGACAGACTCCACAATCATCTATAATAAATGTTCCATTGATAGTACCATTACAATCTAAACAAGATTGGTTAAAATCAGGGTCGCCAGGTTCAAGGCAAACTCCACATTCATCTAATACAAAAGTTCCGTTTAGTGTACCATTACAATCAATACAACCTACATCAAAAGCAGGATCATCTGGATCGAGGCAAAAGCCACAATTGTCTATTAAGAAAGTTCCATTGGGTGTACCAGCACAGTCGGCACAAGATTGATTAAAGGTTGAATCGCCCGGATCAAGACATACGCCGCAATCATCAATTTCAGCAGTTCCATTGGCAACTCCATTACAATCTAAGCAAGATTGATCAAATGCTGGATCGCCAGGTTCAAGGCATTCACCACAAGCATCGAGAATGGCTGTCCCATTTACAACATCATTACAATCACATGTAAGTACATTAACTGTATAATCAACAGTTAACTGGTCGGTACACTCATTTATTAAGGTAAGTGTATAAACAGTATTTGAACTCGGACTAGCTTCGGGATTGAATTCAGATGCATCTAACAAATCGTTTCCATTGTTCCATGAAAAAGTATATTCCGGAGATAAAAACAAGGGGTTGATTTGTACTGTGTCTCCCTGACAAATATCATAAGTGATGTCTTCTAAAGTAGGAGGTAGTGGAACACAAACCTGATGATCGTTATTACAACCTCCGGTTGCAGAAGTAAATCCCCAGAAAACATTTAAGTCTGTTCCAAAGATATCTACAACATTTATAGTAGTAGATATTCTCAGATCACAATCGAAAAAAACTTCCATTGTATTGGTGGAACTATCCCATATAATTCTAACAAAGTGTTCCTGACAATCTTCTACATTAGGCGAGGTTGAACTTGCTGAAACAGGACCGGAAATATTATTGCTACCATTGTGATCTACATCACCATTGGATATTACTGCAATATGATCGAATGACGGATCATTTAAGTCGGTGTTCCTAAAAGTATCGAATTCTATACCTATAGAAGGTGAAATGCCGTCGTATCCTATTCCCTGACCAGTGCCTCCTTCATTGGTTGAAAGTGGTTGAAGAACAAATACAATTCCATCGGCTCCGTCTGTATCTGTACCAACATTACAATCATTACTTGTTAATTGGCAACCTAAAAGTAAATAGGTTTCTAGAATAAAAGACTCGCTAAGATTTATTTGATTCTCACTCCAAATAGAACCAGTAACAGTATTTATCGGAGGAGTAAGTTGGTAACATCCAGGTTCACTTAAAGCATTGGCAGAACCATTCAGGTTAAAATTCAAAAGATCGATCTGTGCATTAATATTAAAATGAATCAATAAGCAAATAAAAGGGAATACTTTCAGCAAACATTTATTCAAAAATGTATTCATTTGTTCAGTTCATTTTTACAGAGAAATCCTAAGGTACGTTTGTATTTTATTGAAAGCAAATTTATTATGTATTAAATCATATTTAAGACACTAAAAATTCGTAACCAAAATTAGGTATTTAGCTAACCCATATTATGGTATTTTGCTTCCGAGAACACCATAATTCTTGAATTGGTATGATAAAGCCAATATTTTTGGTTTAGTTATTTAAAAATTTCAGATTGTCTAACACAATTCAGCAAATTAAAATTGTTCCCGAAAGCCCCCTGAAAGAAGATAGTATCCCTGGGAAATGTTCTCTATGTGTTCTTATGGGAAAGAAGAAAAAGTGTTGTAAGAAATTCCAAAGGAAGAATGGGAAGTATTGCAAAAGTTGCCCTAAGAAGTAGGGCTAATTAAGAGTACTCTAAAAGTAAATTTGAATTTTAGTTAATTTTATCGCTCATATTTATTAAACTTTAAAACGGTTCTTTATTTATAGCAGTTCGACTACGCTCACTGACCATAAGAAAAAAATAGTTTTAAAGTCTATTTATAGTTGAAAACCTGTCAACTAAAATTTAATTACAATGAGCAAGTTTATTATTCTGTTTCTATTATCTCCTGTTTTAGCTTCTACTCAAAACCTGTCAGTTTCAAATACCAGTGCATACTTAATAGAAAAATCCGAAACTGTTTTATCTTCGACTAGTCAAAATTCTTCAGCGTGTATGATCGAAAATGAAACAATAATCAAGCAATTTTATACTGCCTTTCAACAAAAGGATTATAATAAAATGAATAGTTTTTATGATGAAGCGGTTGTTTTTAATGATCCTGTTTTTGAAAACCTGGATTATCTGGAAACAACAAGTATGTGGGAAATACTCATAAAAAATGGTAAAGACCTACAACTTACTTTCGATAATGTACAGGCAACACCTAATGGTGGTACTGCTGAATGGCAAGCAAGATATACTTTTGGGAAAAACAAAGTTGTAAATAATGTAAAGGCAAACTTTGTTATTGAAAATGGAAAAATTATAAAGCATACTGATAGCTTCAGTTTTCAGAAGTGGTCTGGTCAGGCATTGGGTTTTATGGGTAAATTACTTGGTTGGACGAATTTCTTAAAAAGCAGCGTTCAGAAAAAAGCTAGGAAAAACTTGGAACGATATATCGAAAAGAGTATGGAGTAGGCGATCTTATTAAGCTAAAGCTCTCATATTCTTGTTGGTCAGCTTCTTCTTGTTGGTCAGCGACCAACAAGGGGGAAATCGTTTTTCTTGGCTTTTTTGTTTAAAATACCCACTAATAAAAGACTTACTTTTGTATTATGGGCGAGAAAAAATTAGACTACACAAGCATAGCCGACTATTTGGCTTTTGAAACAAGTAGTGAGTTTAAGCATGAGTTTCGTAATGGTGAAATTGTTGCCATGAGTGGCGGAACGGTAAACCAAGGAACAGTTATTGGTAATACTTATGTTGCTTTAGACAAACGTACAGATGCCAAAGGTTGTAGAACTTTTAATAGCGAAGTTCGTGTGTATTTTCAGAAATACGAAGAATTTTGCTACCCTGATACCTATGTTGTTTGTGGAGAATTGCAGTTTTCTGAATACGATAAAAACTCTATTGCCAACCCATGCCTACTTATCGAGGTGCTTTCGCCTTCTACTGAAGCCTATGATAGAGGGGAAAAGTTTTTGAAATATCGCTCTATAAAATCTTTCAAAGAATACGTGCTTATTTCGCCCGATAAAGTATGTATTGAAGTGCATTATAAACAAGACGATACGGTGTGGTATTTCAATACATATTTAAAAATGGAGGAACAAGTGTATTTACGCTCAATAGATGAGCAAATTCTAGTAAGCGAGTTTTATAGAAATATTGTTTTTTAGGATATGACAACTCCACTAAAAAAACTTTCCTCTCCTACTGTAAAATCTGTAAGAGAGAAAAGGAAATTTTAGCCTAATGGATAAATTGAATACGATATTCATTCTGTCGGCTACCATGTTGTAAAAGGGCTATTTTGCCATTACGGATAGCAGCAGTTTCGATGAACTCTTTAACGGTAGCTTCTCTTGTTTCTTTAGTTATTAAGTTATACTCATGGACAAAGTAAGGCGCACCTCCAATACAACCAACGGCATAAATACAGTTCTTGGCATATAAGATTCTATCTCTCCAGAACCAGCGATAGCCATTAATTTTTTCAACTATTTCGCCTTCTTCGCTTACCAAATACATGCCATTTAGAGCTTCAGTATCGTTTTCCCTGTCTTTCAGAATCATATACATATTATCGCCAATGAAATGTGGTGAACAATTGCCACCAGGTACTAAATACTCACTTTCTTCATCAAAAAATGATGTTTTTTCTCCTGTTTCTAAATTCAATTTTACCAATCTGAAATCATCGTCTCCCAGACGATTGGTGTACCACATGAAATTACCGTTTATGGTGTAAGTATAAATGGTTTCTTTTGTTTTGGTAATTGGAATAAAACGAATTATTTCAGCAGTTTCAGGATTTAAAAAGTACAAGCCTAATCCATCATCATGTATGGCACTTACTATCAGAAGATCGTTCCATAATAATTTAAAGAATGACTTCATTTTCAATTTCCAGACTATATCACCATTTTCAGGATTCAGACGATAAAGGGTTTGTTTACTGTGGCAAAAAATGGCATAATCGGTTGTGTGGAATTGTCCTGCACTTATTTTCTGTCTCCAGATTATATCTTCAACTTTTGGGTCTTTGGGATTTAATAAAGCCACACCATAAGTTCGTTTGTTATTTTTGGTATAATCCATTTTACAAAGCAGTTTTCCTTTGTAACTTTTGTAGTGAGAATAACCATCATTCTTCCATATTTCTTTACCTGTTTCAGGATCATAACCCATTTCGCAATTGTGCCATATAGCTACGAAGTTGTCACCTAAAACTATATTTTCGAATGAATATTCATACTCATCAACATAAAATGGATAGTTACCCAAAATCTCCATTTTTTCTACATCTTTTACTTCATCACCTGTTAGGTCAATAGCTTCCCATTTTGGTGCTGCAGGAGGATTTAAAATGGCTTCTTTTAGTTCTTTTACATGATAAGCAATTCGCTCATTTTCTTCAATCAAGCCATTACTTAACATATATTCTTCAGGTGTTTTCCCTTCATTATTCTTTACTATTGGATTCGCAGAAAACTCAAGAAGGTCACGTGTAATAGAATAATGATTCATTTTAGCAGCAATGTGTAAAGCGGTATTTCCATCATTATCCTGAATTTCCAAACCGAAGTTTTTCAGATTTGCCATAGCCTCCAGAATTTGTCCTTCATCTAAAGATAAACTCGATTTTTTAGCTAAATAATGTAAAATTGTCTGTCCATTTTTATCGGTTATTGATGGGTTGAAACCTGCATGAAGTAAGGCTTTACCTGCATCATCTTTGAACAGATCGAAACTATCAACTACATGGTGCATGATCGTTTTGTCATCTTTGGCTTTAGTATTGATATCAGCTCCAGATGAAACTAAATATAAAATTGCTTTACAAGCATCATAATCTTCTCGCTTACTGAATGGAAAACCTTCAGGACGCATTGGTCTTCCTTTAGCATGAAATAAAACAGGCGTTAATCCATATTGGTCGCGGTGGTTTACATCAGCTCCTTTACTTATCAGATTCTTAATAATTCCATTATCATCTAAAAAGAAATTGATATAGAATAACGGCGTTCTGCCTTCTTTGGTTTCTGCACTTGGGTTTGCTCCTTTTTTAAGTAATAAGTTTACTTGCTCACGAACTTCGTAATCGTGTTTTTTCTGTGCTAAACAATAATGCAAAAGTGTTAAACCATGTTCATCGGTTTTGTTGGCATCGCCTCCATTTTTTAAATATTTCTTCAGTGATTCTGTTGATTTTAGTATGGTTGCAACATCCGGATTCTTAGCTTTTTCCTTTTTAGCCTTAGCAAGGTATTCTTTAACACCTTTATTGGCATCACTTGAAAGCGCTTTATTCCAATCCTCTTCTATTACCTCTTCTTCATCAGGAACAGGAGAACCTGCCTCTATCAATAGTTGAATAGCTTCTAATCCTAACTCTTTTTCAACAGCAACTCTAACCGGATATCGAGGATATTCAGAGGCATCAAACGGACATGCGCCTGCTTCTAATAAGAATTTGAGTTGTTCAACATTTTTCTTTTCACAAGCTTCCAATACAAATTTTCCATGATCATAAGATTGAAAAGGTACTCTTTCAAATAATATTTTCAGATTATCTACCGAGATTGCTCCGCTATTATCATATACATTCTGATTGTTGTGGTATTCGTTTATTTCGTAGTTCGTTTTTAATATCAAACTCAAAATATCATTAAAATTATCTTCGTAACGAGGGCAAGCATCTAACAATTTCCAGTTTCCACTATGATTATAATAGCTTTCTGTTAGTTCAGTTAACAGAAACTCAATGGTTTCCATATTAGCATTATAAAAGGAATAAGAAATTGGGTTATACCACTTATCATTAATTTTGAACTTGTTATCTAATTGAATACCTTGTTCAAAAAGTTCTTTTATTCTTTCAACTTTATTTCCTTTGATAGCCTTGAGTAGTTTCTTATTGTCTTCTGTAGTTGCTGCATTCACAAAGCCTTCTTTGCGTTTTTTGTTTACTAACTCAGTAATAGCTGCTTCTAAGGCTTCATTGCTTTCATACTCAAAAGTCAATCGTTCTTCTGTTCCATCTTTAATATAAGAAAGGGTATTACCCTGCGTGATATAACAGAATCCTTCTTTTTTATTATTTTTTCTATCATACTTGAACATGTTATTATGAATCTCTTTAACAGATTCCATTTGTTTGGTCAGTTCAGTACAGTATTTTTCTTGTTCCTTATTCAAATCAGCATCTTCGATCCAAGTGTAGAAAGCATCAAAAATCCAGTTGCCAAATTCGTTTTGTTTTTCGTATGCTTCATCAAATTTTTTCTGCACTGCTTTTGTCGATTTTCCAAGCGCAGTGAGGTTCAATAATTCATTGTAATATTTTAGTGTAAGCTGAAATGGTGCTGTATTCTTTTTACTCATTACTTTTAAGAAACCCTGTGATTTTTCATATTCCTTTTGAATGGTGAAATGCTCAGCAAATTCGAGGTAGCATTCCGCCATTTCATTAGGTATGTTTTTAGGTGGTGTTGCTTCTTCACCTTGTTCGATGGCTAAAGCGTAACGAATACCAGAAATATCATACACCTTGTCCGGCTTAGCGTTTTCAGCCATTTTCAATAAAGCTCCTTCCCAAAGGTTAGGGTTTTGAAACTCTACTTCCAATTGTTCCATAGCAGGGAAAAAATCGTCGGCAATAAGTAAGTGATGACGATAACCTTTAAAGTGGTAACTGTTTTGTAATTCTCTTAAAAGTGCATTTACAAAACGATCAAATAATTCGGTGTTTTTGGCAAATCCATATTCATCGGCAAATTCTTGTAACTGATCCCAACCATGTTGACTCGGCATACAAGCACGAGCAGCTAATAATGCCATTGCTTCTTCATTGCACTCCCAATGGTCGATAATTTCAGCAAAATATTCACCTTGTTCAGTTTCGTGATTCAAATCATCATTTCGCATTAATTGTGTGAATTTGTCAACATACTTTTTATCGAACTTAGCAAGCAGTGTTGCTTCATCAATTCCTACTACTGTTTCGTCGTAAGCAATGGTTTCTCCTAAATTAATCAGGAAGTTAACATAGTTCTCGAATAGATAAATAAGGTCGGGATGTTTTTCAATAATCTCATTATAAGGGTAGTAAATTTTTTCGAGTTTCCCTTTTTTATCGAATTGAACAAAATAAAAATTTGCTTCATCGTAAAGGTCTTCGCCTTCGTCGATCATTTCAGTGATATAATCGAACTTGGTTTGTAACATTCCTTCGATAAGTGTTTTATCTTCTGCATTGTACAACACTGGCATGCCCCAACCAAGATCTGCTTTTTCTATGGCTTTCATGTGTTTGTCCATATAAGCAATGTAGGCTTCTTTGGCGTTAGGGTTTGAGGTTTTTGCTTTGGCAGTATCTTGTTGGTCAGCGACCAACAAGGGGGAGTTTACTTCAGTATAGCCTTTTTTTATTTTTGCCTTGATGAGTTTTTCTGCATCTTTAAGTGCTTTTTCTTCTGTATCGAATTCTTTGGTTTTAGTAGTGCCTTTAGCACCAATTTTACCGTAAGTTACAGTATGTTGTTTTTCGGTAACTTCTATTTTCCAGAATTTGTTTGACTTTTCGTCTGAGTATTCTAAGTGTTTTTTCATAATGATTTGATTTTTTAAGAAGTTATGTATATCTTATTTTACTTTTTCTTTTTGAGACGTTTTATAAAACGTCTTTACTTTTTGGGAGACGTTATGTATAACGTTCTTACTCTACTTTTTTTAGAGATATAGTAATGCAATATCTGTACTATTATTGGATGAATTGGATTCGGAATTCTTTATCTTTACGACCGTGATGTACCAAAGCAAGTGTACCATTGTTTAAGTCAGCCCCACCTGGCATTTCATCTACCAATGTTTCTCTTATATCAGGATTTTTTAAATTGTATTCTGTAACATAATAAGGTGGTGCGCCTATTTTATTGATTATGTAAACGCAATCTGTTCCTATGATTATCTGATCTCTCCAAGTATGACCTGTTTCAGTTACCAATTCATAATTACCTTGTTCGTCTATTTTGTAAATACCGACTTGTTCATCACTATTTTTCTTTTTAAGGAAAGCATAAATATTACCATTAAGACAGAATGGAGCATGTGCATTTTGAACATTCATTTTGTGTTGTTCGTCGAATAATATTTTCTGAATTCCTAGCTGAATATCAACTGTTATAATTTGGTAGGTTTTTTCATTTACTTCAGTAGTAAACCATATCTTTCGATCAATAAAGCTACATTCTTTGATATTTGAAATACTATCATTCAATAAAACAGAATGTTCTACTTGACCGTCGTAGTCTAAGGTGTAAATACCGAACTTGTTTTCATAGCTCCCAACAACGACTACTGAGTCTAAATGGAAGAAGAAATAACTAACATTAATTTTTGTTTCCCAGATTGTTTTTCCACTTGAAGGTTCTAACTCGAATAGTTTTGACTTACTGTGACAAAGTATCCTTTTATTTGTAGTCAGGAAACGTAAGGCATTAATTCTTTTTTTCCATAAAATAATATCGGTTGCCGGATCGATCAATGCAGCACCTTTGTATTTTTTACCATCGAGTTGCCCATCTATGGTGCAAAGCATATTTTTTCTGTACGAATGGAAATTGTAGTAAGGGCGATTTTGCCAAATGGTATTGCCTGTTTCTAGACTTAAACACCTTACCGAATTTCGCCAAATAACTACGCAAGTTGGAAATAGTTTTATGAAATCGAAATAGGTTTCCCATTCGTCGATGAAACTTGGAAAATTACCCATAACTTCCATTGCTTTTACATCTTGTGTTTCTGTTTCTGAAATTTTAATAGCTTCCCATTTTATTTCTTTGGGGTTTAAAATTTCTTCTTTTACTTTTTGAAGTGTATAAGCTATATTGCCCTCGTTTCTGCCTTTTTGTGTCAATAAATCTTCGGCGGTTAGTTTGGCTTTGTTCTTCAGTATAGGATTTGCGCCCATTTCTAAAAGCTGACGAGTTGCCCAGGTATTATTGGTTAGAATTGCCAGATGTAGTGCGGTATTTCCTTCTTTATCTTGAATGTTTGCATTGAATGTTGGATGGTTCGCCATCATTGCCATTACCTGACTTTCAAACGAAGAATATTTTTTAGATAAAACAAAATCGTGAATAAAGGTTCTGCCTGCTTTATCTCTTATACTCAAATCAACATTTCCGGTTAATATTTTTTTGAATAGATCTACTTTATGCCCTCTGATATTTACCAGATAATTTAAAACGGTTTTTCCTTGTAAGTCTTTTTGCTTCAAGTTCAACCCTAAATCAACAAAGTTCATGATGATCTTTACAATTTTGTAGTCGTCCCATTTATTAAACTCAATGCCATTAGGTTTTTTTGGGCGAAATTGGGCGTGAAAAAAAGCAGGTGTATATCCAAATTCATCAATTTCATTAAGTTCAGCTCCCTTTTCAATAAGAAGTTTTAAGATAGAATCGTTGTGTTTAGATGGTTTGAAATCGATGTAGTGGAGGGCAGTTCTACCATCGTTATCCCGTATGTGAACATTTGCACCATTTAGGATTAGCTGCTTGGTAAGTTTCCCTGTAATCATTGCATAATGTAACAAGGCTATTCCGTGTTCATCTTTTAAGTCTGGATCACCTCCATTTTTGAGATAGTTGTTCAGCGATTCTTCAGATTTTAATATATTTTCAGCACTTACTTTACTTTTTAATTCTTCTTGAATGTTGTTTAAATAAGCAACCGAATCTTTATTGCCTTCTTTAAGTTTAAATTGACGGTGATCGTTTTCATAGTCTTTCGGAAATTCAGCACCATTTTCCCAAAGTTTTTTGATTACGACTAAACCCATTTCATTTGATAATGCTGAATAAATTGGGCAATTTGGGAAACCATGTCCGTTGTATTGTGGTAATGCTCCTTGTTCTATTAAAAAATCTAATTGTTCAGGATTGTTTTGAGTACAAGCTGAAAGAATGAATTTCCCGTCATCATGTTTTTTCCAGTCTGTTTTTTCAAACAAAAGTTTAATGGTTTCTAATGAAAAACTGCCTGATCTTCTGTAAATATCTGGGTATTCTTTTTCGGTGATCTGGTAATCTGTATTCAGAATAAGTTGGTATAGTTCATTGGTTTGGTGCATTGCATCATTGGCATACTTTAATAATTTCCAATGTTCGCCAGTATTTTCATAGTTGTCTAATAAGTGATGTATGATTAATTCGTTGACTGCAATATTTCCTTGATGCATTGCATAATGAGCCGGAACGAAAGATTTATTATCTAATCGAAACCAAAAATCCAACTGAAAATCTGAATTAAAATATGATTTGATCTTCTCAAGATCATTGTTTTTACAAGCTTTTAAAAATGCTCTGTTTTCTTCAGGTGTGGAAGCTTTAATATAACCTTCTGCTCGTTTTTGCTTAATTAATTCGATTATTTCAGCATCAAGTTTTTCTTTGGATTTGTATTTAAAAGTGGTCGGCTCTTTTTCATCGTTTTTGTAATAAGATAAACTATTCCCTTTCAGTGTATAAGAAAAGGTATCGAAAGCATTTCGCATCTTCTTTCGCTTAATCAAATGATATTGGATTTCCATTCCATGTTCCATTCGATTAGTCAACTCTGTACAAAACTCTTTTTGATCTTCGGTTAATTCAGCATCTTTTATCCAGGTATATAAAGCATCAAATACCCAGTTGCCAAATTCACTTTGTTCTTTGTAGGCTTTATCAAATTTTTTCTGAATGACTTTTGTATCTTTATTAGTCGCTGATAGGTTCAGTAATTCGTTGTAATACTTTATTGTTAGTTGATGAGGTTGAGCGTTTTCTGATGAAATCAGATCGAGCATTATTTGTGATTGCTCGATCTGATTTTCGGTAGTATAATATTCTGCAAGATTCAAATAAGCTTCAACCATTTCATTGGGAATGGCTTTTGGTGGTTCACTTTGAATACCATTTTCCAAATCCATTGCGTAGAGAAAACCAGAAAAGTCGAATAATTTTCCTTTTTGGGCATTTTCTACTAAGTTCATCAACGAAACATTCCAGTAATGTGTTTGTTTTACATTAATATCAAAAACTCTGAAAGTGTATTTCATGAAGCTATCTGGAATGAGGTGGTGTCGTGTTTTTTTAAAGCTATGGCAGAATTGTAATTCATAGAAAAAAGCATTCAAAAATCGATTGAATAATTCAGGATTTCCCTGTATGTCATATTCATCGTTGTATTGATGGAGGTCTTCTTCGCCATGTTGGCTTGGTAAAGCAGCACGAGCCGCTAAAAGCGCCATTGCTTCATCGTTTTCTAATCCGTAATGGCTTATAACCTGCTCTATATATTCACCTTGAATGGTTTCATGTCCCAGATCATCGTTGCGCAATAATTGAATAAATAGATCTATATATTTTGGGTCGAAAAGGGCTAGGGTAACGGTTTCTTTAATCCCATAAACATCTTCATCAAAGGCTATGGTTTTTCCTAAAGAAATATGGAAAGAGACATAGTCTTTAAAGTGATTTGTCAGGCTTGGATACTTTTCGAGTATTTGTGTGTAAGGCGTTTCAGTTGCTTCAAATTTTCCATCTTTATTAATCATTCCAAAAGTTACTTCTTGATCATAATCCCAATAATTTGAAGCACTTTCAATTTGATCTTTATAATAGTCGAATAATTGTTGTAGCATTGCCGAACACTTCTCTTCACTTTTTATATCGTATAGTGCTAATGTTCCCCAATAACGGTCAACGGTTTCAATTCCCTGATTGCCTTGTTCATCTTCAGTAAAAATGGCTTTGAAGCTGGAGTTTGAGTTTTGTGGTTTCAGATTTGAGGCTTCTTGTTGGTCGGTTTCTTGTTGGTCAGCGACCAACAAGGGGGAAGAAGCTACTTCTTTATAACCTTTTTTGGTTTTGGCTTTTACGAGCTTTTCAGCATCTTTCAAGGCTTTTTCTGCTGTTTCAAATTCCTTGGTTTTGCTTGTTCCTTTAGAACCTATTTTTCCATAGGTAACGGTATGTGATTTTCCTGAAACTTCTATTTTCCAGAATTTGTTTGACTTTTCGTCTGAGTATTCTAAGTGTGTTTTCATTTTTTGTTAGACTTTGATAGAGACGTAGCATTGCTACGTCTGTACGGTAGTGTTCAAATACCAAATTCATTGGTTTGCCAAATGCTAAATTGAACACGAGGCAAGCCGATAAAAACGGCTATTTCGGGGTTTTCTAATTGTTGTAGGAATTCTTTTTTTGTTTGAAATTTGGCGGTCATCAGGTTTACTTCTTTTAGTTTTTTGAGCTGATTTAAAATGCTAACATCTTCTACTTTGGTTTGGTATAAATCGAGGTATTCCAGATTTTTTAAGTTTCCTAAATGCTCCAGACTATTCAATTCGTAGCTTTCCATAAAACTCAAATATTTAAGTTTACTCAATTTATTTAAGGCTGTTAAATCTACATCGTGACTAAAATGGCAGGACAAATCCAATTTTTCTAAATTGGGAAGTTCATCAAAGCAATTAAGGTCTTTAATATAAGTATTTCCCATGTCTAATACTTTAAGTTTTTCGTGGGTCCCTAAGTTAAATTCCATGTCAATTCCCAGTTTTAGTTCTTCTAAATTGGGGAATTGAGCAATGCCGTTTAGCTTGTAATTTTCAAAGTCGAAATGTAATCTTTTCAGGGTTTTTATTTCTGGAAATTTATTGACATCGGTAAGTGTATCTTGAATTTTTAAGTGCTTTAGTTTATGTAGTTTTTCAAATCCTCTGAACTCAATATTTTCGCTGTCGCTTAGGTTTAAAGATTCGATATTTTGAAGGTGTTTAAGGCTTAAAACATATTTTCTCTCTGTTTCAACCGAAAGTTTAAGTTTTTGAAGTGAGCTTATTTTAAGAATTTGTTTGGCAGTTCCAATGGTAAATTCACCTGTGATTTTCAACTCGTTTAAAGCAGTGAATTTTTGTAAAAGGTGGAGGTCTTTTGTTTTTCTATCCCATAAATCGAGCTTTTTAATTTGGTTTTTGAATGGCAGTAATGTTTTGAGCGAAAACAACACATTTTCTTCATCGTAAGCAAAGGTATCTATGCTCTCTAAATTGTTGAAAAGGTAGGGGCGTTTGGTTTTTTTTAGAACAGAATCTTGAAGTGATATGGAGCTGATTTTTTCTGCAATTGCAGAAAAATGATCTAAAGAAAGGGTGCATTTTTCAAATTCCAAGCTATTTACTTGAGTGAAATGTTTGATGTGTTTTAGTTGCTTGGTGTTGAAGTTTTTGAAAGATAATTCATTAATTGATTGGGCAATAGGCAATAAGTTTTTAAGGTTTATGGGTTTGTCGGTTTTGGTAATTTCGCAAGAAAATTTATTTTTTGAAGGAATATGATTTAGCTCGGTATTATTAATTGTTGTAGTTGAATCTAATGACAGGCTTTCGAGATTTGGGAAATTCCCTAATTCATGAAGTTGCTCAATTCTGCAATTTTCGAGCGTTAAAGAACGTAAATTATCGAAAGGCAGTAAATAACCAATGTTTTCAAGGGTACAATCGGTTATGGTCATTATCGAATGATACCTTTTTTCGATTTTTGCAGGGTAGGTTTCGGAGTTTTTTCCGAAGGTAATATTGCTTAAATTTAATTGATACAAGGAAGCGATTTGACTAATTGCATAGAAGTTTTCGATGTGGCAATCGTGGAGGAAAAAGAAGGTTAAATTGTTGAAAGTAAGCAAAGCGTGAGCATTGAAATTGGTGTTATTTATATAAACTTCTTTCGGAGAAAATTCCAGATACAAGTCTTCAGTTATTTCTTTCTGTAAATAATCATTAGTGAATGTTACGTTGTTGAGCGATAAAGAATAGGGTTCAAATTTTAGCAATTCTGAAATATTACTAATCGTTGAATCATAGATTTTTACTCGGTTGGCTTTCATTTCGAATTGTAAGAAATCTAAGTTTTCGATATGCACATTGGTTAGCTGTAAACTGCTTATGTAATTGCTACGAATTTCGTAGTAATTCGGTTGATTTAAACCATATTCATATTTTTCAAGTTGAATATTGAAGGCTTCTTCTATTAGTTTTATTGCTTTTTCTACTTCCATTTTTGGTAGACTTTGGGACTTTGGGACTTTGAGACTTTGGGACTTTGAGACTTTGAGATTTTGAGATTTTGAGTTTAGGAGATAATTAGTAAGTCGGTTTCTTCGTAGTCTTCGATTGCTACATATATGTGAAGTTTGCCATTAGCAGCTTTTACTAACTCGTCTTTTTTTGTTTCTACTGCTATTTGAAACCCTGTTAAATACAATTGATTTAATTCATCGAAATCTGGATCAGGGATTACGTCAAAAATTTCCCAATAATCATCAGCATCTTCCATTCCGAATCCTCCAATGTCAAAATCAGCTATTATATTTTCTCCATTCTGAACATTTACCAATGGCATTTGCATAGCTACCCAAAAAGAGAATTCTGGGTTCGTGATTTCATTAGTATTCATATATAATAATAGTCGATCTACTGCTTCAGCTATGCTTTTGTTGAGTTGTTTTATATCGATTTCTTTCATGTTCTGTTTTTTGATAGACGTTACGGTGTAATGTCTTTACATATTTGCTTTAGGGAGATGTTAAAGTGTAAGGTCTTTACTTATTGTACACCTGCATCATTCAGTATTTTGATTACTTCTTTATTTCCATGAGAAACAGTATATCTCAGCAGATCGTTTCCATAATTATCAACCACATCGAGTTTTGCTCCTGCTTTTATCAGTGCTTTCATTGCTCCAATATTTTCATGAACAGTAGCAACCATCAAAGGAGTTTGATTCATTGTCGGATTTATATTATAATCTGGATCGATGCCTAAATCGAGCATGGCTTGTACTGTTTCTTCTGAAGCTTTGAATGAAATAGCATGACCGAAATATTCTTCAAGCTTTTTACCACTTTCGACCACTTCTTGTAATATTTCAGGAGTTGCTTTTTTCCAGAATTTATCATCAGATAGATCATACTGTTTGAAGGCTTTCTTTGTTAATTGATCTTTAGATTTTGGAGCAGGTTCTATTAAATACTTTTCTTGATCCTCCAGAATTTTATCCAGGGAATCATAATATCCTTCAACGAATTTTTTGACTATCTCCTGATAATTGAGTATTCCTTCAAAGACTATTGGCTTTTGACTTCCATTAAATAGAATTAATCCATATTGTGATGCTGTTTTTGTTATATCTACCACATACTTTCCATTGAAAGCTATAAAGTCCAATCCGAAGTTTGAAGCTATTACGGTGTGCTTTAAATTGCCATGCCCAACTAAATAAGTGTTGTCATTAAAATAATCAGCTTGGTTTTTCCTGTTCATGGTAAAAAGCTGTGCTGCTAAATCTCCTTGGTTGTCGTAAATGGTAGCATATTCTCCTCTATTATCTAAGTCGTTAACTGAGTAAACACAAATACATTGGTCGTCGATGTTAGTTGGAATGTCTTTTTTGAACTTGAAATTCGGATAAATTTCCTTCCATTTTTTCTTTGATAAAACAGTGGCTTGTTTAAACTTAGTTTCAATATTGGCTTTCGTGAATTTTTTGTCTAAGCTTTCTATCGGTTCAGCTTGTTCTTTATTAGCTCCCAATAAGCCTAATAGTTGTTGTTTTTCATTTTGAAGTAGCAAAAAATCCAGATCAACTTCAAGACCTTTTTCTACTAATTCGAGTGCTTTTTCGTAATCTTCTTTTCCTTTAGCTACTAATGCTTCGCGCATATAATCAAAAGCTTTTAATGCTTGATTCCCTTCTTTTTGAAGTATTTTTTTCAGCTTCTCTTTAGCAGGTTTATAGCCTTTTTCTTCAGCTTTTGACCACATTTTAACCGCTACTTCATCATTTCCGTTTTGCTCATTCAATTTTGCATTGTACACATAATACCAAGCATATTTTTCATTTTGGTAACCATCCAAATAATCTTCTAATTCACTTTTTGCATCCCAATCTTCTGAACCTTGGACTGTAAGAAACAAATCCACCGCTTTGTCAATATCTTGTTCTACCAACTTCCCTTCTAAATAAAGCACTCCCAAACGCCACGTTGCAGCAAAGTCGCCTTCGTTGTGCATAGCTTCTAAGGTTGCGATTTCATCAATATCCCAGAAGGGTATTTCATAAATTTCAAGACCAGTAATACCGTTTGTTTCAATCGCTAATTTGACCTCGTTATCGACTATCCAACCTGCATTTTTTTGTATTTCACTTCTAAAAACTTTAAGGTCTAATTTATCCAATAAGGGTTTGCGGGCTTTCAGTTCACTTTCATCTAAAAAACAGTCGTAATCTATAAAATTTGCGTGGTCAAATTCATCAGAAGTTTGAATGATATAATTGTTTGATCCATGAACCACTGCCAAATAATAGTAATCGTTGCTGGTTTGGTTGAAGGCTACCTGCGTAACATTCATTGGATAAAAATCTATATTTTTAACGCCAATAGCTTCTAATAATGTCTTGAATTTATAACTAATTGCTTCATCCAGATCGCATTGATGCCAATCGCTGAGGGTGTTTGCAGACCGAATTTTACCTTTTATTTCTGTTTTTTCAAAAGTAGCTTTATCAGAAATATCCCAGATCGTATTAAGATCAAGTCTTTCTTCAAAAAAGATCTCTTCTAAATTGAATTCATTTTTCACAAACCACCAAGCCTCTTTAGCTTGCCCTTTTCCAAGCATAGAAAGATCAAAATCTAATTTTTCTTTCTCAAAAATATTGGCTTCTTTGCTCGTATCGCCTGCTACAACGATTAACTCAGGGTCGCAATCGGTAGTTTGAAAACTAACTGGTAGGGTATTTTCTTTGATAATACCATCGAAGCATTTTTCATCATTCAGTTTATTAAGCGCTTTGGGTATGTACTTATAAAAAAGCTTATCGAAAGTAGGGTAGTCGATGCTTCGAGGAGAAGAACCATATTCGATCGTTAGATTATTTGATTTGATTTCTGCAATTACAATTCCTTTTTCATCTAAAATTGCCATTGGCAAATAGTATGGATGCACCCCGAAGCAAATTCGTTCGTATTTTTCACCTTCTTTTGCTAATTTTTCAAGTTCAATTTTACTGCTTTCATAAATTTGATTCATGATAATATCCCAATCTTCATCGGTGTTCAAATCTACTTTTTTACTTAAAAAACCTTCTCCTAATTTTTGATTGAGTATACTATTATATCTTTCTTCTGACTCATCATAATCTATTTCTGTTTCTGTCTTTTTGGGTGTTCCTTCTTGTTCAATGCCTTCTACTGTAACTAAAACAGTTGGCCCCTGACAAGTTAAACCATCTTCTATAATTGTTCTGTGTTCAATTTCAAGATCGAAAAAATGAGTTTTACCCTTATTTTCTTTTATTAAATAGCTTTTTAAGTTTTCCATGACTTTATTAGTTAATGAGTTTGTTTTATATAGTTAGGCTGTTAGAGTGGTTAGTATTTTCATTGAAGTTATCAGGAAAGGTTTTCTTCATAATTTCAACTACTTCTTCATGATATTCTGATAGTTTTTTTGTATTTCTAAAATCGACCAAATTGACTTTTACATCATTATTGTTTTCATTGAAATACATTGATAGTTCAGTTCCTGTATAGACGAAGTAAACACTGTTTCGAATTGTCTGAAATCCAGAAAAATTATTTAAGTTGTACTGACTCTTTAATATACCAAACCAAGATGAAAGTGTTAATGTAGCTTTATGTGTATCGAAAACAACTTTATCATTTCCAGAAAGAAGAAATGGAAAAGGAAAAATACATATCATTATTCTTGCGATAATCCCTTCACCGGAATTGTCGCCCCACATAGCATATTGAAAGAAGAAAACACCAATTAATGTTGCTATTCCGAAGAATCGTAAAAAGAAATGATACTGTTGGTTCGTAAATTCAGCTCCTCGTTGTCTGAAAAAATGAAAGTTTTTTCCTAATGGAATATCAGCAATTGTAGTGGTTTCTTTTTTAGTAAGCTCAGTATCAACTTTTTCAATTATATCTATTTCAAACTCATTTAGTTCTTTGTCATGTTGTTTAGTTGCTGTATAATGTGGTGAAAATCTAATGCCTTTTCCCAATTTATCAGATTTAAGAAATATGGCGTAATAAATAGAATCTCCTGATACTGGTTTGATCGCTTCGATCTCATTAAAAGCGTATTCTTTCATTTTAAAAAATGCAGTATTAATAGAAACCTTACGTTCTTTAAAGTCAAAAATGATCTTTCTGTAAATCAAAGGAATAAATGGTAATAACATTAAGATGAGGAAACCGATCATGTAGAGCATGGCTGCATCTACTTCTACTTTTTCTCCCATTTCGTACTCTATCCATGCGAAAGTTGAAATACACAATATTTGGAATACCCAAAAGAGTGTGTAAACAAGTACTTTTATCTGACGATTTGGATGAATGATAATTTTATCATTGGTCAGTTCATATTTGTTTACTTTAACCATATTATCTATAATTCAAAATAAAATTAATCAAAGTAATTCGATAGAAAATGATCCAATATAAATTCGTTAGTTTACGAATTATATTCGTTTAAATTCCGTTTAAAGTATATTATGGATGAGGATTTATTAGCAGTGATCAAAACTGAATTCAAAGAAGAAGAAATAGATATAGTCATTAAAGAGCTTGAATCAATAAACTTAGACCATGTGATGGCTAAAAGTGAATATAATTTACGCAATACTCGATTTGCCATTATCACTTTAGCTGAGGGAAAGTTGGAAGATGTTAAGCACTACACTGAAAGAGCCAAAATAGACTTTAGAGATGTAATAATGTGGGCTTGTCAGAAAGGTTGAATATTATTGAATATTAATGATTGCTTGTTGATGAGTGATAGATCACGCAAGTTTTTGGTATGTATTACTACCACAATCCTATCTGTTTCTGAAATGTCTCAGGATTATTGATCTGTTCATCAAAATTATCAATACAATATCCTTCCAAAGTAGATTGTAAATCACCATCTCTATTTAAAAGTTGTGCTTTTTGAGATGATAAACGTACTGAAAAAGAATAAGAAATTACATTTCCACTAAAGTCATAAAAGCCAGAAAATGATGGATCACTGCCATTCGGTCCTTCTCCAAACATCCAAATAAGGTCTTCATCGCTTCCTTGTAGAATAAACATTGTTGTTGGATTGCGGAAGTATTCAGTAAGCTTTAGCCCATTTTCATTCCTGTAGGTTACTTTAGGTTTTTTAATTTCTTTTTCAGCAACTCCCTTTTTCAAACTTAATTGACTTTTCCCACCTGATTCTCTGATAATAAAAGTATGTTCTTTGTAATTGAATTTCTGAATGTCGCCTTGTCGAATGGCTTCGGGGGCAAGCATAAATGACTGAAGCATTAAACAGATGAGCATAACGAAGTAAGGAGGCAAAATTATCTTATTGCCAATGAACTGGAGTGTTTTCATAATGCAAGGATTCGATTAAAGATATAGCAATGCCATAAGATCGCTAAATCTTAAAATTTATAAAAAGATATTTTGAAATAAAGTGGCGAGAAGTTGTTTGTCAAAAACAAGATGTGAAGGAATAAGAGTAGAAAAGCGCACCGATATTATCGGTACGCTTTCATAATTTTCTTATACAATTACTCCTTTAGGGTTTGCACCAAATTCATTATCGCCAGGCTGACTGTCCTGAACCATTAAGTAAATTAAGTAGATCAATCCTAATAATGGAACCAGGGCAATTAATAAAAACCAGCCACTTTTTCCAACATCATGTAAACGACGAACAGCAACAGCAATTCCAGGTACAAGTAAAGCTAAACTTACGATTGCACCAATAAATCCAAAACCTAATACACTTGTTAAAACGGCATCGATGATACCTGCAACTATGCTGATTAAGAAGTTGAATAAAGCAAAGTACCAATATTCTGATCTACGTGCTCTACCATCAAATTGAGCATACTTGTTTTTGACAGTGTCAAGAAAATAAGCATTAAATAGTTCCATGGTTAAAAATTATTTTGTTAATTAAAGAGTTTAGTTAAAAATTTCAAGTTAAAGTTACAAATCATAATTAATATAAAAAAATTTATAATAAATGAATCATAATAACTTTTACACAATTCTGGAAAGTAGTCTAATCGATAATGCAAAGAAATGGTGATATTCTATTTTTAAGTGCTTAAAAGTATATTGTTGTGATATTAGGTCAAATTCGTTTGAAAATAGCTGAAAAGTGTTAAAATAGAGTTCGAGATAAACCTTTTATTAGAGTTGCAGATTTTACCATATTCAACTTTTTTCGTTAATCTGCACTGTGAATAAAGGTAATTATGAAATAGACATTGTTTTCTTCAAGGATAAAAGTGCTTACACCACCTTCAAAGAATAATTCAATTTTCAATCCAAAGAAATTAGCTTCAGTATAATATTCTTTAAAATCTATTTCTATAGATTTCTGTCCTTTGAATTTTTGGTCATAATTAGGAAATATTTCAGGCATTGCTTCTGAATCGCCTGAATTGGACACAATATGTTTATACATTTTGGTTAATGAACGCCCGTTTTTAAAGTAATGGCAAACTTCTTCAGCGGTATAGCCACCATCACTATAATTTGTGGTGCATTTTGGTTTTTTAGGAATTGTAGCCTCCATTTTTTTAAAAAATAATAAGAATCCATCTCTGAATGCTACTATTTCTTGTTCATTAATAAGGTACAATTTAGTTAGTAGAGGTTCATAGCCTATGAATAATTGCTCTAAGCTTTCGACCTTTTTATATTTTTCAATGCAGTTAACGATTTTATTGTACTCCTCTTGTGGTAGTTGTTCGGCTTCCGCTACAAAATATGGAGCATTATTGATGCGGAGAATAAAAGGTGTGTTATTGTAAAACTCTAAGTGTAGTTGGTATTCACTAAATAATTTATTCAATTTCTGAAGGTGTTGTCTAACATTTTCATCACATCCTAATTGTATAGCATCTAATTTGAAAAATTGATCTTCTAAGGTCTTACTGTATTCTATTTCTACAGTTTCCTGAATATTGGCTTTCTGTGTTATATTCTCTTTTGTTTTGTTTTGAGATTCATTATTACAAGCAAAAAGTAAACAAGTTAAAAAGGCTGTACAGAAAAATATAAGTTTTAGTTTTGAATCCATTGCTTTAATAATTGTTGATGCTGGTTCAGACAACCGATCATATAGGATTTAGAATGAATCACTGGTGCTGAATTACTAAGAATTTCAGATTTTACAATTTGTTCACCTTCATAGCTCGAATGAATAAAATATAGTTTATCGTTTCTTTTAACGACAAATCCCACATGAAAGTCGAGTCCTAAAATGAAAACATAATTATCTGGAAAAGCTTCAAAATACTGTTCTAATTTATTAAAACTACCCAATCTTTTTATCGAATTTTTAGCGCATAATTTTTGTATCATTACTGAAGAAGCTTGTTGAGCTAGTTTAATTCGCTGCAACTTGATTCCAACATCCCGAAGTGTTGTAGTAACAAAATAACCGCAAGCAATTTCTCCATTTCTTGGTTCGGTTGTATGACCGTTAAAATCCCAGGGAGTTTTATACCAATATTTGAATATAGAATCTACTAAAAGACTGCTAAAGGCATCAGATGCTTGGGTTGCTTTGAGCGTTTTTCTTTGAATAGAAATCCTTTCTTTCAAATTTTCGTAATCTTTCAGATGTTGTTCTTTATCGAAGCTAGGAGGAATAATCTTATCTTTTAAAGCAATGACCGGATTAACTTTTTCATGACTTTCATTTTTACATTGGCAGCAAGTACAAACTATTAACAGAAATAAAAATAATTTCGGATATATCAGAAAGTCATTCTTCATCTTCCAATAAATATGGAATCCTTCTTTCTTCGTAGAATGGTAAATAGATTTCTCGCGTTTTGAATTCACGTTTTTCATATTCTTTTATAACGTCGATTATTTCTTCATATTGGTCTTTGTTTTTATTTAAGAATGCTTTGGTCTGCTTTAGTCCTAAACCCATTACTAATTCGATATCTAATGTAAAACGTGCATCGAAACAAGTATTGAATTTTGCTTCGTATAAAAGTGGAACATCACTATTATCCATAATTTTATACAACATGAATGAGCTGATATTCAATCCTTCTGTATAATCACCTAACTCTTGGGTATAAGTAATTTCTTGCTCTAATAAGAAACGAATTAAGGCTTTATCTTCTTTCTGAAAAAAGGGATAAAGCGCTTTAATCAAATCCAAACGCTTTGGTTGATTTACATCATTGGCTTCTGTCCAGCCTTGTTTCCCGTTATGTTGAAATTGAAATTGATTTATCAGTTTCGCTGGAGGAAGTTCAGGGGAAAAAGCTAGTAGTTCTTTGATTTTTTCTTCCATAATCATTATTCAGGATCATTATTTCTTAAATAGTCTAATATTTCATTCGTACCATAAAGATTATCTGCTAACTCTTTTGGTGGATAGCTGATATTAGGGTTGTTGGTTAAATTTATAAACATAAGACCACTGATTTTAGTAATACTTTTTGGAACAGATTTTAAATCATTATTTTCTAATAAAATAGTTCTTATATTGGATAACTTACTTATCTGTTCCGATAATTTCTTTACTTTATTGAAAGCAATATCAAGAGAATCAAGCTTTTTTAAATCAAAGAAAGAATCTGGTAAATCAGTTAATTCATTATTTCTCAGGTTAAAATTCCAAAGCTGTTTCAAATTGCCAATTTGTTCAGGCAGCTTGCTGATCTTATTCTCAGCAATAACAACATCTTCTAAGTTTACGAAATTACAGAAATAGTCGGGTAGTTCTTCCAATTCGTTTTTATATACAGAAAATCGGGTAAGTTTTGTTAGCTTTGAGAAGCTTTCAGGTAACTTTTTTATTTTGTTATTATCTGCATAAAAGCGATATAGACTTGGCAATTCTCCAATAGATTCCGGTAGCTCTTCGATTTGGTTATTGCTAATATTAATAGCATCTACTTCTACCATTTTTCCTAAATCTTCAGGAAGTTTTTTCAGCTTGTTATTATCGGCTGTAATGCTTCTAAGTAATTTTAATTTGGTTATTTCTTCCGGTAGTTCTTCTAGCTCATTGTCATCGTATCTAAGATCAAGCATAGCTTCACAATCACCTATTTCAGGTGGAAATGATTTTAGTTTGTTTTTATATAATCGTAAAGAAATTAGTTTTTTCAACTGCCCAATAGAGGAAGGTAAAGTTGATAACTGATTTTCTTCCAAATTTAAAGAGGTCAATTTACTTAGTTTGCCAATTACTTCTGTTAAACTAATAAGCTTATTTCCTTTCAACCATAGATTTTCAAGATTAGATAGCTGTGTGATTTGATCAGGAATTTGACTTATTTGATTGTGCATTAAGTTGAGCGTTTTAAGCTCTTTTAGCTCCAATACCTGAGCAGGGATTTCTTTTAAACCCATATTCTCCAAATCTAATTCTCCGTCTTTATCTTCTTGCCATTCTGCTATTTTCTTAGCTATAAGTTTTTGTTGCTCTTTACTATCGGTAGCATACTTTAGTTTGATCGAATTTATATTTATCTTATCATCATATCCCATTTGGTGCATCATGAGTAATGTGGTTTGTAACTGTTGAGTTTCACTATGATAAGGATCTTCGTTATGGTAAATAAGAAAGGCAATTTCATTAAAAAGGCTCACATATTCTTTATTTTTTGTTGCAAGAATGAAAGCAGGGTATAAGCCCATAAATGTTTTACCTGAAGGCAAAGTTTCATCGTTAGTATTGAACAGTAATATTTTTTCTATGTAGCTTTTTACCAAAGGTATTAGTGCTTCATGATCGGTAACAGCATTGAAAAATGCAATTTCACTCAAATTTGCTTGTGAGTTTTGCTGTCCATTAAACTCAAATGTATAAGGTAAAAACTCTCCCTGATCGATGTAGCCATATTCGATGTAAGGGACGTTCCAATAATCATCTGATTCAGAGATTAAATGAAGTTCTTCATTCCAGGCTTCAATGATTTTTTCTAAATCATCTTTGTTGTTTAAATCGATAACTATTTCTAAGGGGTAGGTTTTCTTACAAAGAATATTAGACATGCTTTTTATTTTGAAAATCTGTAACTAAAAAGAGAAAACCAGCCAACAATGATGCTAACTGGTTTTTATATTGAGTAATGTGTTCTAAACTAAAAAATGGGTAAAATATTACGAATTTATTACTCAATATTCTCCTCTAAACTATGATGGTGAAGGATAAGTAGTAGTTTAGGGTTAGTAAGAGTATGTTTAAATTTTTTTCAACTGAAAACCAATATTTTATGAACCTGATTTTCAAGAATGAGAATTGCTGGTCAGGCGACCAGCAATGGATTCCCGATTTGGTCTGGGACGCACGGTCTGGGACGCACAGTCGCCTGACCAAATCAATCATTTTAACCCACTACTGATTTTTAAACATACTCTGAGCTTACAATATCATTTTATGCTTCGGCTAATTTTTTAAGATTGCTGATCATCGTGTTTGTATGTTCACTTTGGAAATTATTATTTCCAGAGAGTGCAAGCATTTGAGTATGTTCTATCAGATAAATGAAAGTGCTTGGAACACCTGACATAATGTATTCTATAGTCATGAACTTAGGAAAACCATACTTATTATCTTCAATAGTATAATTTAGTGTAACCTGATCGCCCATACCATACTGTTTCATCATATCAGCTTGTTGCTTGTATGTACCTACCATGTCTTCTGCCATTTTCTGTAGGTCTTCAACATGGTCGTAGGTATTTAAACTGAATCCAACAGTAGCCTGTTCATCATCGGTATCTTCACCTAATGAGAATACGTTGATAACTCTTTTGGTATGATCGATATGTACATATTCACCGTTTTCAAGTTTTCTTTCAACTGTACTTTGGTTATCCAAATTCAGAATAAACCCTTCTGGTAATTCTGTTTCGATACCGAAAACTATATTACGGTATTTATGTGTTTGATTAGCGTATTTTTCAGCCATTTCAGCAGCTTGAGCTTTGATATCAGGAGCTTGCTCTGCAAATAAAGTATCTGGGAATGCTTCACCTTCAACGAAGGTTAGGTTGTTTACCCAACTATCTACCTGCTCATGGTGGTAGTTGCCTGACTTCAGGCGTTCTGTAAGCATAATAAATAAATCTTTCAAAGAGTCGGCAACAACAGTTCGGTAGTTTCTGTACTGACCTACCCAAATAATTTGTCCTACTTTACCTTGTGGTCCTGGGTCCATATCCATATATAAACCTGCACGATTCCAGTAGTCTTCATCGTTCGTATAATAGGCAAGGGGAACCCAATGTGTATGCTCTTTTTTAGGCTTTATAGTACCAACCGGATGAATGAAATAATAGTCTGGTTCTTCCGGGTAGTCATCGTCTTCCTTTTTTAAGATCTTATGCGTAATTTCTTTTAAGCGATCTAAATGAAAGTTGAATAGGATAGGGTGGTGTTCTGTTTTTTGACCATTATGAACTTTCAATAAGTCAATTAAATCCTGAGGGAGTTCTAAGTCTGCCTCTTCAGCAAATACGGGGATAGAGCTATCTTTCACAGGCTTTTTCATTTCAATAGGAAATTCACTGCTCATAGATTTGATGGCATCAATATAGGCATTCCAAATGTCTTGCATAATTTTTTGTTTAATTGAGAAAACGATACAAAATTATTGAAGCAGCAAGCAAAGCATGTTTCAGTTTAATAAGTGTAATGGCTTGAGGTAAATTCGTTTTGATGGATGTGATTTTCGTAAATTATTTAAGCTTAAAAAAGACTTAATAGCTCAATGGTATTAGCGGAACTAGGAAAAAAGTGAATGTAAACTCCAATAGTGTCTATTGAACACCCAAAAATCCAATGTTTTTTTTCTAAAGTCATTTGCTGAAATTGAGAGAAGTAAGTTGTGTTTTGTATTCTTCTATAAAGTTTTTCATGTAAATTTTATCTTCTTTTTCCAGTAAAAAATAGTTTCGATTGTACGCATTTTGTGAAATTTTTTGCTTTTCTAAATCAAAATCTGTTACAAGTATTTTTTCTCCAATTGGTGGATATGGTGGATTGAGTGGTTTTTGCAATGAACGAAAGGAAAGTTTTTCTTCTAAAACACTAGATTCTTGATTTTCAAGAGTTGTAATCTTAATTTTTGATAAATCAACTTTGTAAATTGTATCTTCTCTTGTGGTAAAGTACAAATTATTATCTAACAATTTGGTTTTAAAATCTTTAAGTTCATTTTTTGCTTGTAAGTAGTATAACGGTTTAAGTTTTTGTCTGTCCAAAACAATTAAGTCTGTTGTTGAAGTAGATAAATATCCAACCGACATACCAACATAAAAATGAAAGTACGTATTAATGTTTAAGACTAAATATTTTTCATTTAATGTCACATCTTGCTCTCTTACATCCCAGTGGTAACTTGGTGGCTGTGAAAGTCTATATTGGTGGTCTTGAAAAGCATTAAGAAACTTAGGTTTTGGTTCGTTTTTTTCTTCTTTTCTTTCTTTGTGAAATAAGGGAATAGAAAGTAAAATTTTAGGATTATCAAACGATTTTTTCAAATCGTAACTTATGATATTTATTGTTGTTTCACCTCTTCCGCTATAATCTTCTATTTTTTGAATTAAGTATAAATAATGTTCATAGATTTCCATACCTATAATACGCCTATATTGGTTTTCTAAAGGAACATATTCATTATGTTTTTTAATGGGGTGAAAAGTACCAATATAGGTATCTAAATTAAATGCCCATAAGTGTGGCTCTACATCCTCAGTTCCTTCAATGGTATGGTAAGTGGTTGTGAAAATATGATTTTTATATTTTTTAAGAAATTGTACATTTTGTAATGGAATAGGATAAATCAATTCTTCGTTTACCCAACCAGAGTCGTCAAATTCGGCGGCATGAAGCTCTTTATATTTTATTTCATACAACAGATTATTTTCTAACAAATGGTTAAATTCATCAATATCGAAACTTCTAATTAAATTTTGAAGGACAATGGATTTGTCAGCATATTCAATTTGAACATTATGATCTTTATTTCTAAAGATTAATGTGTTTATGTGCTCTTTGGGTTTGCAATGAAAAAATAACATAGAAATGATGAATAGTAAATGAGATTTCATTTTTAAATTTATCGATTTTCACTCACCAAGTTATTTTAATTAAATAAAAAAAGGCCCGACACTTTATTTATGTCGAGCCTTGCTTTAGATTTATTATTGTTTTGGAGAAATTAGAATATAATTCCCACATCAATTGTCCAAGCTCTGTTTCTGATCGCATCATAGTTTTTAGCCATATTCACGAATCCACGAGAAAAGCTTAAACCACAGAAGTAGTCAAATTTTTCATTCCAATCGCGAATTACACCAGCACCTAACATTAAGTTCATATCGAAGTTTCTGTAATCTTCAGAAATATCGATTCTTCTTTCTTTGATATCTGCATCATCATTGAAGAAAGAAGCACGAGCTCTCATTCCGAAATTAAGACCTAAACCTGCCTGACCATACATCTTCATGTTCTGCTTGTCTCCTTGTGGAGCGCTAGTCCAACGAGCTAAAACCGGAATCTGTAGAGAACGTGTTTTATACTTCATTTTAGTTTTCACTGGAACTACAAAATCTGTAGCACCATCCTGGTCGAATGCAATATCCTCAAAGCTCCACATTTTACCGCCTCCTGCAGCAAAGTTAATTCCTGATAGAACTGAGAATGTAGGAGATAAGTGATATTCAGCACCTACACCGTAAGAAAAATTCAATCTTCTTCCTAAGCGAACGTTATCTACTGCATCACGGCTACGGTAGCTACTTAAAACCGGGCTTAAGTGTCCAAAGAAAGTAATTTTGCGATCCTTAAATGTAGGTCCATCGCTTTCAGATTTTTTGATAGATACTTTTCTTTCTTTTTTCTGCCTTTTAGACTTTTTTTCTCCATCCTGTGCGACAACAGTACTGGCGAAGATCATCAAAATCATAAAAGTTGCGAAGAATTTTTTCATCTGATACTATTTATGTTAAAAGTTATGATTTTTTAGTGAAAAGGTTGTTTGATATATCAAATTTACCTAATTGTAAAATGGCTTGATTTGAAATTAAAAATGTTTTTATTTCCTCTTTGGTATTGAAGCCAACTTTGTACCAATTCGGAAGAGTATTGGACTTTAATAATTTATTTATTGAGTTACTTATCCATTCAGTTCCTTTATTACTTGAAACATTGGTTTGATATTTCAATTTATCCTGTTCGGATTTGAAAATATCTTCAATTTTTTTCAATTCTGTTTCAGAGCCAGGTTCTAATTCTTTTAAAATATTAAAGATGTGCGCCTGATCGTGGAAAGGGTAGTTGTGTTGATCTTTAATTTGATTAATATTTTTGAATAGGCTTAATTCAAATTTATCATCTAAATGTAAAGCTTCTGCTTCTTTGAACTCCTGAGCAGTTTCAAAGCCTCTGTTTCTGGCTTTATAGTATAGATTAGCACTATCGAAACCATTGTCGATAGCAAGCTTGAAATCGGCAGCATCATGTTTTGCAAATCCAAAGATCACAGCTTCAAAAAACTGATCAAAATTTTCGTAGTTCTTTCGAGTTGCCATTTCATAAATATCGGCATCTTTCTTAAAACTCTTTATATTTGAACGGGCTTCCTCTTTTAGTCCGGCAGCATTTAATTTTTGAAAAGCTCCTACAAAGCCTAATTGTTTTGCTTTTTCAAAATCTTCTTTTTGTTCAAATCCTGTTTGAGTATATTCATTGAATTTCTCAGCATCTTCGAAAGATAATTCTTGCGCTTTTGCAAAATCATCACCACTTGAGAAACCAAGTCCTTTTGCTTCCTGATAGCTTTCTATAGTTTGAAACCCTAAAGCATTAACATTGTAATTAATACCATCGTGAATAAAACTGAATTCACTTTGGGTGTTTTCATTGGTAACTCCAAGAGAATTGGCTAATTGGCGTGTACGGTTGAAAATATCTTCTGATAAACTACCCCCATTATCTTCAGATTTTGAAGAAGATTCGATTTTGGTGAAAATATATTTAGCTTGAAGATCGGTTACCAGATCAATAAAGCTGTCTAAGTCAGCAATATTGACAGTAGGGGCATTATTGATCCCCTTAATTGGCAAGTATTGAAAAGTAGGTTTCATTTGCTATTTTTAGCAATTATAATTGAAGTATGACTGATTAAATGTTAAAAGGTTTTAACAATGTGTTTTTATCTGAAAATTAGTAATTCTACTTTGTTGTTGTTGATGTAAAGTTCTCTTACGTTATTCACACCATCAGCTGCGATATGAATAGAAGAGTCGATTTGTTGAGGTGATAGATTATAGTTATAAACGAATTCTTTGTTAATGTCGAAAACAACATTGCTCATTTTCGTTTTTTCATATTCGGTGGTATTTGCTTTAATTAACACCACACCGCCAATAGAGCTTACCTCAGAAGCAACAGATTGTAAAAGTTGACGAATTTGTGGGTCATTTGCATTGAATGAGTTGGCAGTATAACTTACATCATAAGCATTGATCTGCTCCATTTGTGTGTAATCGTATTTTGTTCTTCCTGTAGAAGATTTAGGGAAAGAATAAGTAGAGGTTGTTCCTGTATTTCCGGAATAGGTTGGTGTTGATGTAGTTTCAGTTGTCGTAGTAGTAGTTTCTGTACGTGTGGGTGTAGAAACAGAAGAACCAGAAGTACCTGTATTGGTACTTCCAGTTGTAGGATATGAATTTGTAGTATTTACACTACTTTTTTTTTCCAGATCGTTCAATGCTTGTTTCAGTTCGCTGTTCAACTGTTCGTTTTCCTGCATTAATTTCTTCATTTCTTCAGCATCGAAATTACTTCCTGTGCCATTGTCATCTGAAGCTGGTGCAGAAGATTTTTCTCCACCTTTGCAGCAGTCTTTTTTGCAATCAGCACTACATGCTTTTCCATCTTTCTTACAACAGTCTTTCTTGTTACAATCGGCTGGATCACAAGTTTTGCTTCCTTCTTTACAACAATCTTTTTTCTTACTACAATCTTCTGGTTTACAATTTGCCGGATCGCATCCTTTTTTCTTACAGTCAGCCGGATCACAAGCTTTAGCGCCTTCAATATTTCCCTTCCATGAACTATCGAAGTTACCATTTTCAGCTTCATCAATTCTTTGCTTGATTAATAAATTCAAAGTGTTTTTGATATCATCTAATTCACGTTGAATCTGATCCATTTGCATTTCATTCTTTTCTGCTTGTAATTTATCGATTTCCATTTGCATTTCGTGCATCTCTTTCATCATGCCATTTCCTTTTCCGCCATGCATACCTCTGTGCTTTCCACCTTTTCCTTCGTGCATACGTACACCATCTTCATCTTCGATAATAATTACTTTCTTTTCTATCTTGTACTCGCCATTTCCATCTTCTTCAACCCAGATCTGAATATCTTCATTGTCTTTAGCGTCAACTTTTATCTCAACTTCAATTTCTTCTGAAACTTCTTCTGATGATGCAGGCTCAACTACTTCAATTTCGATTTCTTTATCTTCATTCTTTTCCTTCTTCTTTTTGTTTTTTCTCTTCTTTTTCTTAGAAGCTTTTTCTTTTACTTTTTCTTCTCTTTCCTCAACTTCATCCTCAATAGCCTCAGCTTGCTCAGCCTTAACTTCTAAAGCTTCTGCGCTTGCAGCTGCTTGTTCTTGTGCTAATTCGATTTCTCTGTTAGCAGCTTCCAGCATTTCAAGTGCTTCTAATTGCGCTTTCTCCATTTCCAACTGATAAGCTTCTTGCTCTTCTATTGCCTGATCTACTTCGATTTCCAATCTTTCGATTTCTTCGATCAACTGGTTCTTCTCATCATCTGAAGCTGCTTCATTTCCAGAAAGTTCTTCTTCCAATGATAAAATTTGTTTCTCAAGTTCAAGGATTTCAAGCTCAATAGCATCTTGCTCTGCAACAGTTTCATCAATCACTAAAATAGTTTCGTCAACCACTCTTAATGTTTCATCGATCAAGATCATTGTTTCTTCAGAAACACCTTCAGTGTTTGCTGCATCAATACCAACAGCTGCCATTGCCTCAGCCTCAGCTGCTGCTTGTGCTGCTACTTCCATTGCCTGACCGCCATCAACTTGCGCATCTGCTTCTGTGTGAAGTGAAGAGGGTGTTGATGATGGATAGAATACCGGAGCACGGAATTTACCTTTTCTTCTTGGAACAGCATTTTTGATCTTACTTCCTGCATTGTTCACTCTTGATTTGAATGACTTAGCTCTGCTTGAAGTAGCTCTGCTGCTTGAAGCGTTTTTCATTTTTCCAAAGCTGTAGCTCAATCCAACTCTTACCACGTGATAAGAATCGTATAATTTATCATCTCTGTTACCTCTTAATTCATTTTCATAAGCAGGATTAGGATTATAAGCAACTAAATCAGTTGGTTCTGTTAGCGTTCTTCCAGCTCCAATATCACTTACATTATCTAAGTAATCAGAAAATAAAAATCGAGATTCAATTTCTAAACTTGCAGTTACTCTTGGTAAAATTTTCAATCTTGCACCAACTCCTACTGGAATATGCATGATAAATTGATCATAATCTCTTTGAAGATCCAAATCAGAAAGATTTGTTTCATAATCTTCGTCTAATTCAACATTAGAAGAAGCATAGTTGTAGAAATTACCATTTTCGTCTTGTAAGTCTCCATATACATCAAAATATGTGAAACCTACACCACCAAGCAAGTACAGATTAAAGAAAGACTTTCTTTTAAAAAGAGAAAGTTTTAATGCTGCATTTGCATCAACAATATCTGTTTGAAAGTTAAGAGAACGAGCAAATTGATTGTTCTCAACAAAACGATCAGAGTGAGCTACCTGACCAATGTTTGCTCCTAATCTTAGCCCGATTCTTTGAGAAATACGACGTTCTAATTCTATACCGAACATCATTCTTTTCTGATCTTTCAAAAAATCTTTATTATCTTTTCTGAAATCTCTCCAACCTTCTAATCCTTCTACATCTATGTCAGAATTAAGATCACCATGGTATTGTGTGAAACCTGCATTCACCCCGAAACGCCACTTGAAGTCATTTATCTGAGCATCAACCATTTGGAATGCAAGCAAGCATATTGCTAAAAATATAGACTTTTTCATTGATTTACTTTAAGTATTTATTGAACTAACTGAGCGAAAAATCGACTCAATTAATTAAAAAGGAATAAATATTTTGGGTAGCTGAATTAGTCAGCTAACTTAGCCCATAATTTAATTTCAGCACTCAATCCAACAAATGGTTTGAAACTAACATCTCCGAAGCTTACTCTTCCGCCATCGATATCACTTGTACCTACCATTACAGCACCAGCATTAAAACGAACGAATTTGAAAACTTTGTAACCTAAAGCAGCATAAAGAGGACGCTTAACAATAGGACCAGATTGCTTAACACCGTCTTCGTCTTTGAATTGCTTCAAGAAGATACCAGCACTTAAATTAGCATTTCTGAAGAATTTTGGTCCTAAGTTTAAGTTTGCTAATGGGAATGATGCTCCGATATAAGGTGAACGAGCATATTCAAAATCTTTCCACTGACCATCAAGAAATACACCTCCGTATCCGATTTGAACACCGATAATAGATTTAGCCTTTTCAACCGGATAATCTTCAAGAGTTGTTACAGAAGATAAAACATAAGAATCTGCATCGATTACTTGTTCAGCTTCGTTTTTAACAGCCATTTTTAATTCATCGATCAGTTGCTCACCATAAATTTGTTTAGCTTCCTGACGCGTGCTTATTCCATCATTTTCAATATTTGAAAGCGCATTTCCTAATTTTGCATCACGAATCTGATCAACTTTTCCATCGATAACGCTAGAAAAACCATTGAAATCGTAATCTGCTTTAGAAATATAGTAACGAGTAGCTTCCTCCATGATGCTATTCAAATCACTTACAATTTCATTAGTTTTTTTCTCTACTTTGATCTTGTTGCTTTTAGCAGACATAACACCATCGATGTAAGAATCTAAAGAAGCGAAAACAGATTGCTTCATTTTAAGTTTTTCTTCATCATTAGCAGAACTGTACTGCTTGATAATAAAGCTGTAATCTGAATTTCTTCTTAACTTATAGTTAATAGGAATTTGGAAAGCACCAACTTTACTTCCCTCGTTTCTTTTCCAGTTAGTTGTAAATACTGGACGATTAAACTTGTTGTTTCTGTAAATTTCTACATCAACTAAATCAACGTTATCTAAAATACCACCTGTGATCGCAAAGTTTGTTTCAGCAGGTAGAGGTTGACCATTGTCAAAGTTGTTGTTGGCTGCGTCGTAAACTACTGTTTCGTACTGAGCATTTAAAGCTATTGCAGAAAAAAACAACGCTAAAGTCAATAAAACTTTTTTCATTTGGAAGGTAATTTGTTATTTAAATTTTAAAAAAAATGCGTAAAAAAGAGTGCAAATTTAGAACTTATACAAATAAATCGCTTGAAATATGATTTTAATAGAACTGTATATTTTCTTGCGTTTATGACTATTCAGATTTTTTAAGTCACTATTATTTGTATGATTAACATTAGTCTGGATTGGTATTTGATTTTTATCAACTAAGCGCTTCATTAATAAAGTATTGTATGATTATTTTTTATATGTTTAAGCACTGTAATTTTATTCAAATGTTAAGGATATTTTAAGCATTTGAAACAGACTAGTCTTTTCATTTATATTTGTCTGCTTTGAGTTAAAATAATAGGGACTTTATTTCTTACGAGATGCTTAAATAGAAGTTCTTAAATTCTGAATTAAATTTTTAATAATGAATAATTACGATTTACTGATTCGCAAATTAGATCAGTTTATTCGAAAGTTTTATATAAATAAATTTCTACGCGGTTTACTTTACTTTACCGGTCTGGTGCTCGCTACATTTATTTTGTTCAACTTGCTTGAATACTTTTTTGAGTTCTCTATGAATATCAGAAAGATGCTTTACTTTGGTTTTATTGGTATTGCAGGAATATCATTATTCACATGGGTGCTAATTCCACTTTTTCAGTTCATGAAATTAGGGAAAACGATTTCCCATGAACAAGCAGCGTCTATTATCGGAGATCACTTTTCGAATGTTAAAGATAAACTTCTCAATATTCTTCAGCTTAAAGAGCAAGCTAGATCATCATCGAGTGCAGGCCTGATCGAAGCGAGTATCGATCAGAAAATTGATAATATTAAGTTAGTCCCGTTTACTAATGCTATCGATCTTGGAAAAAACAGGAAATACATCAAATATGCTGCTATTCCTTTACTTTTCTTAGTTGGTATCTTGGTAATGGCACCTAATTTAATACCATCAAGTACAGAACGAATTATTCAGAATAACAGAGAGTTTGAAAAGGAAGCCCCATTCAAGTTCCTGGTTGAAAATGAAAATCTGGAAACAATACAATTCGATGATTTTAAATTGAAGGTAAAAGTAGAAGGTGAGCAACTTCCTAAAGAAGCATTCGTTCACATTAACAATTTCCCATACAAACTAACAAAAGTCGATAAAGATCATTATGCCTATACTTTTAAGCGTGTACAAAAAGATGTTGACTTTTTTATTGAAGCAAATGGGTTTCCTTCTGAAACACATTCTTTGAAGATCATACCCAAACCACTTATTTTAAGTTTTGCCGCTAAGATCGATTATCCTGCTTATTTAGGCAGGAAGGATGAAGTATTGAATAATACAGGTGATCTGAATATTCCTGCAGGTACGAAAGTTATGTGGGACTTTGAAGCACAGAATACAGATAATATTCAATTAAAATTCAGTAAAGCCGATTCGCTGCAACAAGCTAAAAGAAAGGGGAAAGAATTTTTTAACTTCTCTAAAAGATTCTACAAATCTGATAGTTACAAAATTTACGTTTCAAATGATAAATTAGATAAGGCAGATTCTATTGCTTACAATGTAACGGTAACTCCCGATACTTATCCCGCTATTTCTGTTCAGGAACTCAGAGATTCTACAGATGATAAAACTTTATACTTTTTAGGAGATGCACAGGATGATTATGGATTGAAAAATATTTTCTTCCATTACACAGTTACACCTGAAAAAGGTGCACAAAGAACACAAAAGATACCAATAAGTCAGAATCTTGGTAAATTATCACATCGTTATACACATAACTGGAGTTTGTATGATCTTGATCTTCAAGCTGGTGATAAGTTGAGTTATTACTTTGAAGTTTGGGACAATGATGGGGTAAATGGTTCTAAAAGTGCTAAAACACAGATTATGAACTACAGATTGAAAACCATTGATGAAATGGAAGCTAATGCAGAGGAAAATGATGAAGCTATTAAAAGCGATATGCGAGAAAGTCTGGAAGAAGCAGAAAAGCTGAAAGAAGAGATCAAAGACATTAAAGAAGACCTTACACAGAAAAAGGAGATGGAGTGGGAAGATCGTAACAAGATCGAGAAAATGGTGGATAAGCAGAAGAATCTTCAGGAGCAAATAGAAGAATTACAAAAGCAATTCGAAGAAAACAATGATTTCAAAGAAGAATTCAAACAAGAGTCTGAAAATATTCAAGAGAAAAAAGAACAGCTTGAAAAACTGATGGAAGATATTCTGAGTGATGAAATGAAAGAGTTGCTCAAGAAGATGGAAGAGCTGATGGATGAGATGAATAATGAGGAGATGATGGAGAAGTTAGAGGAGATGGAAATGAGCAACGAGCAGCTAGAGCGTGAATTAGATCGTATGATGGAATTAATGAAGCAGCTTGAAATGCAACAGAAAATGGAGGAAACCATTAATGATCTGCGTGAGTTAGCTGAAGAACAGGAAGATCTGGCAGAAGAGACTGAAGAGGATAATGATGGTAATCTTGAAGAAGAGGAGCAGAAACAGGATGAATTGAATGAAAAGTTTGATGATATCAAAGAGGATTTGGATGAACTGGAGAAAATGCAGGAAGAGTTAGGAAAGGATACCGAAGATATGGAGCAGAATAAAGATGATGCAGAAAAGGTAGATCAGGATATGGAAGAAAGTTCAGAACAATTAGAACAACAGGATAATAAAAAAGCAAGTGAGAAACAAAAAGATGCTGCACAAAAAATGCAACAAATGGCTGCTCAAATGCAGCAGCAAATGAATGAAATGCAGCAAGAGCAAGCAGGTGAAGACATCAAAGCGATTCGTCAGTTGTTAGAAAACCTTATCGATATGTCTATGGATCAGGAAACGGTGATGGATGATTTTGAAAACACAACTACGAGCAATGCCAATTATGTTGATCTTGTTCAGGACCAATATAAGTTGAAAGATGATTTTGAAATTATTGAAGATAGTATTGTAGCGATGAGTAAACGTGTTCCTCAGATAGAATCTTTTGTTGTTAAGGAATTATCACAAATTGAAAAGCATTTCAAAGATGGTATCGATAATCTTGAAGACAGGAAATTAGATTTGGCGACCGCAGATCAGCAATATGTGATGACAAGTGTTAATAATCTTGCATTGATGTTAAGTGAAACTATGCAGCAAATGCAACAGCAAATGATGAATAGTATGCCGGGTAGTGGTTCTTGCAATAAACCAGGTGGAAAAGGATCAGGCTTACCCGATATGACTAAAATGCAAAAACAATTGAATGAGCAATTGAAAAAAATGCAGGGTATGTGCGATAACCCAGGTGGAATGGGTAGTGGTAAAAAAGGTAAAGGTGGAAAAGGAATGAGCAAGCAAATGGCAGAAGCCGCTGCTCAGCAAGCAGCTATACGAAAAGCCCTTAAACAACTCAACGAAGAAAAGAATAAAGATGGAAAAGGCGGTCTGGGTGATTTAGAAAAGCTGATGGAAGAAATGGAAGAGTCGGAAGAAGATATTGTAAACAAGCGTATTACAAGAGAGTTGATCGAACGTCAGCAGGAAATTATGAATAAACTCCTGGAGGCCGAAAAAGCAGAACAAACAAGAGGCGAGGAAGAAAAAAGAGAGAGTAGAACAGCTGAACAGAAACCGAAGAATATTCCGCCTGAGATAGAAGAGTATTTAAAGCAAAGAGAAGCAGAAGTGGAACTTTATAAGACTGTTCCGCCTTCATTAAAACCTTATTATAAGAGCTTAGTAGAGCGTTATTTTCAAAAAATTAGCAATAACTAAGTATTTTTTCTTGCAACTTTTAAGAAATTTTAGCAGTTTTGGGAACTACAATTTGCTATAAATTGTAGTTTACCCATATACTTGACCATGAGGACAGATAATTTACTCCCTGATAAAATCCGAATTATGCCTAAAAATTATCAAACCTCTATTCTTAATATCCCTTCTCGTATAGAGAATGTAAGGGACGTAGCTCCTTTTCTAAGAGATTTTTGCAAGAAGCATAATCTCGATTGTGAAATGCACTATGGTGATATGTTGTTGGTGCTCACAGAAGCAGTTACTAATTCGATAAAGCATGGTAATCGTTTAGACCCAAGTAAACAGGTTCAGATAGAGCTTAGTAAACACGATTGCGGTAAGGTGAGCATTCAAATCGTTGATGAAGGTCAAGGCTTTGATGAACAACAAGTTCCTGACCCTACACAACCACAAAGAATTACTCAACCCAATGGCCGTGGATTATATCTAATGAGAGAGATTGCCAATAAAGTAGATTATTCTCAAAAGGGTAGATGCTGTAGAATCGAATTCTAATTCAAAGCTTGTAGTTTATTATTGAACCATTCATCAAAACGAATGATCTCAAAACCTAAAGGGTCCCAATAGAAGTTATTTTCATTGGACGCAAGTAATTCCATAACATCTTCATGTTTTTCATAAGTAGAAGCGTAATCTGCATGCTTTCTAATTAAGGTTTTGAAAACCTTGACGATCATTTTAGTTCTCAATATATTTTTCTTTTTCTGTCGGAATAAAAGGTGTTCAAAGTTCTTGATATGAAAGTCGAGAGAATAATATTCTTCCAAATCCATCAGGGTTATCATTTTTAAATAGTAAACACCTAATAACCAACCCGACTTATCTTTAGTGATCTCTGTTACTTCTGAAAGTAATTCTAAAGCGAATTGTTTATTATCTAATTTGTACTGAAAATAAGATTCAAATAATTTTAACCTATTACTGTGGTGTGGCGTTTTTCCCCATTCGCTTTCTTTAAGAACTTCTATGATTTCTTTAAACTTGAGTTCATCGACTTCTTTAATAGCTATTCTTAGTTCTAATTCTTTAAATCGATAGAAAAAATGATTTTTAGGTAAATTCATTTTGATTCGTTTAGAAGAATATATTAAATCTTCTAAATTGTCTTTTAAGTCCGATAATCTATCTAATCTGAATAGTGCATTAACTTTATTTTGAACAATAGAAATATGTCGATGTGTACCATAAACTTGTTTGCTACTGTGAATAATATCTAATAATTTATCATAATGACTTATTGCAGTCTCGTAATCATTATTGATCTCACACATTAAGGAGCTTGAATATTCATGCCAATAAGCAACTTTAGGGTTATCACATTGCTCAAAAATATCTGTTGATTTTTTATAGGTATTATTGATCTTAGAAATATATGCTTCATCGAAGTTAGTTACATACGTAGAATGTATTCCAATATCATAAGTGTATCCTTTGGTTAATAATTCGTATTTTAAAAGATCTGAAATTTCTTCAATTTGCTCATTTTTCTTTTCTATATACTTTATGCCTTTCCTTATTGCCTCTGTTACTCTTAAATAATCTTTAATCATTAAGGCTTCATTATAAAAACCAAATTTATCTGCAATTCTTTCTGCTTTTTCTAATAAACTGATTCCTAATTTTAGTTCAGATCTAGATAAAGCTAAACGTCCGATAATATAATATTTGAGGCATGCTAATTCATTTTGAGGAATTTCATCAACATACAACTTATCATTATTCTGACTAATTAACGTAGCAATTACATCATCAAAGAGCTTGTTTTTTAAGGTATTAAAGTAGCTTGCATCTTTACCATTATAAAGCTTTTTTATCAGCTCATCTTCCTTGATATTGGGTTTTTTCAAAAGAATATTTAACAGCTTTTCTTTTAAAGATTGACTTTCTTTCGAGTTAATACGTACGATTGACCTTAATTTTTGCCGCTCACTTCTGTTCAGAATATTAAGAATGTCTATCAATTTATTCATACGAAAAATTTAGGGTAAATATTTGTTTATCAGTGTTTTATGTGTTTTGTTTTAATCTTTAAGTGTGTTTTTTGGATATTGAATTTTAAGTAGTTCAGGATTTTTTCTCACAAGAATTTGTGCGGAAAAATAAATTATCATGAACTACATTTTCGTATTATTCTACAGCATTTTATGCGCTTATGGTATCGTATCGAGTGACACTGAACTTACTCACTCTGAAATCAGAGATCTATCACTTGAAAACAAGAACGTAATCATCGATCATAATTCAGCTTATGCTGATATTTACTCAGATTCGGAATGGCATTAAACTGTAAAAAAGAGCACTTAATATTTTGTAAATCAACTAGTTGATTAATTTTAAATGATTAAATATAACTAGTTTTTTACAAAATACTTTAGTAGAAATCACACAATTTAAGGTTTTACTTTGAATCATGTGATTAAGCATTATAAAACTGGGAGGAGCCGTCAATCAACAACCCCTCCATTATTTAATTGGTAAAGCTATCCTTATTCACTAAAAAGAGCGCTGTTAGAGGTAAGCCTTTGTCCTCATTTTTCTCCATACTTAAAAGTAGTATTTAACTGCACTCCTAAATCTATTCCTATCACCACCATACTGTGTATATGCAAGCCAGAATACCAACTACAAGTAAGCTGGCAAAATTAAATGCAGTGCTTGTATTGAAAATCCCATCTTCCAATTCTACAGCTTTTGCATCATTAGCTTCACTTTGTGTCATTAAAGAAACTACGATCAGTAAAGCTGAAATTATTAAGAAACACAAGCCCATCTGATCTATGAAAGGAAGCGTTGTAAAAGTGTCGAAAGCCCAGGATAACGGTAAAGCTGCAAATACTGCTACAAGCGCCGCCTGAGTAGTTGTTTTTTTCCAGAATAAACCGAATAAGAAAATTGCTAAAATACCAGGGCTAAAGAAGCCAGTATATTTTTGAATAGCACTGAAGGCTTCTCCCAAATTAGCAAAAGCAGGAGCCATGAATACACCGATCATTAATGAAAGCGCTGCAACGATTTTTCCCATAGTGACTAAATTACTTTGCGATGCTTCTTTATTGAATACCGGCTTATAAATATCTAAAGTGAATATAGTAGAAACACTATTCGCCATAGAGCTTAATGAAGAACCAATTGCTGCAACGATAGCTGCTACAGCAATTCCTTTGAATCCAACGCCAACATAATTTTGAAGTACCCAAGGATAAGCTTCATCGGGTTTTGCTATATCTGCTGATAATACAAATGCGGCGATTCCCGGAATAACAACGATAAATGGAATGAATAATTTAATGAATGCAGCAAAGGCTACCCCTTTCTGGGCTTCTTTAATACTTTTAGCAGCTAATGCACGCTGAATAATATATTGATTGAAGCCCCAGTAATATAAATTGGCAATCCACATACCACCGATCAAAACACTTAAACCAGGTAAATCCATATAAGGTTTTTTGGTTTCACCGGAGGTAATGTCAACATAAGTATCTTCGGGAGTAAAGATCATATTGAATTTTTCAGGCGCTTTTTCAAGTAATACTGATAAACCTGCCATAACACCACCACCATCACTAACGGCATTTAAAATAGCAACTGAAGCAAGCGTTCCTCCGAGTATTAAAACAATAACCTGTACAACGTCTGTCCAGACAACAGCCTTCAACCCTCCAAAAACAGAGAAAGTAGCTGAGTAAACAGCCAATCCAACGACAGCCATCATAAAGCCGATTCCAAACAGCTTGGAGATGGCTAAACCACCTAAATAGAATAATGAGGTGATATTAACAAAAACGAATAAGAGTACCCAAAAAATAGCCAATCCAACCCTCACACGCCCATCGAAACGCTTTTCAATGAATTGGGGCATGGTATAAATATCGTTTTTGATAAATACGGGTAATAAAAACTTGGCAACAACCAATAGCGTGGCGGCTGCCATTAATTCATAAGTGGAAATGGCAAATCCAAGTGTGAAACCAGAACCTGCCATACCGATCATTTGTTCTGCAGAAATGTTGGAAGCGATCAATGAACCACCGACTGCCCACCAGGGAAGCGCTTTGTCGGCTAAAAAATAATCTCTTGCATCGTTAGATTTTTCTCTGTTGGAAATGTATAAGCCAAAGAGCATCATTAAACCTATATAGGCAAAAAATATTATTAGATCAATTTGAGCAAACTCCATATCTATTTAATTTCGTTATTCTGTAAAGATTATCATTTTCAATGAATTATGAAAATTATTGAATAATTAAAAGTTAAACAAAAATGAAACCGTTAATTTCATGGCAGGATTTTGAAAAAATCGACCTACGTGTTGGAAAGATTATCGATGTTAAAGATTTTCCTAAAGCAAGAAAACCGGCATATCAACTTTTTATAGATTTTGGTTCCGAAGGGATAAAAAAATCTTCAGCTCAAATAACCGAATTATACACAAAGGAAGCACTTGTTGGAAAACAAATAATTGCCGTAATAAATTTTCCTAAAAAACAAATAGCCGATTTTATGTCGGAATGTTTGGTTACAGGTATTGTGGGAGAAGCGAGAGGAGTTGTATTATTACAACCAGAACAAAAAGTAACAAATGGATTAAGCATCGGATAAATTTTAATTTAAAGAACATTTTTTGAATTGCGGTACTTACCTTTGAGCTAACTAAAAAATGGAACATGTATAAGATCATACTTACACTACATTCTTGGATTGCTATGCTGGCACTTGTTATGATGGTGGTTGCTATTGTTAAATCTTTAATTGGATGGCTTGGTAAAAAGCCTTATGCAAAATCAGATAATGGTATCCATGCTTCAGCAGTTGGATTTTTATACCTTCAGCTTTTACTTGGTTTAGTGCTTTATTTTTTCTTAAGCCCTCAAGTCCGATTTGCAGGTGAAGTAATGAAAGATACGGTTGGAAGGTTTTATACTGTTGAACACATTACAGGAATGATCCTGGCTTTAATTATTGCTCAGGTTGCAAGATCTGTTTCTAAGAAGAGAGGCTCGCATGCAGTTGCCTTTATAGGTTTTACTATTGCACTCGTAATTATCTTTGGGGTTTTACCATGGATGCGTATGGAAGGCTTGCCTATGCTTAGAGGATTGTAATTTACAACTACATATTGAAATCGAAAAAGGGGGAGAATTTAATTTTCCCCCTTTTTTGATTAAGAATAGGAAATTATTGATACAATATTGTTAATCAGCTCGGTCAAACATCCAAAAAAGATATTTGTTCAGTGGAAATTCGCTTATTTTTAGTAAATTGTAGTTCTAAACGCTAAATTATTCAAAATGAAGAAATTAACCCTAAGCTTTTTTTTATTGTTTGCTTTGTTTTTTATTTCAGCTTGTAATAAAGATGATGACGGAACTATTGATCCGGAAGAGGAAGAAGAAATAATTGAACCTGAAGATACGCTGAACACAGATACAATTGATTATTATGCCATAATAACGCCCGATGGTGACTATGAAACTGATCTACAATCAGCAATGATTACTGTACCAGATGGAGGTTATATTAAAATTGAAGCCGGAACCTATAATTTTACGAATACGATTTCGGGTAATGGTCCGACTGATGTATCTATAGTTGGTGCTGGTATGGACGAAACCGTTTTAGATTTTTCCGGACAAACTGCAGGTGGTCAAGGTTTAGAAATTTTCAATATGGATGGAATTCTAATGGCAAACTTTACTGTTCGGGATGCTGCAAAAGATGGTATAAAAGCCAAAGATTGTGATGGAATCAGTTTTATCAATATTGGTGCGATCTTTACAGGAACACCTGATTCTACAAACGGAGCTTATGGACTCTATCCGGTATCATCGCATAATGTACTCGTTGATGGCTGTTATGTTTATGGTGCCTCAGATGCAGGAGTTTATGTTGGGCAATCAGAACAAGTACATGTAAAAAATTCAGAAGTTGAATTTTGTGTAGCCGGAATTGAAGTGGAAAATTGTATTAATTCAGATGTTTGGAATAATGATGTTCACAACAATACAGGAGGTATATTGTGTTTCGATCTTCCGGGATTAGAAACTATCACGAATGGTAAGAATACCAGAATTTTCAACAATACTATAACAGATAATTCTTACCGAAATTTTGCACCATCCAATAATATGGTTGGGCAAGTACCTCCGGGAACAGGTGTAATGGTACTAGCCTCTGCTGATGTAGAGATCTTTGGAAACGATATTACAGCTTGCAACACTATGGGCGTAGGAATAGTTAGTTACGAAGTATTGAGTTACTTAGCGGGTATCCCTGCAAATGACCCTGATTTTGATGGTTATGCTAGAAACTGCTTTGTACATGATAATACTTACAACAGCACCGATGAATATCCTACTGAAATGAATGCAATGGGAACATTCCTTTCTAATGTTTTCTCTGATCCAACAACTATGCCCGATATCGTTTTCGATGGTGTAATGGATAATGGAGTAAATCCACTTTGTATTCAGGAACCTAATGCAACTGCTGCTAATGTTGATGCAGAGAACTTCTTTATAAATGTAGTACATGGTTTAGAGCAATTCGATTGTACCTTAGATGCTATACCTGTTACAGAAATTGATGCACCTACCTTAGAAAGCAGAGGACTGAATTAATACGAATATCATATTTATCCTTTCAGGTTTGTTTAATTAGTTGATGTTATATTCCTTAATTTGAACAACCTGAAAGGTTTTCTTATAAAAAAGCTTTTTTGAACCGCTCATAATTCATCTTTTATGAAACTTTTGAAAGTTTGTCTTCTTATCTTATTATGTTCTTTTACCTTTTGGGCTTGTAGTTCTGAAGATGATGGTAATACAGAAGTAGAAGGAAATCCCATGTTAGAAAATTTTCTGAATTTTCCCTACGACAAACTTTCTGATTATGGAATTTATGAGGGGAATATGTCGGATTTAACGCTATCTGAACACTTATTACCTTATGAACTGAATTCAGCCCTTTTTTCAAATTATTCATTGAAGGCAAGAGCCGTTTATTTACCTGATGGTACAAGTGCTAATTATATTGAAGATGCAACCTTCGACTTTCCTGTTGGAACAGTAATCGTTAAGACCTTTTATTATTTAGCTGACTTCAGAGATGAAAATTCTGAAAAAAATATTATTGAAACTCGTTTATTAGTGAATCTTGGAGCAGAGTGGGAGGCCCATTCTTATATATGGAATGAAGATCAGACGGATGCCGATTTTGCAATAGTAGGGAAGCAGTTCAATGTTTCATGGATTCACTACGACGGCTCTACAAGAAATGCCAATTATCAAATTCCTAATAAAATAGAATGTCAGGACTGTCATAGTTTGGATGGTGAAATTGTACCTATTGGTCCTAAAGCCCGAAATCTGAATGGTTTATTAGCCTATAAAAATGGAGAAATGAATCAATTGGATAAGTGGGTAGAAAGTGGTTGGCTTTCTGGACTTCCTTCAGAAAGACCTTATATGCCAAAATTTGATGATGAGACAACAGGTAATTTGAATGACAGAGCCAGAGCTTATCTCGACATTAATTGTGGTCATTGCCATTATCCCGGAGCGCCTGCAGATAACTCAGGATTGTTTTTGAATTTCAGTAATGTTGATTCTTTGCACTTAGGAATATGTAAGCCTGCTGTTGCTGCGGGTGGAGGTTCAGGAGGGTATAAATACGATATAGTACCTGGAAATCCCGATGAATCAATTATGATGTTCCGAATGAAAACGCTCGAATTAGATGAAATGATGCCAGAGTCAGGTAGATCTGTTGTGCATGAGGAAGGAGTAGCGTTAATAGAAGCTTGGATCAAAAGCATACAGGCAGATGATTGTGAGTAAATAAATTTATACAATTTAAAATATTATTTTTCGTATAAATATTTTGAGAAAAAAGTTCAATTCTTAAGGTGAAAAACGCAGACATAGCCTAAGCTACGGCGAGTATTTTCAACGAAGAAAATTGGACTTTTAATTGAAATATATACGGTGAAATATTTTTTAAATTGTATTATTTACCAATGTGTGAATTGACTCGGAAGCTTAGATTGTGTACTTGTGGTGAAATTATTGATGCCGATTCAAACTGGACGATCAAAAAATTTACTGGCCAGGACTGGATGGATATAGAAACTGGACGATGCTTGCTACCAGATTATTCTAAAAAGGAATTGTTGAATGCACAGTCTATTCAAGACCAACTGAATAGCTCAAATTGTTTCGATTTTGACTATACACCCGATGATAAAGATGTATTGAATATTAAATTGAAATATAAAAATTATACGCTCAAATATGAATTTGAATATCAAAGCACCAAATGGGTTTTTGTAAATTCAATAAGCGATCATCTGAATAAGGATCTTGAAATTTTTAAAGGTAAGTTAAGTGCTTTATGATAAGAAATTCATGCTGATATTTGTATGTGATTTTAGATTAGAAAGGATTAAAATACGCTTCGTTTGTTAAAAGGCTTTCATCTGTTAATATATGTAGAAAATTTACTATATCGTTAATGTCTTCATCTGAAAGTTGTAAACCATTGTTTTCTACAACCTGAAGTAATGCAGGGTCGAGTGAAGGAGCGTTTTTAATATGTTCATTATAGTGTCTTACAGTCTCTTCCAAAGTCTGAAATCTTCCATCGTGCATATACGGTGGCGTAATGGCTATATTCCTTAAACTTGGAACTTTGAATTTCCCTTTATCATTTTCATTGCCAGTTGCTAAGGCTCTGCCCAAATCAGTCATCATATCCCATTCATCCAAACCATTGTTCATATATTGATTATTAGTGAAATTAAAGCCTCCATGACAGTGTTCACAATCTGCACCGGATTCATCAGGAAAAAAGGGATTGTATTCTGTGAAATATAATTGTCGGCCTCGTTCTTCACTTTCGGTTAGTTCAACTTCACCTGCAAGATACTGGTCGTATTTAGAATCGTGTGAAACAATGCTAAGCATAAATTGCTCCATAGCTAAACCCATTCTTTCTGCAGTAATCTCGTCATCACCAAAAGCTCTGATAAACTGATCGGCATATATTGATTCATTAGAGAGCTTGGTAATTACATTTTCTATTGTTTCATTCATTTCCAATGGGTCTTGAATTGGTTCTAATGCCTGATCTCTCAACATGTTTTCACGCCCATCCCAGAAAAAACCATTATTATGCCATGCCATATTAAAAATACTCATTGCATTTCGGGTGCCGTCTAATCCTTCCACACCTCTCGAAAATCTGCGTAGGTCATTAAAGGCATCTTGTTGCTTGTGGCAATTGGCACAAGCTTGAGTATTGTTTTTTGATAATTTCTTTTCGTAGAATAACATTCTTCCCAACTCTACCCCCGCAACAGTTAAAGCATTGTCTTGTGGTAAATCTGGCGTAGGGAAATTACCTGTATCAATAATATATGGTGTTTCATCTAAACTGATGCTCTCTTTGGTGTCATCGTCTTTACACGCATTTATCAATAAGCAAATTACTAAAAGTCCTATTATCTTTTTCATTCTGATGTATTTTGAAATAGAGGATTGCTTACAAAGCTTCTATCTGTTAGCGTTTTAAGAAAAGATATCAAAGCAGCCTTTTCCACTGTTGTTATCTCAAATTCTTTTATTTCCTCACTTAAATTCTGATGTAATTGTATTCCCTGCGCATAATGGTCAATTACTTGATCTAATGTGTTAAATGAACCATCGTGCATATACGGAGCAGTCAGTTCAACATTTCTTAAGCTGGGTGTTTTGAATAGTGCAAGATCCGTAGAATCGTTACTGAACCTGTATTTTCCTTCATCGATATATTGAAGATAAAGTCCATTATTTGCAAAGCCATAATTTGTAAAATCGAAACCCGAATGGCAGGATGAACAAGCTAATCGTTCACTAAAAAATAATTCCTTACCTAATAATTCCTGCTCATTTAGCATGTAATTGCCTTCAATGAACTGATCGTATTTACTATTTGATGAAATCAGGGTTCTTTCAAAATTAGCTAATGCTCTGACCAATACGAAAACATCGAAGTTTCTTCCATAAGCCTTCTGACTAAGTTCTTGGTAAAGGCTATTATTTTCTAATCGTTCTACAGCTGCAATAATGTTAAAGTCGAATTCATTATGTTCCTGTATCGGTACAAAAACCTGCATTTCTAAACTTGGAACACCGCCTTCCCTCGTAAAATAAGGATGATATGCCACATTTGATAAGCTTGGCACATTTCGAGTTCCTGCTCTGTTTTGTATGCCTGTACTAACAGCATTATTATCTGCAAAAGCAAATTGATTCTTGTGACAAGAAGCGCAACTTATTGAATTGTCAGCAGATAAAGCATTATCAAAGAATAGCATTTTACCCAACTCCCAACTTTCATTGGAAAATGGATTGTCATCGGGAAATACTATTTCCGGAAAATGCAAAGGAATATTAAGTAGCTCTTCTGGAGAAATTATAGTATCTTGCTTATTGCATGAAACAATAAGCAAGATACTATAAAATAGAATATATATTTTTGAAGAACTAATCAAAGCTTTGTTTTATTGAATATTGACTTTCTTAGTAAATACTTTTCCGTTACTATCTACCAAATGCAGAAAATATATGCCACTTTGCTCAAAAAATATCTGATTATTGCGCTTGTTCAATGTTTGTGTATCCATTAATTTTCCAGCAATATCAAAAACATTGAGTTTGAATACCTCATTTGTTTTTAAATCTATATTAATGAACTTATCAAAACTTGGAATCGGGTAAACCGAAGCAATTTTTTCTGTAATCAGATCAAGAGAATTTGTACTGGTGGTTTCCTTCGCACTGAAAACTTCTGCAGCAAAATTCATTATTAAAGTTTGAGCCTCTCCATCTTCTCCGTGACTGATTGGCCCTAAACTCAACTTTATATCTTTTACTGCCTGAACATAGTCTGCAACGAGCTCAATAATTTTAGTATTGTCTTCTTCAATAATTGTATTGATTATTAATTCTTGTTCAAAATAGTTTTTATCGCCTAAGCTATGGAACTGAAATGTTGTATTGCCATTAGCCATACCTTCGTAAGCTATAAAACGATAACCAGCAGCCCACCCCCAATGCATGGATGGAGATTGAGGATATAGAGGGTGATCAGAAGGGTAAGAACTGGGATCATTATGGTTTTCATCTTCATGAACACCAATACTGAATTTTATTGCTTCCAGATCTGTTATGTCGTAAAAACCTAGTGAATAATCTTCGTTATTTGACGCATCAACTAATAAAATAGTTTCTGTATCTGTTATGTTTCCGCTATCGTGAATTAGTTGTATGCCTGAAACATAATATTCCAAGCGATCTATGTAAAAGTCATTCCCATAATCATCAGTTGCAGTTTGATTGAATGAAAAAGGTAAATCTCCTAGTAAATGATTAATTCGGAGTTTTATTTCGCTTTGTGCGAATAAAAACTGGTTGCTTATGACGATAAGATAAATTAGCGTTAATATTTTTTTCATTTTCTTAAATTTTATTGCAGTTTGTATTTATTAATAAATTTTCCTTTGTAATTGATTACATAAAGTTGATTCTTATGAATTATAAGGTCAGTAGGTTTGTCCAAATTTTCTGAGATGATTTGCTTAAGCTTCCCTTCAAGATCAAATATTAAAACACGGTCATTTTCAAAGTCTGTAACATAAAGTGAGTGATCATCAACATAAATACCCGTTGCTGCATTCAAGCCTGTTTCTTTTCCAATTGTTTGTAAATGATTGCCCTTAAGGTCAAAAACCTGTACCTGATTATTATAAGCATCAGCAACGAAAAGTTTGTTATTTATGATTTGAACATCTGTGGGATAATGAAATTCACCATCTGCTTTTCCTTTCTTACCAACAGATATCCATTTATCATTCTTTTTAAGTAGAATCTGATGATTATAAAAGTCAGCTATTGCAATATCACCCGATTCAGAAATATGAATACCAGCAGGTGCGTCCAAAGCAAGACCCACCTCAAGCGAGTCTCTTGAAGTGTTTTCTAAAATAGTTATTTTATCATTTCCATACTCAGGGATAAATAACTTGTTATTGAAGGAAGCAATATGCATCGGCCTTTCAAAATTTCCTAAGCTTTGAATGATCTCACCACTATTTTCGTTAACCTCTACTAAGCGATTATTATCGCCATCAGCAAGCCATAATCGATCATTTTGGAATACTAAACCTATGGGTGCAATTTTTTCAGCTAACTCAACTTTCTCAACTTCTTGCCACTTACTTACTTTCTGTTCATCGCAAGCAACGATAAACAGAAAAATAAGTAGTGAAAAACTATATATTGTATTTTTCATACATTGATATTAACAAACTATTTCTATTCTTGTTTGCGCTCATACAAACAGCATGCAGGTAAATTGTTATAGTTACTTTCATCAGCTTTTGCATTTTCAGTATCGTGACCAGATTTAGCAATAGCCGCTTCAATCACGGAAGAGTCGGTTTGTTCACTATCATATTCAAGCATTAAGATTTTGGTGTTTTTGTCCCAGTCTGCAGAAATAACTCCTTCTATTTCTTTACTTGTTTTTTCAATCCTCGCTTCACACATTCCGCAATTTCCCCATACTTGAATTGCTTTACTGATTACTGCGCCTTCAGCATCCTCAGCCAACAACGATACTACCGCAGTGTTCTTTTCTACACTTCCATCTGAACGGACGATCGTTGTGTTGACAGCCGTATAACCAGCTTCTTCAACTTTATTTTCAACGACCTCAACTGATAAAGCTTTATCAGCAGGGTAAGTAAACGTGAACATACCAGTCTCCATTTCTATATTGACATTTTTAATGCCTTTAAAATCTTTGAATTTCTTTTCAAGTCCATAGGCACAAAATGGACAGCCTAATCCATCTACTTGTATGGAATACTCATCTTTTCCAGATTTCTTATCTGTTATTTCAGTTTGATCTGTATCGTTAGTTTCTTGTGCATATAAACCTGTATATGAAAAGACTGTAACGAATAAAATTATTATTAAATTTTTCATACTTTAATTTTTAGTGTTATTAATAAGACTATGCGCTTGCATAAAAGTTAGATTCAGGAACAATTTTCAATTTTAGAAAACATATCTGGTTCCAATAATCCAACTCCATTTTCGCGGAAGAGGTATATTGGCTGTTTGAACTAAAGGAAGTTGAATTGCTGTTTCTAATGTCAGTTGTTTTATCGCATATTGAACTCCCTGTGCGTATAACATCTGAAATGCACGATGTTCAAACATATAAGTATTATTGTACTCAAAATATAGATTCAATTGTTTAACCGGATAGACGGGCTTTAGTAAGGGAAGCCCGAATCCGAATTTATAAACCATTTCATTGAAATTATTATCTGGTGAAATCCTAATGCCCAGTTCATTTGATATACCATATTTAATGGTTTCATATCCAGTGAGCCAACTTAGGTAACTTTGATAGGCATTCGTACTTATACCTTCAATTCCATAGGCTTTACCAGTAGGTAAGGTTTGAACAGTTTTAATAACCATTCTTAGCGTTTTTGCCATTTCATCTTTTCTATAGAACTGATATTTTGCTAATAGTTCAATATCACCAATATGGATTCCATTTTTGAATCGACTGTTTTCATTCTTGAATCGATGATTTACAAAAGGCAAATGAACCCCTAACAATATCTTGGGATGTACAATATAGTGAATCATCAATGGCGCCTTCGTAAATGAACCAATGTCGGTTGAACGATGTTCGGTCAGGGTTTTGATAATTACATTTCCCTGAGCTAACATAATGGGTTTGTCGGATGTTATAGGCGGACCTTGTGCGCTGATGAACTGTGTAAAACAGCCCATTAAAATGCACCAAAGAACCAATAATTTTATTTTCATTTTTTAGATTTTTTCAACAAATAGATTAGGTAGAAATGAGAAAAAATTGCATACCAATCTCATATTCTCAACTTCTGATAGTCTAAAAATCTAAAATCTAACAAAGGAATTGCTGATACAAAACAATATGTTCATTTACCAGCGGAGGAGGTCGATAATGTTGAAAAACAAGTGCTTCAACAGGTTTTACAAAATTAAAGTTATAGGCGATGATTGGAGCAATAAAGATATGTTGATCTACTGAGAAACCAATATCTGAAATTTCAAAATGAGGTAGATCGGCATCTAATTCAAATTGTACATCTTTATTAGTACAGCAAGGTTTGTTAAGGTTAGAAGAAGGCGCAGAGCACGTTTTCTTACAAGCTTTTTTAGCAGAACAAGAAGTTTTCTTAGCCATTATTTCATGGCAATTCGGAGCATCACCAACAAATGAAAAGCTTTTTACAGAATTCTGGCAAAAATGTAAATTAACACTTACATTACTGGAAAGTATAAGTATCCATAACGCTAAAAAAAGCGTCAATAATTTAGCACATTTATATGTTCTTATTTCGCTCACTGTTATTCAAAGATAGTGTTTTTTTGATATTCAGTTTTAAAAACTCAAAAGATAATTTGATTTTTTACTTTAAAGATAGTTACTCAATTTCTGGTGTTTTATATCTAACTTTGACCTCTAACTTTAGTAAACTTCTTATGGATATTAATGATGAACTCATAGAACTATTTATTGAAAAAACACCTGATCATATCCATAACCTCGCCAAAATAGATGAAGCTGTAGCTCAATTTAAAGACCCAGATAACTTTTGGATACTTTGTAAAAAACTTATTAATCAGGGCTATTATAAAGAAGTTGTTAAGTTTTTGAATTACACAGAAGTTCAGAGTGGTTTTTTTACAGGTGATGAATCAAAGTACAAGAGACACGCAGTTAAAATATACCTTGAATGTTTTTATGGATTAGGAAAAATCAATAATCTGATAGATGTTTGTAAGCGATATAAGAGTACTTATCCTAATGATATTTACATACAAATTTATGCTTTGACAGGCTTATTTGTAGCCTATAAAAATCGTGGGGATTATGATTCAGCTTTCAATTATATGATCGAAATGATAAAGCTGATAAATGATTCAGATGACAAGGAAAAGTTGAATATAGAATTGTATTCTGCTGTTTTTAATATTGGAGTGATTTTTCAGGAATTTGGTTATATCGATAAAGCATTAAGAAGTTACGACCATGCCTTGAAAATATTGGATAAGGTCGAAAATAATGCCGATCGAACAGTAGTTTGGCTCAATAAAGCCTTATGCTTATTCAGACAAGATCAAACAAACAAAGCAATAGATGAGATTGACCAATGTTTATTAAAGTTAAAACAAAAAGGGATTGACAAAATAGATTTCAAACTATATAAAATTGCACGTTTATACAAGGCTAGATTCTTGTTGGAACTAAATAAAAATAAAGCGGCTAAAGATATTTTAGATGACTTCTTCCCTTTAAACAAAAACAATGAATCGATCATCGTTTTTGAAACTATAATGAATCATCTTAAATATTTACGTAATATCCGTGATTTTGGAAACTTTTATCAGTTCTACATCAAAAATGCTCAACTTATAGCCAACGGTGATATCGATTCATTAAATGTGCTACTTCCTCAGATAGAGCATGTAACAAATATATTAGGACATCGAGTTTTTGGTAATGAATTAAAAACATTAAAAGAAGTTATTAATAAAAAAAAGCTTGTTCTGGAAAAATTGATTCAACGTTCTACCCTCGAACAGGAACTTATATTTCCTGAAATTTAATAATTCATTTATTTGTCTTTTAATTAATTCTAAGAGTATGTTTATGTTTTATAAGCTGAAAATCAATTTTTTATGAACCTGACGTTGAAAAATCGTATTTATTTAACTCGTTAATCGCACATTATTTTTCTTATTCAGAACCACTAACTATTAATTTTCAATCTAAAATAGTTTTTAAACATACTCTTAATGAAACATAAAAGACTACATTCAATCCTTATTTTCTTTCTGTTATTCAATTTTTCTGCATTAAATGCACAATGTCCAACAGGAGATATTGAGTTTTATAGTCAGGAACAAATAGATCAATTTATACAAGACTATCCAAATTGTACAGAAATTAGTGGCTCTCTGAGTATAGGTTCTCAGAGTACACCTTATTGGGGAATTAACGATTTAAGTGGTTTATCAAATATTACTTCTGTTGAAGGAGATTTAAGTATCAGTTATCACGATGAATTAACCGATATTGATGACTTATCCAACATTACGTATGTTGGTGGGGATTTGAAAGTTATTCTTAATGAGTCATTGTTGAATTTAGATGGTCTGGCTAACCTTTCTTACCTTGGTGGAGGTATAGAGTTGTATAAAACAGCTCTTGAAAATGTAGAGGGCTTGTCGATGTTGAATGCTGAAATAGGCGCTGTAAGAATAGAAAGTAATGAAAACCTTGAGAATATAAATGGTTTAGAAAATATTAATTCTATTGATGGTAACTTACGTATTGTTTCCAATAATAATCTCTCGAATATTGATGGTCTTTCTGGTCTTAATAATGTAAATGGTGTTTTATATGTAGAATCGAACTCGCTCTTAGAGAATATAGACGCTTTATCAAATATAACTTCATTTGTAGTAGCAAACATTCAATTCAATAGCAGCTTATCTGATTTAGATGGTTTGCAAGGATTGAACACTATTGATTATGGTTTTACAATTAAAGGTAATAGTTCGCTTCAAAATATAAACGGTTTAGACAATCTCAATACTGTTGGAGATGAATTTATTATAAGCCAGAACAATGAACTCTCAAATATCAATGGTCTATCGAGTTTAACTTTTGTAGGGGACAATTTTACCATATTGAGCAACGAAGCCTTATTGAGCATCGATGGGGCAACAAATCTTATTAATGTTGGTGGGGCATTAACAATTGCAGGTAATAATGAATTACATAGTGTAAATGGTCTAACAAGTCTTACATGGATAGGGCATAGTTTGTCCATCAATCAAAATGAAGCTTTAGAAGTAATAAATGGCTTGTATGCGTTAAACTCTACTTTTCGGGATGTGAATATTAGCTATAATAACTCATTGTTAAATATAGATGGGCTTTCAGCAATTAGTTCAATAGGGAGAGATCTGTTTATTACAAATAATTTCGCACTTCAAAATATAAACGGCTTGTCAAATTTAACTTCGGTCAGCTCAGATGTTGTTATTGAGTTCAATGAAAATTTATTAAATATTGACGGTCTTACTAACCTGAACTCAGTAGGGGAGAGTATAACGATTCTTGAAAATGACGATTTAATTAACGTGGATGGATTGACTGGATTAACTTCTGTTGTGAAAGATTTAGAAATTAAATTAAATGATGATCTGCAAAATTTAGATGGGCTGTCAAACTTGACTGAAGTTGGTGAAGATCTGGTCATTTTTTACAACAATCAATTATTAAATATTGATGGACTTTCTAATTTAACTAGTGTTGGTAATCTATTCAGTATTTCCACGAATTTTAATCTTCAGCACATAAATGGTTTATCAAACCTTGTAAATGTTGGAGGTTCTTTAGTTATTCTTACAAATTCTAATATTAAGAATCTTATTGGTTTAAATGCTTTAACAAATGTTGGAGGTGATTTGAATATTACGAATAATCAGGAATTAGAAAATATTGACGGCCTGGAGAGCTTGGTGAATGTTGATGATTATTTGGAGATAAAGGATAATCCTTTACTGGAAAATTTGCATGGTATTACTAACTTGGAGACCGTTGGCGGTTCTTTGTTTATCTGGAATAATGACAAATTGGCAAATCTTGAAGGGTTAAACAACCTGAATCTTGTTTATGGAACTTTGAGTTTTCGTTATAATGACGATTTGGAGAACTTAGATGCCTTATCTAACTTGACAACAATAGGGGGGAGTTTACAACTCGAAGATAATTCCTCATTAGAAAACATAGATGGCTTGTCTCAAATAACTGCTTTAGGCGAATATGCGTCTTTCAATAGCTCATCAGTAGGGAGACATATAATTATAGAGGATAATGATGCTTTGGTAAGTTTAGATGGCTTGTTGAATATTACTGAAATAGAAGATTTTATATTAATTGATAATAATAATAGTTTAACCAATTTGAATGGACTTTCTAATATCACTTCAATAGGCAGATATCTTACGATAATAGATAATAATTCATTGTTAAACTTAGATGGCTTGTCGAATTTGAGTACTGTTAATTGGTCACTTATAATTAATAACAATCAGGCATTGAAAAATCTGGATGGCTTATCAAATTTAAGCTCTGTGGGGCATGAATTTGAATTAAAACAAAACCATGAACTGGAGAATGTAGATGGCTTATCGAATCTTGAAACGATTGGCGATTACCTCGATATTGAAAGTAATTTTGTATTAAAAAACTTAGATGGTTTATCAACACTAACTTCTATCTATGAATATTTGAACATTCGATATAATTATGAATTAGAAAATTTAGATGGCTTAAGTCAACTTGGATATATTGGTGAAAATCTAACTGTGAAGAATAATGATGTTTTATCACCATGCTGTCAGATTCTTTGTTTAATAGAAATTACAGAAGGGAATGTAAATGTTTCTAATAATGCTGAAAATTGTAATTCTATTCAGGAAATAAAAGATGATTGTGATTTTGTCTATTGTCTGAATGGTATAATCGACAATACTTCTCTCAACGAGCAGTTAGAAGAGCCAGATTTTGTAAAACTTTTACAGAATCCGGTTAAAGATTCTGCAATTTTCGATGTATTTACCAATGCTGGTGAAACGATAGACTTTGCAGTTTACAATTCAATAGGGAAGCTTATGAAAAAAGGAAAGTTTCAGAATAACAAATCTGGTATAAATCGACATTCATTTAATACTACCAATTTAATAGAAGGAATTTACATCCTGAAATTTAAAACAGCGACCAAACAAACTTCGATCAAATTATTAATTAGCACCTAATGAAGAAAATAGTAAAATAAATTGGTTGACTTAAGAATTAATAAACCGCCCAAACTATCAGTGAGATTTAGTTTGGGCGGTTTAATTTTTAGCAATGAATTATTAAATTCAGCAGCTATATATTACTCAAGAAACTTTGCACTTAAGCAGTTTCTAAAACCATATCGAATTGTTTACTGGTATTTTTTTCTCCACCTGCTTTTAAAGCTTTATCGCCTGCAAAGAAAGTTTTATGATCATCACCAAGATCAGAACCAGACATACGCTGATGTTTTACACATGATACGCCTTTTCTTATTTCCTGACGTTGAACACCTGCTACATAAGCCAGCATACCCATATCACCAAAATAGCCTTCTGATAGGTCATTCATGTGTAATGCAGTTGTATGGTAAGTTGGTAAAGTAATTAAGTGGTGGAAAATACCTGCATCACGAGCGGCATCTACCTGGAAAGTACGAATTAATTCATCTGCACGTTTTGATAAATCAGTATCATCGTATTTAACATCCATTAAAGCAGCTCTATTATATGCAGAAACATCTTCACCTGCTTCAAGCATTGCGTCATAAACCTGCTGACGGAAATTAATAGTCCAATTGAAAGAAGGCGAATTATTATAAACCAATTTCGCATCAGGAACTTGTTCTCTTACACGGTTAACCATGTGTGCTATTTGTCCTACATGTGGCGTTGGTGTTTCTATCCAAAGTAAATCGGCACCATTTTGTAAACTGGTTACACAATCTAAAACTACTCGATCTATGTTTGAACCTTCTTTAAATTTGTATAAACCGTTTGGCATACGTACCGGACGTACTAACTTTCCATCTCTTTTTAATAAAACATCATCGTCGTTTGCCTCCTCAATGCTTATTTCTTCGGCTTCTACAAAAGCCAGATATTTAGAGGCTAAATCTCCTTTCTCTAAAGAAACGGGTAGTTTCTGTGTCAAACCAGCTCCTTCTGAATCTGTTCTTGCTACAATAATACCTTCATCAACACCTAATTCAAGAAAAGCGTAACGCAAAGCATTTAGTTTAGCAATAAAATCTTCATGTGGAACGGTAACCTTACCATCTTGATGACCACATTGCTTAGCATCTGAAACCTGATTTTCGATTTGAAGTGCACAGGCTCCGGCTTCGATCATTTTCTTTGCTAATAAATAAGTTGCTTCTTCATTTCCAAATCCGGCATCAATATCTGCTATTATTGGAACAACGTGTGTTTCAAAATTATCGATCTCATCCTGTACATCTTCACCAGCATCTAAACGACGGAATAAATCATTCAGCTCAACAGCATCTGCCTGACGTAAAAAGGTATATATTTCTTCAATTAGTTTAGGAACGGCAGTTTTTTCGTGCATAGACTGATCGGGTAAAGGACCCAATTCTGATCGTAAGGCAGCGACCATCCAACCAGAAAGGTATAAGTATTTCTTTTTGGTTGTTCCGGTTTGTTTTTTAACTGCAATCATTTTTTGTTGCGCTACAAATCCATGCCAGCAACCTAAAGATTGTGTGTATTTCGAAGAATCGGCATCATATTCAGCCATGTCTTTTCGCATGATCGATGCAGTATATTTAGCAATATCCAATCCTGTTTTGAATCTGTTTTGAATATGGATTCTTGCAGCATTTTCTGCACTGATTCCATCCCAATTATCGCCGTATTTTGCTTTTAAATTTCTAATTACTTCAATTGTGGATCTATAATTTTTCATGAATTCAATTTTAATTATTTGATTTATTCTTAATGACATTAAAACTGAATTATCCTAAGAACACTTATTGACGAATGTTCTTAGAATTAATTCAATAATAGCAAATATAATGCAAAATTAGCTCTTTTAGCGGAAAATCCGCTGAACTTAATTTTTGTTTCTTTGAAATCATTTATATTTTGCTAAATGAAATTAAGTGATGTAACAAAAATATCTAATATTGATGATGTTTATTGGCGAATAAGTTTGCTCATCAAACCAACCAGTTGAACAAGGAAAATGTGTTGTTAATGAGTGACTATTGAGGACATTATGATAAAAAGCTTTTACATCAAGGTCAATTGGATTTTGATGAAGGGAAAGCTCGGACTCTGCCAAGAATATACGTTTTAAATCTTGCAGAATTAAGTTAGATAAAATATAATTGTGATAGCATAAGCAAGAAAATATGACTATCAAGTTCAAAAAGTGGGGGAGTAGCGTCGGAGTAGTGATCCCCAAAGCCATAATCAAGAAGTATGATATTCAACTAGATAAAGAGTATGAGATCGTGGAGCATGAAGATAGCTTCACTATAACTGAAATAGAGAACGAACCAAGTCTGGATGAATTGCTGAAAGGAATGAATAGGAAGAGTCGTTACAAGCAAGAAGAACGCATACAAGGAAGTGTAGGAAAAGAAGTCTTCTGGAAAGAATAATATAATCCTATGAGTGAATACATACCAAAAATAGGAGACATCCTGTGGGTGAACTTTAATCCGACTAAAGGCTCTGAACAGCAAGGAGAGAGACCTGCCCTGGTACTCTCTAATACCAAATATAATGATGTTACAGGGATGGTAATCGTTGCGCCGATCACTTCAAAAGCAAAGGGATATGTAGGGGAAATCCCTCTGCCCGAAGGGCTAGATGTTTCTGGTGTCATACTCAGCGATCATATACGAAATATTGACTGGATAGAGCGACCAATAGCTCCGAGCGGAGTATTTGTCGATGCAGAAATTGTATCTAAAGTGATGCTCAGACTTCAAACGATTTGTAGTATGTGAAAAACGATATAATATAAAATAATTAGCTAAGTCGGTTATAGGCATTACTTTTTAATGTAGATTTGTGAAAACTATTTAATTAACCGCTAAATTTTCACCAAGAATACTATTCTTATCATTATGTGAAGCTTAGCATCAATACTTTATATTATATACAGAAAGTTATTATTGACAACTTTTACAATACTTTTAAGTTTTTGTCTAATAAATTATTTACAAGCTCAACATTACTGTTCTCATGGTAACCATAGGGATTAGCTAAGCCTTAAAGAAAAAGTAAACAATGCCGATGTTATTGTTGAGGGGTTAATTTTAAAATCGGATTTAATCAAAGTAAACCCACGAGAAAAAGAGTATTATAATGTAGTAAAACTAGCAGTATTTAAGGTGTTTAAAGGAGAACTCACAAAAGATACCCTAACCATAGTTCAGCATGAATGGGATAAGTGGGTAGAAGTAACTGATGGAGACAAGAACGAAACATATCCCATGCCAGTTGGTAATATTGGAGGCTATAAAAATCATGCAGGTGTTTTTTTCTTGCATAACTCTACTAAAGCCGTTGAAAAATACAGTGGAGATTTCTCTTTTGACGCCACACAACGGATTCCATTTAGCTGGGGTAAATCAATAAATAATTCGGTAAACCCCAAAAAAACAAACTTAATTGAGTTACAAGGTTTATGGTCGTTATATAGTAAACAAACTGGCAAAGTGTTTAAGAGTTTAACAGATCTGTTAGGTGATTATAAAAATATTATAACGATTAAAAAAAAAGCACCCATTCAACCAAACAAGTAACTCCTCCAATTATTGTCTTCCCCAGCCAGCGTCTCTTTCTCCTACAATAAAATTAAATCAGATGTGATAACTTTTGGCGAAAGGACGCTTGGCGACCTTTGTCCTTACTTTTAAAGTGTAGCACTGCCTGACAATGTCCCATTGCTACATTATTTTGCCTTGCTCAGTTCTTTTTTAATATGGCAATGGAGACATTGCTAGAGGAAAAGCGTTATGGTGTGTATAGATGAAAGCAAGGTCTGGCTATTGGCTTCTTTTGATTTGAATTTATGCAATAATCTATCATAGTTTTACAAAAAACGAAAATAACAAACTTTGACATTTAATGCTATTGGTTGTATATTTGAAGTATGAACGTATCATTAACACCAAAACTGGAAGGCTTTATAAAAGAGAAGGTAGAAAGTGGCAATTACGGCAACAGTAGTGAAGTTGTCAGAGAAGCCCTTAGATTATTACAAGAAGAAGATGCTAAAAAACAAGCCTTGCTTTCTGCTCTCGAAATTGGATTAGACGATATTCGCAACGGAAGAATTGTACGCAAGACTGCACGACAAATTTTTGAAGAAACTGTAGAACGAAGAAAACAGCAACAATGATTCTTTCGCTATCTGAACAGGCTGAAAGGGATTTGATAAATATTATTGATTACACCCTTGATAATTGGGGCTACCACCAAGCTGAAAAATACAACCATTCTTTCGATGATGCATTTGAAGCCATTACCGAAAATCCGTTTACATCTTTGAGTAAAGACCGCACCGATTTAATACCAAGAATGCGAAGCCTGAAAGTAGAAAAACACTACCTTTTTTACTTGGTTAGTGAAACAGAGGTACAGGTTTTTAGAATACTGCACGGTTCAATGGATTTTGGAAAACATTTGAAATATTAATTAATATTTCAAAAACTTATAAATCTCATTTTCAATTAATAGAAACATAACACCTTTATAATTATCATTAATATTTATTTTGATGCTATTACTATTTAGTATTGGAGTTCTAAAACTAACTTCTTGACCTGTTATCGCCATCAGAATCAATAACACTACTGGCTGATGATGAACTTCCCCAGACAGCGTCTTTTTCTCCTACAATAAAATTAAATCAGATGTGATAACTTTTGGCGAAAGGACGCTTGGCTACCTTTGTCCTTACTTTTAAAGTGTAGCACTGCCTAATAACAATGTACCATCGCTATATTATTCTGCCTTGCTCAGTTCTTTTTTAATATGGCAATGGAGAAGACGTTGCAGGGGGAAGAACGGGATTCAAGAAAAAGAGGAGTTTATTTGTGAGGTATAGAAAACTGATGGTTTTTGTGAAGCTAAAAGCATTTTTAATTAGTTAACCATTTTTCTATTTCTAAACGCTCATAAATTTCTGGAACATTATCTAATGATTGAAATTTGAGAATAAAATCTGCATTCGTCTCTTTAATTTCTATCTTAGACTTAGCCAATATAAGTTTATTAAAAAGCTTAATGAATATGGCTTCATACTCATTTTCGATTTTTCTATAACTCAAATAATTTTTTAATTTACTTAAGAAAAAATCTACCGTGTCAAAAGATTCTTCTTCGTAGAAAATAATAATTTCAAGCATTTTACAAGCAACTACAATATCTTGAACTTGCTTTCTTTTTTCTAAAGTGTAAGCAATTGCCAGAAATGATTTTGCTTTTTCGTTAATATTTAACTTGAATAATATTAATGCTGCTAAAAAACATAAAATTACCTTTCGGTGAATTGTTTGATTAATTAACTTATCTTCTAAATCAATAAACAATTCGTCTATAATTTTTTCAGCATCCGTAAAATCATTATAGTTCAATATTCCATTAAGTTGCACATTATAAGTACGCATCATAATTTTTTCCTCCAATCTTGGAATAGAACTAAATTTACCATCTTCAACAAAAGCATTCATCTGTTGAACAGCATTTTTAACTTTATCAGCCTTTTTAAGAGAAGAACAATCGGTTAAATAGTTACTCCAAATAGCAAAATATTTTTCAGGAAACTCTGCAATTTTAAAAGGTTCCTCATCAAAAAACTCAATAAGCGTTGAATTATACAGATATGCTTTTGGTATATCATATTCCATAAAAGCCAACATTCCCAATAATTGATATTGCAACATTTTGCTCTTAAAACTTAGCGGTTCATAAGTAGTTTGTAGTTTAGGATTAACCTTATACTGCTCAATTAAATCTCTTGGTTTTTGAGTATTTATCTTCGTTTTTTGGAATTGTAATTCATAAAGTTTCGTAATTAAATGGTTATATTCTGTTGCTTCAATTTGTTGTTGAATAGTTTTATCAATACTTGTAAATATATTTTCTAAATTATATAATGCTACAGAACCTCTCAAATTAAAAAGCAACTTACGCTCAAGTTCTAAAATATCAATTTGTAAAGTAAAATAATCTGTTATGGCAGTTTTTTCTTTTAATTTTAATAGCTTTTTATAGGCTATTTTAAAAAGACCTTTCTTATTCAAATATTCGCAAAAATTAAGTTCATCTTGCCATTCTTTAATTGAATTGTTTTTATAAAGTTGAACCAAACATTCTTGTAAAAATTGATTCAATTCAAATTTTCTTTTTGTGAAGTTGGGTTTTTTGTAAGCAATTATTATTTCATTTTCATCGAGTTTTGGAAATTTTAAATATTTCTTAATTATTTTAAAAAGCAATTTCACATCATCATGTATTATCGCATTTTTAAGCTGCTTCGTAAAAAACCTTAATTCCGTATCATTAAGTTCATTTATAATTTCATATAATTCGTAATTACTTTTTTTCATTGAATAGAATAATTAATCAAGATTACTGAATATCTTTATAGAGGTGTAGATCAATAATTTACATCAATAAATTTAATATAACCCTTGAAATTTGTTTTGTGAAAAATTTAATTTTATCACTTTTTTTATTCTTCTCTTGCTATTCGTATAGTCAAGGTATAAGTGATATTCCCTTCAGCGAAAACGGATGGTTTAGTGTTCCACATATTCCTGAGTTTAAAGATATGGCATTGAAAGATAGAAAGTTATGGATTGGCACTAACAACGGTTTATACATTATTGATACTGAAACCTTTGAAAAAGTACATTATTCTCCTTTAAATTCAGAAATTTCAAGTTTTTCTATTGATGGCGTTACTTTTAGTGCCGCTGGCGATGCCAATATTGCCGTATATGATTTGGGTGGAATTAAACTGGATTTAGAGGATGAAACTGTAGATACTTTATTTATAGATGAAACTTTAATGTCATCGTCAAAACCTCAAATTTTACAAGATAAAAATGGTCGTATTTTTCTATATTATTATGGTCTTGAGGTGTACACTTTAAATGATGATAATGAAATGATACAAATTCAAGATTACTTTAGTAGCTACGATACTGATGTAGGAGAATCTACTTTAGAAGGCGCATTTTTAGATGCAGAAAATCATTTAATTATTAGAGATTTATATGATGAGTTATACCGATTGGAAGACGATAACACCTTTACAAAAATTGGCGAATTAGACTTAGGAATTGGTTGGACGAAATATAGCTGTGTAGATAGCAATACTAAAAGTATCTGGTTTTTATCAGAAGACAATCGGCTGTTTCAAGTAGATACAAACAATGTACTAACAGAAACCCCAAATATTAAGGGAGCTTCCTTAGATGAAAATGGCAAAATATGGCGATATACTCAATACGAAAATGAAGTACAATATTACCAAAATAACGAATGGATAACTTTATTACAGAACGAATCAGATATTAGCAATTTCGATGCTATTTATACGCCTTTTCAAGTAGAAAATGACTCCATAGTTTGGCGATTTGAAAATAATAAAGAAGTACTGAGTATTTCAAATACTGGTATTTCAGCCATAAATGTTTTTGATACAAGTTTTACGAACTCAATAAGAGTATATCCTTTACAAGATAAAGAAAAAAATATTTGGCTTTACAGGTACAATTCAGTAGATGATAGATATTACGAAACCGTAAATTGCGATGGAGAATATTTACAATTTCCTGTTGAACACTTTCCAAGCAGTAACCATGATAAAGTAGCTATTTACAACTCAAATAATATTTGGTATTTCAGAAAGCCAGTTGCTAACGGTAGCACCTACAATGTTTACAGAGGAACAGCCAATAATGAAGAATTACCATTTTCTTTTTCTTTTGAATATGACAATTATTTTCCTTTAGAACTACATAACTTCATTTTTCATAAAGAAGATGAATGTTGGGTGTATAGCAAACAGTATAATCAAGGGCTTTTTAAAATTACATCAACTTCGTTCAACGAATACCAAACACCAGAAGAAGTTTTTAGTGATAACGAAATAATTGAAGGTAGCGAATTGGATATTTATTTAGATGCTTGGAAAGCAATGAACGAATACAGCGGTATAGATTTCTTCAATTTATCGTACTCCATTAGAATTTCTGAAAACACACAAACGGCATATCTTGACATACACTATATTTTCGAGATTAAAGACGGACAAGTTAAAAAATTAGAATTTACTAATAACGATTATACAATTGCGGGTTTTAATGAAGAAGGTAATGTGATATTAGCAAAAGAATCAGTGGAGGCTGACAAAGTCGAATACTTTAAATATAAAAATGATACACTAACCAATATAGTAGAGTTGCCATTGCAAGAACCACCTTTTAAAACCTTGGTTAACTGTAATAATGCTATTTGGAATTTCGATGAATTTGCTACTACCGCTTACAATCCCACCTTCGACCAAGCAATAAGCCCACCAACACCAAGCGATACAACGGCTACAAATTATGCAAATAATACAATGCAAAGCAAACCCCAAATTTATCCCACAATATTTACAAGCAATTCCAATATTTTGAATATAAGTAATTTGCCTTTTGGCTCATTTATTGTAAAAGTTATTAATAGTTTAGGGCAACAAGTACATAATCACAAACTAACAAATAATAAAAACCAGCAAATTGAATTGCCTAACTTGAAAAATGGTCAATACTATGTTCACTTACAAAATGAAGAACACAGTTTTACTCAAAAAATAACCATTATTCGTTAAGATTTTACAATAAAATTTTTCAAAATCAGAATTTATAAAAAGCCTAAAAGCCCTACAAAACAGTCTTTGTAGGGCTTTGTTTGTTCTTGTTTTTAGAATTATAGCCTACTTTTTACTGAACTTTCAAATAAGTAGCATTCTAAGTTTGTATTGTTTAATTAAAACAAGCAATTTGAAAACAATTGAATTGAAAAGAAAGAAAAAAATGAGTTTTGGTAAAGTAGCCTTACCCAGTTTAAATGGTTTTATCTTCTGTGAGATTAACGATATTATTTATTGTAGATCGGATAGCAATTACACACAAATTATTTTAAAAAATGGCAATTCCCTATTGATAGCACGAACCCTTAAATCCTTTGAAGAACTTTTGTCAGAGTTAACATTTGTACGCATTCATCAATCATATATAATTAATCTAAACTACATACAAGCATACAATAAGTCGGCAGGAGGTTTTGTGATACTTGATAATGGTTTAGAATTGTCCATTGCTCGCTCTAGAAAAAAAGAGTTTTTAAAAAGAATAGCGAATAGTAGTTTGTAATAGCTTTTACTGATTAATAAATAAAAAAGCCCAATTATACTCCTTTATTAGTTGAATAATAATCATTGCAAAATTAAAAATAATTATATTATACTTTTGTGTAAGTGATTGATAACCAGCTTTGTAGTGGTCAGTTGAAGCATTGTTTTATACTATCATACATTTGTTTACCTCCATTGCGTCTCCAGACAAATGGATACCTGAAAAGTGGAGGTTTTTTGTAGTAATTCAATCATTTTCTAAAGAAACAAAGAAAATGTATAGTAGTGTGCTCTAAAGCCACACATAGATTGTGTAAGCCTGAACTTGATTTTTATCGCAATGAAGAACCATTAGTGAAACGGAAAATTTATTGTCACCAGAAGTCATTGTGAAAGTAACAATCTCACCACTTCTACAAAAGTTTTTCAAATACCTTGATTATGAAAATTGCCCTTCCCATATTGAATAAATTACTTTTCTGTAATACCAATGAAATTATTTATTGCCAATCGGTTCGGAATAAAGTAATCATACATTGCGCAAATGGTGAATATTTTAAAAGTTCAATAACAATTAGTTCCCTTGAAAAACGGTTTCTCACTTTTCAATTTATAAGAATTCATAAATCGTTTTTAATAAACTGGATGTATATAAAATACTATTACAAAACTACAGGGGGCTATGTAGTTATGGAAAATGGTAAAGAAATTTCGGTAAGCAAATTAAGAAAGCAACTGTTTATGGAGAGAATTAAAATGTGCAAATTGTAATATTAGCTAATCATATAAAACACCTGTATATGAAAATTGTAGATACACCTCAAAACATTCAAAAGTTAGCTATCCCAATTAAAAATGGCTATTCGTTTCATCATTTTTCAAGTATAATTTATTGTGAAGCAGAAATTAATTATACCCATTTTCATTTTATTAAAGAAGATGAACTAACCTTAGCAAAGCCTTTAAAAAAAGTAGCAGAATTTTTAACTAACCATGGCTTTTTCAGAATACACCAAAGCTATCTTATTAATCTCGAACACATAATCGAATATAATAAAATTAATGGCGGAAGTATAGTCTTAACTAATGGAACAGAGCTGCCTGTTGCACGAAGTAAAAAGAAAGTTTTTCTTGAAATAATAGAAAAAATGAAGGCATGAATTAACCAGATAATAAACCAGAATTGCAGTTTGATACACTTAAGTTACTTATAAATAATTGCGATGAATTGTTGTTTTCAATAGCTATATTTTTGCTTTAATGATAGAGTTAATGACTTGACTTTCAATACGATAAACCATGCTTGAAAATAAGAAATATACTACTGTACATTTACTTACATCCGTTGTGTCTCCTGACCAACAGATGCCTGAAAAGTGAAGCTTCTTTGTAATGTAAACAAACGTTTTCTAAATAATCAAAGAAAATGTATAGTAGTGTGAATAAGAAATAAATAAAAATATAAAATAACCTTTTGGGAGACTGAGCGAAGTCGATATCCTATTAAAAAAAACTTTTTATTAAACACATTTTTCAAAACATTTTAACAATGAAAAACTTTACAAATTTTTTAACAAATTTTGCATTTTTACTATGCACAACAACCCTTTTTGCGGCTTCACATACCGTAAGTAACAACCCTTTAATTCCCGCTCAGTTTACTGACCTACAAACTGCTGCCGATTTAGCCGCCGATGGTGATACCTTGTATATTTCTGGTAGCGATACAAGCTACGGAGACTTATACCTTGGTAAAAAACTTACCTTGATTGGCGAAGGAATTAGAACATCAGATTTATTTGGTTTTAAGACACGCTTAGAAAGAATTTATTTATGTATTGATGCCATTTCTGGTACAAATTCTGACGAAAGTAGCTTTTTAGGACTACACATTTTTAATGGTATTAATACTTTTTATACAACTACACCTAGTGGAGCAAGTTATACTACCTATGACAATACAAAAGATGTTTTCATATCTGATTGCTATATTTTTGGAAGCATTTTTTTTTCAAATGCAAGTGACTGGTTAATTATTCATTCGATTATTTATGATATTTATGGGTCTTCAGCGAATAATGTTATTATTACAAATTGCTATCTCTTTGGTCAAATGTTCTTTGGTAATACAAGTAATACCGTTAACCAGTGTCATATCAACAGTTCGATAGACGGAAATGATTATAATATTAGTAATTGTGTTATTTTTTCTAATGTAGCATCTTCTAATATTAATTTTACCAATAACTTTTACGCACCAAGTAGTTCAAGTATTACAGATGCTTCAGCTTTAAACAATAGTAATGGTAGCTCATCTGGAAATGTTTATTTTGCGGTACAAGCTTCAGTTTACTTAAACTTTGGTAGTCCTTATGGAACATCTGATTTCAACTTTAACTTTTTCCCTGACTCTCCAGCCTTTGGTATGAGTACTACTGGTGGCGATGTAGGAATGTTGGGTGGTGCAAATCCATTACCTGGCGGTGGTATTAGCTTTGGTGGTGCACCATCAGTACCTCAGTTCAATTCACTAAATATTGTCAATCCTATTGTTGGCGATGATTGTCAAATTATAATTAATTCATCTGCTACAGTCAATGATTAATTGAGCTTATTACTTAACATTTAAAAATAAGTTCAATGAAAAAAATAATATATAGTATGTTGTGTTGCTTATTTAGTATAAGCTTAATAGCACAAACAGAAATAACCAATGCTGAGTTCTTTTTCGATTCGGACCCAGGTACTGGAGCAGCCATAGCTTTAAGCCTTACTGCTGGTAGTGGTGTAAACTTAATAAACGAAGCTTTGGCAGTAAATTGTAATAGCGATTTGACCCCAGGTTTTCATCAACTATGTGTTCGTTACAAAGATGATTTAGGAAACTGGGGACACGCACAATGTTTAACTTTTTTGCTAAAAGAAGATGTCGTTTCAGCAACTTTAATTACCGAAGCTGAATTCTTTTTTGATTCAGACCCAGGCATTGGAGAAGGAACAGAAATTAACTTAAATGCTGCTGCAAATGCAGATTTATTAGAAGAAGCCTTGACAGTAAATTGTCAAGATTTAGCACCAGGTTATCATCAACTGTGTGTTCGTTACAAAGATGATATAGGAAACTGGGGACACGCACATTGTCTTACTTTCTTGAAAAAAGAAAATACAGCAGTTGCAACAGAAATTATTGCCGCAGAATATTTTTTTAATACCGATCCAGGGCAAGGCTTAGGTACCGCTATTGATATTACTTCTGCTGAATTTGTTAATGGTACTTACCTTGTTGATTTAGATTCAACCTTAGATTTAGGAGTAGAACATACAATCTGTATGCGATATCAAGATGATTTGGGTAATTGGTCACACGCTCAATGTGAAACTTTTGAAATTATAGACCAAACAGCTAACGAAGGCATAGCCGACTTTACTTATGTAGCAGGTACAAACAATTTAATTATATTTAATGATGCTTCAACTGCTGCACAAACTTGGTATTGGGATTTTGGCGATGGTAATAGTAGTACGGAACAAAATCCACAACATACCTACACGCAAACAGGTACTTTTATAATAACCTTAGTTGTTAATAATTGTGCGTATAGTGTACAAACTATTACCTTATGTGAAAATGGTATCGTCTTAGGTGAAAGCTGTGATGATGGCGATGCTACAACAGAAAATGATGTAATTCAAGCAGATTGTTCTTGTGCAGGAACGCCAATTGTTATTGTTTCAGGTTGCACCGATGCTTCTGCTTGTAATTTCGATTCATCAGCAACAGACGATGATGGTTCTTGTACTTACCCAACAGCCGCTAACTTAGATTGCGATGGCAATTGCTTAAACGATGCTGACAATGATGGCATTTGTGATGAAGTTGAAACAACGGGTTGTACCGATGCAATGGCTTGTAACTTCGACTCATCAGCAACAGACGATGATGGTTCTTGTACGTACCCAACAGCGGCTAACTTAGATTGCGATGGAAACTGTTTGAACGATGCTGATAATGATGGCGTTTGTGATGAAGATGAAATTGTAGGCTGTACCGATGCTATGGCTTGTAATTTTGATTCATCAGCAACAGACGACGATGGTTCTTGTACTTACCCAACAGCCGATAACTTAGATTGTGATGGAAACTGTTTAAATGATGCTGATAATGATGGCGTTTGTGATGAAGATGAAATTGTAGGCTGTACCGATGAAATTGCTTGTAACTACGATCCGGATGCTACCGAAGATGATAGTTCATGTGTCTATGCAGAAGGTTGTGATGTTTGCGATGGTGAAGGTGGAATTACAGATAATCCAGAGGAAGGCGAAAGCTGTGATGATGGCGATGCAACTACCGAAAATGATGTAATTCAATCGGATTGTACATGTGCCGGAACACCAATTGTAGCGATAACAGGCTGTACCGACGAAACCGCTTGTAACTATAATCCAGAGGCTACTGAAGACGATAGTTCATGTGTCTATGCAGAAGGTTGTGATGTTTGCGATGGTGAAGGTGGAATTACAGATAATCCAGAGGAGGGAGAAAGCTGTGATGATGACGATGCAACTACCGAAAATGATTTAATTCAATCGGATTGTACTTGTGCCGGAACGTCAATTGTAGCTATAACAGGTTGTACCGATACCACTGCTTGTAACTTTAATCCAGATGCCACAGACGACGATGGTTCTTGTATATATACTACTGGTTGCGATGTTTGTGATGGCAACGGAGGTGTAACTGATAATCTAGAAGAAGGCGAAAGCTGTGATGATGGTGATGCGACAACTGTAAATGATATTATTACAGCCGAATGTACTTGTGTAGGAACACCTGTTTCTTTTGACTGTGCTGATTTTATTCCTGAACAGACCATAAATTGCGATGATGATACATATACGGTTACAATATCTGTACCTCCTGGAGATTATTCATATACATCAGGTGATGATATGGGTACATTTACCAATTCAATCGTATTAGGTCCTTATCAGACAGACGAATATTTTGAAGTTTTTATAAGTGATAATATTACTGGATGTTCCAAAACTATTGCAGGTAATATTGACTGTACTGTTACCGCCATCGAATTATTATCCTTTGATGGAAGGGCCTTAGAAAACAGTAACCATTTATTCTGGACAACAGCCACTGAAACCGATAATGATTACTTTGAAATATTACGTTCTTATGATGGAGTGAACTTTGAAGTAATAGCTAAGGTAAACGGTGTTGGAAACAGTGCTACACCAACAGCTTACGAATATGTTGATATGGAAATTATTGATGCAGTTCTTTATTATCAATTAAACGCTATGGATATAAATGGAAAGGCAGAAAAATCAGTAGTTATTGCATTGAATCGAGAAGGTATGAATGGCGATATTAGCATAATGCCTAACCCTGCCATTGATTATGTCAATATTAATTTCACAATAACACAAGCTGAAAACCTAAACCTGAAAATCTATGATATATCTGGTAAATTAATAAAGCAAAGTATCTTAAACGGAATACTGGGTGAAAATAATAATACCCTTGATGTATCAGATTTTAGCAGTGGTTTGTATTTTCTACAATTAGAGGGAAATAACTATTTACAGCAAGCCACATTTATTGTTGATTAAGCTTTAAATCTATTCTCATTGGTAAGCCAAATCCCCTTTTTCTTCGGAAATTGGGGATTTTTTGTTTTCATATTATAATTTTTCAGATTTCAATAAACCACCAAATCCTTCACCTACAAAAACTCGGCAAGGCAAATGCAGCCTTGTGGATTTCAGCATTATAGTATTGTAAATTGTGTTTTTGGGTGAATTGCTGTGCTAATTCAGCATTAAAATCAGAAGGTTGAATATTACCTTTAGAACTGAAAGAGAAACTCCACATACCAGTAGGGTAGGTAGGAATGAATGCCAGATATTTCCAAACTTTTTCCTTGCCGAAAATATTATGAAAACAAGAAAATAAGGCTTCGTTCACCTCGGCATTATAATAAGGCGATTCACACTGAGAAACAGAAATACCATTGGGCGTGAGTATTCTGTGTACATGCTGATAAAAGTCTATACTGAACAAGCCTTCTGCCGGGCCAATCGGATCGGTAGAATCAACAATAACCAGATCGAAACTTTCAGCGGGGCTTTCTTTTACATATTTAATTCCATCTTCAATTAGTAAGGTCAATTTAGGATGATCGAGGGCATTTGAAAGGGAAGGTAGGAATTTACGGCTGGCATCTACAACCATTCCGTCTATCTCGACCATGACTACTTCATCAAAATTTTCATGACGTAGTAATTCCCTGACAGTACCACCATCACCACCACCAATGACTAAAGCACGTTTCATTTTTCCATGCGATAAGGTAGGAACATGCGTAATCATTTCATGATAGCCAAACTCGTCTTTTTCGGTACACATGATCATCCCATCCAAGGTAAGCAAACGACCAAAGGCAAAAGTGTCATATACCTCAACTTTCTGAAAATCAGACTGACCTTTGTATAACAGATCGCCCTTATGTCGCAGACTGAATGCGGTATTCTGATCTCTTTCAGTAAACCAGATATTTCGTGAATTCTTAGGTGTGTCGGCTTGTTCTATAGCATTCGTAGGCTTCCAGCTTTTTTTATCCAGAAGGTCCTTTTGGCCACGCTTGGTTTCTATAGCAGAACCATTATCCGCTTCAAAGGCATTTTTCATAAACTCATAAGCAATCCAGGGATCAACACTTTCTCCGCAGGTAAAAATATCAACAGCTGCATAACCATATTCCGGCCAGGTGTGGATGGCTAAATGGCTTTCTTCAATAACTACTACACCTGAAACACCGAAAGGAGAGAAATGATGAAAGTTAGAGTTGATAATCGTTGCTCCTGCTTTAACTGCAGCATCGATCATACTTTTTTCGATGTGGGGTACATCGTTTATTTTGTCAGGATTGCAATCGTAGTATTCTACTAAAATATGTCTGCCTAAAGAGCTCATTTTCTGAAAATTTGAGCGCAAAAATAAACACATTCATTCATTTATTATTCATGATTGATAATTGAAAATTGATAGTTGATGTACTCATCACCCATCACTCATCACTCATCACCCATCATTCATCCCCAATATCCCCCAAAGCTTCCTTGCCTTCAATTCTATTGTCATAACGACGAACCGTAGGATAAGCGAAGTCTATGTTTTTGTATTTAGCAAATTCCTTGAGTATTCTTTTCCAGATAAACTCGCGTGCGTCTCTGCGTTTGTGTGGTGTGCATAAATGACGAATTGTTAACATCACACCGCTGTCTTTCACATCTACGTACACTTTGTGTTTCAGGTTAGAATAATGGAGTAAGAAAGACTTTGTTTCATTGCCTCTTAGCTTTTTTTCTGCATTACTTGAAACCTTCGGGTCATATTCAGCGGCAACCTTGTCGAGTATCTCCAATGCTTTTTCCCAATCGCTTTCGAAGGTTACCAAAACAGGTATTTCGTTCCATATATAACTGAATCCTCTGTGATAATTAGCAATAGGACTAAGAAAAACATTGGCATTCGGAATGTGAATGATGCGTCCTGTGCTTTGATCGCCATCTACCCAATTACCAATTTCATTAATTGAAAACTGAAATATCCTTATGTCTATTACATCTCCTTTGTGATCCCCGATCTCTATTCTATCGCCTACTTGAAAAGGTCGGCGGAATATTAAAAAGATAAAGCCTGCAAAGTTGGTAAGTGGATCTTTTAAAGCAATAGCTAAGCCAGCTGATAATAAACCGAAATAAGTGGCTAATGAACCTATTCCTTCAAACCAGATTCTGCTTATGATTAAAAATGCAAGAATATAAATTACATAGCTGAGAATATTGCGGGTATTATATCTGACCTTGGCATCTTTAATCTGGGCTACTAATTTAAAAACAAGAAAGCGAATTAACCAGATAACAAGAATGACCATCAAAGAAGAAAAGATCTTCTGTTGTATCGAAGAAGATATGCCGGTCATTTCGGTAATCCAATTGCTTATTTCTATCATAGGTTTTTATTCAAAATTATACAATTTGAAATATAATTTTTCGTATAAATATTTTGAGAAAAAAGCTCAATTATTGAGGCGAAAAACGCAGACATAGCCTAAGCTACGGCGAGTATTTTCAACGAAGTTAATTGAGCTTTTAATTGAAATATGTACGGTAAAATATTTTTTAAATTGTATTAGTTAAGCTGAAAATTAAAAACCATTCAGTTATTTCTGACTGAATGGTTTGAAAGTATATTTAAATTAGATTGCGATTTATCTTAAGAGTCAGTAGAGTATCAGTCCACTTTTTACAAAGGAAACCGACATAATTGTAAGCCATAAGGTTTTGTGATCTGTTGACAGTCGTTTTATGAACAAAAATGTCATTATACATCGCAAATTTAATTATTCAATAATAGACTTTAAAACGATTTTTTTTCATACAATTATTTTACAATGTACAGACGTAGCCATGCTACGTTTCTATCAAAAATCGTTTTAAACTTTAATCTAACGATCACTTATTCTTCTCATCAATTTCTTTGATGTCATCGGCTATTTCTTTTACCAAGCCTTCCAACTCTTTTAAAATGGAACTACCATCTTCTTTCAGGTTTTCCATTTGTTCTTTGAATTTTGGATCGTTTTTAATTCTGTCGATCTCTTCTTTCCACTTTCCTTTATTCTCTTTAACTGCCTCTTTTACATCTTTAGATTTATCAGCAATTTTATCGACTATTTCTTTAAGCTTATCAACTTCTCCATCAGAATTATCTAAAATCTTTCTCAATTTATCAGTCACTTTGTCAATTCCATCTTTAGCACGTTCTGCAGCTTCATCAATATCTTTGGGTGGTGCTTGATTTTCTTCGGCACAACCAACAAGCATAAAGCAAGCAAACAGTAAGAATACTATCTTTTTCATTCTTGAATTTAGTTTAGTTCTATATATTCAACTCTAAGAAAGGAAAAAAAATTCAATATGTAATTAAAATTATTAAAAATTCGGTTTAGATGACATCACAGTTAAGTTAATAGAATGGCTACTGCCTAACTAAAGTAGCCTCTGTGAAACATCCAGAGTGATAAGGATTTGGATAAGGAGTATCTTCTTGATTAATTTCTTCCAACATAGAAGCATTAAACACCTACCGATTCATTTTGCAATTCCAAAAATGAACGATATTTTCCTTTAGGAATTTCCAATAGTTTATGATGTGTGCCACTTTCGACAACTTTGCCGTTCTCGATAACGTTAATACAGTCCACTTCTCTGATGGTCGATAATCTGTGAGCAATTATTAAACTGGTTCTTCCCTCCATTAGAACATCTAAAGCATCCTGTACCAATCGTTCTGATTCAGAATCTAGCGAAGAAGTAGCTTCATCTAATATCAATATTGCCGGATCTTTCAATATGGCTCTGGCAATGGCGATACGCTGTCGCTGTCCACCCGATAATTTCACACCTCTTTCACCAACCAAAGTTTCTAAGCCTTCAGGGAATGAATTGATAAATTCTAAAGCATTGGCTTGTTTAGCTGCCTCAGTTACCTCTTGTTCACTAGCTTCAGGGTTTCCATAAAGAATATTTTCTTTAATTGTACCACCAAATAAAATCACTTCCTGTGGAACAATTCCTACATTATCTCTTAGCTGTTTTAAAGGAATATCTTTTATCGATTGTCCATTGATAGTAATTGTACCATTCTGCCAATCATATAAACGCATCAATAATTGAATGATCGTAGATTTTCCAGCACCACTAGCACCAACAAAAGCGATTTTTTCTCCTTCTTTTATATTCAGATCGAGTCCCTTTAAAACCGGCATGTCTTCACGGGTTGGATAAGTGAAATGAATGTTGTTGTAAACAATATCACCACTAAGACTACTAGTTCCTGCAGTACGCTTATCTTCTTCCTCTTCACGTAAAATTTCTCTCACACGATCTGTGGCACCAACAGCTTTCAAAATTCGACTGTAAATGTCTCCAATGCCACCAACAGAACCACCAATGTAAATTGTGTAGATAATGAAAGAAGTCAATTCACCAACGGTTAGGGTTCCTTCAGCGATCATGCTGGCACCTTTCCAGAATACCAGAACAACACCACCAAAAATCCCTAGGATAAAAAATGTAAAGAACCCACCTCGGAAAGCTGCTGTTTTTAGCGCTAAACTTACAACTTCGGTAATGCTTTTACTGTATCTTTTATATTCAAATTGTTCGTTTGTAAACGACTTTACCGATTGTATATTCTGTAATGATTCTTCTGCAACAACATTAGCATCTGCTAAGGCTTTTTGTGTTTTCTTTGATAGTCTTTTTATGAATCGACCAAGAAATACTGCAACAATAATCAGTAACGGAAATGTGGAGATCATCCAAAGGCTTAATTTGGGAGAAACCCAGAATATAAAAATCCCACCGACGATCAATGTTACGATCTGTCGGAAAAACTCCCCTAAAGTCCAGGATAGAGCATCTTGTAATTGGGTTACATCATTGGTAATTCTACTAATTAATTCACCAACTCTGTTCTTATCATAAAAACTTAAAGGCAAATGTAGCATTTTTGAGTACAGGTCTTTGCGTATGTCAGCCATCGTGTTTTCACTCACATAAGCAAAAGTGATTACCTTTAACATAGAGAATACAGCTTGTAGCACTAATATGCCCATTAGAATAAGTGCTACGCCGTTAACCGAAAGGTTGGGTAAATTTCCTTGTAACTGCTGAATTACCTTAGAATTTCCTCCTCCCATAGAAACATCGAGCATACTTCCGATTACAGCAGGAAATAATAAAGCGGTTACTGTCGATAATACCAAAAACACCATTCCAATAAGAAATGTGAGCTTATAGGGTAGAACGTAGCTGTAGATGCTTAGAAAAGATTGCCAATTGATTTTCTGACGTTCTTTTTTACCTTGTTGATCTTGTAATTCTTGTTCTTTTGCTGACATATTTCTGTTTAACAAACTCAAAGTTAATGGCATTTTCAGGCTAAAAGTTCGTCGAAATGTAAAATATGCAATTTGTAAGTAGTATTTAGATGTAATATTGTAGTTTAAAAGACGATTATCTCTGATATGGCTGAAGATATTTTTTTTGAAGCGGATTTAAGTAAAGAAGAAAAGTACAAACGAGTTGTAAAACAAATAGCAGCGCTTGTTGAAGATGAACACGATCTGATTGCCAATTTGGCGAATATAAGTGCCGTTTTAAAACAAGCATTCAATTTTTTCTGGATAGGTTTTTATCGTGTTCAGAACGAACAATTGGTGCTTGGACCTTTCCAAGGGACGCTGGCTTGTACCAGAATTCCTTTCGATAAAGGAGTTTGTGGAGCTTGTTATACAAGAAAAGAAACAATCATCGTTCCTGATGTTGAAGCCTTTCCGGGACATATTGCCTGTAGTTCTTTTTCTAAATCAGAAATTGTTGTTCCGGTTTTTAAAGAAGGAAAAGTACAATTGGTATTAGATGTAGATTCTGACCAGCTCGATGATTTTGATGAAACTGATAAGCAATATTTAGAAAAGATTTGTTCGCAGATTCCTTTATAAATAACCAATATTCCTAGATTTGTACTTTTTTCACAGCTTTAGCATTTTTATATGAAGCAATTAATCGAATGTGTTCCTAATTTTTCGGAAGGAAGAGATTTAAGTATAATCAAACAAATTACCGATGCGATTGAATCGGTTGAAGGTGTAAAACTTTTAGATGTAGATCCGGGTGCAGCCACCAACAGAACAGTTGTTACTTTTGTAGGTGAACCTGAAGCTGTTGTAATTGGCGCCTTTGAAGGCATTAAAAAAGCTTACGAACTAATAGATATGTCGAAGCAATCCGGCGAGCATCCACGATTTGGTGCTTGTGATGTTTGTCCGTTTATTCCTATTGCCAATATTTCTATGGAAGAAACAGCTGAATGGGCGCATAAGTTAGGTGAAAAAGTCGGAAAAGAATTAGGCTTATCTGGTTATTACTATGAAAGCGCAGCAACTAAACCGGAACGTAAAAACCTTTCTACCGTAAGAGCAGGTGAATATGAAGGCTTGCCCAAGAAATTGGGTGATCCAAACTGGCAACCTGATTACGGTCCATCGGTGTTTAATGCTAAATATGGAGTTACAGCAATAGGTGCTAGAGATTTCTTGGTTGCCTATAACATTAACTTGAATACAACTTCAACTAGAAGAGCAAATGCAATTGCTTTTGACGTTCGGGAAGCCGGTAGGGTTAAGCGCGAGGGAAATCCAATAACTGGAAAGGTCATTCGTAATGAACAGGGTGAAGCTGTTAGAATTCCGGGGAAATTAAAAGCAACCAAAGCAATTGGTTGGTATATAGAAGAATATGGAGTTGCCCAAATTTCTATGAATTTGACCAATATTTCAATCACTTCAGTGCATGAAGCTTTTGAAGCTGTTTGCGAAAGTGCTTTAAATCGAGGCATTCGGGTTACTGGTTCTGAATTAGTTGGTTTAGTTCCTAAAAAAGCCCTTATCGATGCTGGTAAGCATTTTTTAAGAAAACAACAAAGGTCTTTAGGAATAGATGAATTAGAGATCATCAAGATTGCGGTGAAATCTCTGGGTTTGGATGAATTAGGCCCTTTTGATCCCCAAAAAAAGATCATCGAATATTTGTTAGAAGGTGAATCTGATAAACTGGTAAACAAAGATCTTACAGATTTTGCAAATGAAACAGCTTCTGAATCGCCTGCTCCCGGTGGAGGATCTATTTCGGCTTATGTAGGAGCTTTGGGTGCTTCATTAGCAACCATGGTCGCAAATCTTTCAGCTCATAAACGTGGTTGGGACGATAGATGGGAAGAGTTTTCTGTTTGGGCGGAGAAAGGTCAGAAAATTAAAGATGAATTATTGCATTTAGTGGATGAAGATACACAAGCTTTCAATTTGATCTTAAAGGCGATAAGAATGCCTAAGGCAACTGAAACTGAAAAGGCAATTCGTTTGAATGCAATAGAAGCTGCCACTAAAAAAGCGATTGAAACACCGTTCAGGGTTATGGAGTTGTGTTACGATTCTTTTGAAGTATGTAAAGCTATGGCTGAATCTGGTTTGAAGGCTTCTGTTTCTGATGCCGGAGTTGGTGCTTTGTGTGCACGTGCAGGCGTTATTGGTGCTTATTTGAACGTTAAGATCAATTGTGCCGATCTGAATGATGAAGATTTCAAAAACAAAATGCTGACAGAAGGTGCTGAATTGGTTGCTAAGGCTAATGATATGGAAAGAGAAATTCTAAAACTTGTTGAGGAAAAGCTATAAAAAAAGAAGGGAAGTAACATAAAAGACTTCTCCTTCTCAAAACTTCAACTTTTGTTTAAAAAAGAAGGGAAGTACTTGCTTGACGACTTCTCCTTCTCAAAACTTCAACTTTTATTTTAAAAAAGAAGGGAAGTACTTGCTTGACGACTTCTCCTTCTCAAAACTTCAACTTTTAATTTAGTTTCTACAAATGTATAAATAATTTGGAATACTGCTAAAGATAGTTATTAGGGAGTTATGCCCAATTCTTTCAACACTTCTTCCGTATTTCTTTCTTGTCGGATTCCGTTAATATAAACCGCTACAAATGCAGTATTGAATCCTTTACTTTTCATAGATTCATTCAATGATTTAGCAGAATAGTAATCAGTGTAATAACCTACTAAATATCTGTTTACACTATTGGGACCAACTTCTTTCTCAATTATTTCCTCAGCCTTTCTGAAATAATTAGAACGCGTACTCAAATCTCTTTTGAATGCACCTAACTGCACTTTGTAAACAACACTTCTATCTGAATTAAACGAGTCGAAGTATGTATAATTGCCCGAGCTGCTGACATTAGTGTTATTACTACTTGGATAATTTGTTGTTGAATCATATACGTTCGTGCTTGCTTGTATTGAGCTGGTTTTAGGGCTTGTTCTTACTATGTTTTCAGAACTTAATTGATCTAAGCCATCATCTTTCACCTGCTTTTTGTACAAACGATGTACGTATTGTTGTAACTGTTCAGGTTTTTTCCCTCTTAGCACAATATGAGTAACTTCGGAAGTTTTCTTTTTACGAGTATCAATTTTCTTGAAATCATGTACTTTCCCCATGCTTGTATGTACAATGGTATATTCATTCCCCTGTTTCAGGTTCATATAAAAATTTCCTTCTTTATCAGCATAATGAACTGCTTTGTTTTTATTGGTATGATCGATTACTTCTACTATTGCATTCTTGATAATATTACTGTCTTTACCATATTCTATAACCGAGCCGATCAAATAATAGACTTGCCCTATTTGAACATCATCTTTCTTAGGAACAAATACATTTACTTCTTCTTTTGGGTTGAATTTTGGTTCATCATCAGATCGCTTTGATTTTTCATCGCTTTTTTCATTCTTGCCTGTCAAAACTTCCTTATTTGACAATTCTTCCAGACTTATTTCTTCCGGAGCTGTTTCTTTTACTTCTGCTTTTATTTTTTCAGACTCTGTATTATTAACAACTTCTTCTTTTACTGTTGTCTTTTTACTAACCGATTTAGAACTTTTTATAGGACTAGGAGCATTTACCAAATTTTTATCAGCTAGTAATTCTGTTGCTTTATCTTCAGTAATGAATAATTCATAAACATCATCGAAGCCTCTTCCGCCAAATCTGTTAGATGCAAAATAACCTATCTGTTTATTGGGAACTAAAGTCAGTCCACTATCATCATTCGGACTGTTAATAGGATAACCTACATTTTGGGCTTTAGTAAACTTCCCTTTTTTAACTCTTGTTTGAAAAATATCCAATCCACCAAATCCTCCCCAACCATTAGAGGAGAAATAAACAGTTTCATCGTCGTGAATTGTTGGAAATACTTCATTGCCGGCTGTATTTACATTTGAACCTAAATTTTTAGGCGTTCCCCAGGCATTGCCTTTCTTTCTCACAATATAAAGATCCATACCTCCTTTTCCACCTGGTTTGTTTGAAGTAAAGATCATCGTATTTCCATCTGCAGATAGAGAAGGATGACTCACAGAGTAAGAATTGTCTTTGCTGTTGAATGGAAGCTCTTTAACATCTACCCATTTCCCATCTTTCCAAGATGCTTCGTAAATTTTTAGTACACTTGTAGTCTTACCACTTTTTCTATTGCGTTTTCCTTTTTTTACATTTCTATTGAAATACATTTTATTTCCATCTTCAGCGAATACGGCTTGTCCTTCGTGGTATTTGCCTTCGATTTTACCTTCAAGTCGTTCTACATTCGTCCATCTCGAACCATAATTAAGTTCTACAAAGTATAAGTCAGTATAAATTTCATCCTGACCACTAGCTGATTTTTCTCGATCTGTTCTGTCTGAAGTAAATACCAAACCTCCATTGTAAAAGGTCGGAGAGAATTCATGAGCTTTTGAGTTAAAAGGCAATTTCTTGATCTGATACTTAGAAGAATCTGCAATGTACTTATCAATATTGGAACACCATTCTATAAAATGACCTGTACGTCTGTCACTTGGAGCTTTCTTCTGGTAAGTTTTAAAGTTAGACAAAGCTTCTTCATATTCACCATTACTCATTAATGCCTGAGCATAATTGAATTTGTAATTGTGCTTATTCGGGTAGCTGTCAACAGCTTTCTTAAACCAAAACGATGCTTTCCGATACTGACTTGTTTTATAATAACAGTCAGCGATCTTAGGATATGCTTCTTTAGCACTTTTCTTCTTTTTTTCTATCGCTTCTTTGTACAATTCGATAGCTTCAAAGTACTTATAATCCTGATATTTTTCATCAGCTCGCTTCATCAGATTTCCCTGAGCGGATGCAGTTATTGTACTAAGAATTATTAGTAAGAAGAAACAATTTTTTAAATTGCAGAACTTCATAATTAGCTTTTTCTCTCAGCGAATATATTTCATTTACCGTGCCAACTTTTTATATATAGAAGCTTTTTTTTGTTTAAGTTGTTGTTTTACAGTCTTTTATGTTGGTTTTTGATGATCTGGTAAAGTGTATTTTTTTCTGTACACTATAATAAAGTTTTCTTAAAAAATAAGTTCTTAGCTAAAAGATTATAAATTTGAAGTGAATATTATTTTATGAGGTTTCTGTTTCATTTAGGAAGGTACTTTATCATGCTATTTAATATGTTTTCTCGTCCCGAGCGAAAAACTATGTACTGGCGTGAGCTCATGCGTCAGATGTATGAAATAGGAGTTGGGTCACTAACGATCGTTGCTGTTATTTCGATTTTTATCGGAGCAGTAACAGCAGTTCAGTTTGCTTATCAATTGCAGGATTCTTTTGTCCCTCAGTATTATATTGGTTTTATTGTCAGAAGTTCTATGTTAATCGAATTAGCGCCTACCTTTTCTTGTTTGGTTTTAGCGGGTAAAGTAGGTTCTAATATAGCTTCTGAATTAGGCAGTATGCGCATTACTGAACAAATTGATGCTTTGCAGATAATGGGAGTAAATACGACTTCTTATTTAGTTGCTCCTAAAATACTCGCCTCTATAATTGTAATTCCTTTACTTATTATTATTTCTGCCGCCCTGGGAATGCTGGGTGGTTTATTAGCTTCTTTGGCAAATGGAGTAACCTTTACTGTTTTTATGAAAGGAATGATGTCGTGGTTCGATCCTTTCAATGTCGTTATGATGTTAGTTAAAGCAACAGTTTTCGCATTCTTGTTGACTTCTGTTGCTTGTTATCATGGCTTTTTTGTTGAAGGTGGTTCTTTGGGAGTTGGTAAAGCAAGTACTCGGGCTGTTGTTCAGGGAAGTATATTAATATTGGTAGCAGATTATGTAATTGCACAATTAATGACTTAATGATAGAGGTTACGAACATACATAAATCATTTGATGATAAGCACGTACTAAAAGGAATAAGTACGGTATTTGAATCAGGAAAGACAAACTTGATAATTGGCACTTCTGGTTCTGGTAAAACCGTATTCATTAAATGTATGATCGGACTTTTCGATATAGATCAGGGAGATATTACCTATGATGGACGCAGCCTTAACAAAATGGATAAAAAGGCTAAAAAGCAATTAAGAACAGATATTGGAATGCTTTTTCAGGGAAGTGCCTTGTTCGATTCTATGACAGTTCAGGAAAATGTAATGTTTCCTTTGGATATGTTCACGCACCAAAACTATAAGGAAAAGATCAATAGGGTTAACGAAGTTTTAGAAAGAGTGAACCTTGTTGGTGCTAATGATAAATTCCCTTCAGAAATTTCAGGGGGAATGATGAAAAGGGTAGGGATAGCACGTGCTATCGTTTTAAAGCCTAAGTATTTATTTTGTGATGAACCGAACTCAGGATTGGATCCGAAGACCTCACTAACTATCGATGCGCTTATTTCTGAGATTACAGAAGAGTATAAAATTACAACGATTATCAATACTCACGATATGAATTCTGTAATGGGAATGGGGCAAAAGATTGTCTTTCTCAGAGATGGTTATAAGAATTGGGAAGGTAATTCACAGGAAATTATTACTAGTGGAAACAATGAACTTCAGGATTTTATTTTCGCAAGTGAATTCCTTAAACAATTGAAGAAAGGTGCTGGAATTTAGTCAGTAAATTAGCTGAACATTTTCTTGATGTAAATTATGCAAAAATATTTTTCACAATTTCTTTTAGCAATATTAGGTGGATTGCTTTCATGGGCTGCCTGGCCTCCTTCACCTCTATTTCCGTTGATCTTTATTGCATGGATTCCAATACTGTTTATAGAAGAAAATATTGCAAATAATGATTATAACCGGAAGAAACTTCGCTTTTTTAGTCTAGTTTATACCTTCTTCATTTCATGGAACATATTAACAACGTGGTGGGTTAAAAATGCTTCTTTAGGAGGTGCAATAATGGCATTTATTTTTAATTCTTTATTTATGAGTATTCCCTTGCTCTTATTCCAATCCTGTAAAAAAAGGTTTGGAAATACAGCAGGTTATACCGCTTTTGTCAGCTTTTGGTTAAGCTTTGAATACTTACACCAGAATTGGGAAATTACCTGGCCATGGCTGACACTTGGTAATGTGTTTGCCGAATTCCCTCAGTTAGTTCAGTGGTATGAATTTACAGGTAACTCTGGTGGAACACTCTGGATACTGTTAGTAAACCTTTTGTTGTTTTCAACCTTTAAAAATGCTACAAAAAAATTACCCGATGAAACTAGTTTTATTCAGGTATTTCAATTTTTCGCTAAATCACTCTGGAAGCCACTTCTGTTACTGATAATTCCTCTTTCCGTTTCTATAATTATCTATAATACTTATGAGGAAAAAGGAAAACCAGTAGATATAGTTGTGCTTCAACCCAATATAGACCCTTACGAAAAGTGGGATCGTTCGCAGAAATATGAACAAATGGAAAAATTTGTGAATCTTTCTATCTCAGAATTAGATACTGAGACTGATTTTCTTGTTTGGCCTGAAACTTCAATTCCTCAATCTATTTGGTTACATCAGTTTGAAAGTAATTTTGCCATCCGCTCTATAAGAAAAATGTTAGAAGAATTTCCTGAATTAACCTTGGTTTCCGGAGCTACAACACTACAATTATACGAAGGTGAAAAAGGCTCGATCACTGCTCGCCCAATGAGAAGTAAAAATGGTAATTTTTACGATGTTTATAATGCTGCTATTGAACTGAATGCAAAAAATATTGAAGTAGAACATTATATAAAATCAAAACTGGTTCCGGGAGTCGAAAGAATGCCTTATCCGGGGCTTTTTGGTTTCTTAAGTAATTTTGCGATCGATCTGGGTGGAATTGCCGGAAGCTTAGGAATGCAGGAAGACAGAGAAGTGTTTTTTAATGAAGATTCTATTGGCATAGCGCCTGTAATTTGCTACGAATCGGTTTATGCTGAATATTGTACTGAATATATCAACAAAGGGGCTGGTTTAATATTTATTGTAACGAATGACGCATGGTGGGGAGAAACACCCGGTTACAAACAACATCTAAAATATGCCTCATTAAGAGCTATTGAAAACAGAAGAGCAATAGCTCGTTCTGCCAATACCGGGATTTCTTGTTTTATAGATCAGAAAGGGATAATACACAAGGCTACCAATTATAATACCGATGCGGTTGTAAGAAGTACAATATTAGCTAATAATGAGTTTACTTTTTTTACAAGATACGGCGATATCATCAGCCGTTTTGCTCTGGGAATCAGTTGCTTTTTATTGTTGAATATACTTGTTAGCAGATTTACAAATAGCTTTAAATATGTTGGTGTAAAGCGTAAAGAATATTAGGTCATGTTACCTTACGAATGATTTTAAAAAGGAAATTAGAAATCGGACAATAGATGTTAGAATATTTCAAAAGCTGACTAAAAATCACATTTAGGTTGTCTAATGTTTATCTGTAGTGGGTAAGCAATTGATGGACATTATATTGTTGGTCAAGAGACCAACAAAAGTCTGTACCTAAGTTGGTCTCTTGACCAACTGAATTTCTTTAAAGTATCTACAAGTTTGTTGCCCATTACATCTATCGTCTAAAATCGTTTTCTGAAAAAAGAAAGATAATAATATTGATATAAAATAAAAAAATCACTCAATATCAACCACTACAGAATATTAGAACTTCACTTTTAGCTTATTTTAAGCATGTTACAATCATAAGACTGTTAAATTTGCAATGTTTTTAAAATAACTTTTTTATAAATGGAAAAAATCAAATGCTTAATCATTGGCTCTGGACCTGCTGGTTACACAGCGGCTGTTTATGCTGCAAGAGCAGGGCTTAATCCGGTAATGATCACTGGTTTGAAAATGGGAGGACAATTAATGGATACAACAGAAGTTGAAAATTATCCGGGTTATCCTGACGGTATAATGGGACCAGAAATGATGGAAGATTTTCGTAAGCAAGCTGAACGCTTTGGAACCGATATTCGATTTGGAATGGTTACAAAAGTGGATCTGAAAGAAGGGGAACATAAAATATTTGTCGATCACGCTGAAGAAGCAAGCATAGAAGCAGAAACAGTAATTATTTGTACTGGTGCCTCAGCTAAATGGTTAGGTCTTGAATCAGAGATCAGATTAAGAGATGCAGGTGGAGGTGTTTCTGCATGTGCGGTATGTGACGGGTTTTTCTATAAAGGACAGGATGTAGCTGTAGTTGGTGCTGGTGATACCGCTGCTGAAGAAGCTCTTTACTTATCAAAACTTTGTAGTAAAGTGCACATGCTGGTTCGTCGTGATGAAATGCGCGCTTCTAAAATTATGCAGGAACGTGTACATAAAGCTGAAAATATTATTGTTCACTGGAATACAGAAACACAGGAGGTTTTGGGAGACGATGGTGTAACAGGAGCAAGGATCATCAATAATAAAACACAGGAGGTTTCAGAAATTCCTTTAACAGGTTTTTTCGTGGCAATTGGTCATAAACCTAATACTGATCTTTTTAAAGGTATGTTGGATATGGACAACAATGGTTATCTAATAACTAAACCTGATACCACTTCAACTAATATTGCCGGTGTATATGCTGGTGGAGATGTTCAGGACCATGTTTACCGTCAGGCTGTAACTGCTGCAGGAACAGGTTGTATGGCTGCTTTAGAAGCTGAACGTTACCTGGCAGCTAGAGAGTTTGAGCTTGAAAATGCTTGAATTTAATTATAATTCTAATTATCATATTTCCCTTTCGAGTAATTCTTGGAAGGGATTTTTTTTGTGATTTTTTCTATTTTTTTACATATTTGCCACACTTATACAAATTTAAAAACTAAAAAACGTACAAATTTTCGTGTCATATTGAGCGCAATGCAATGAAGTCGAAATATAGACATCTCCCTATATTTCGCGGGATGATTTGTGTATTGGGCTTAATTTGATAGTGGTTCACGTTCTCATAAATGTACGATATATTAAAGTTAAAATTGTATTATACTAATTAATTTGCTTAAAGTTTGTCTGGGAGTTCAAGAGAGCTGACAAAATTTTGCAGACTTTTTTCATAATTCTATAAGCTTGGTATTCATTCAATGAAGGTTTACAAATTCAATAAAGAAAAATTTAACAATGGCTTGTTAATGGAAATTGGTAAAATTGAAGAAGTGCCTTTTTTTGACTTTAGTGATAAAGTGCATTGTACAGATTTTTTTGAGGTAATGGTCTTCTCTAAAATTAGTGGTGAGCTTATTTTAGATACCAAGAAATTCACCATGCATGATAATCAATTTCTGTTTATTAGCCCTTTTCAAAAAAGAAAATGGTTTGTTAATGAGAGCGATATAAGAGGCTTTTTTCTAATATTTGAAAATGATTTTCTAAGTGATTTTTTTGAAGATAAATTCTTTGCTTACAGATTACAGTATTTTTTTAATCCTTATCATACAAGTACTCTAAAATTAACTTCTGATAATTTCGCACTGATCAATAATTTCTTTGGAGAAATGCAACAGGAGATTCACCATACCAAAGAAGATAGTGAACATTTACTGCGATCAATTCTGTACTATATTCTCACCAAGTTAAACAGAGAGTTTTGCGCATATCATAATATTGAAACGGATATACAATATAATCAGACCATTGTAGAGTTTAAAATGAAATTAGAAGAGAATTTTCATAAGTTTCACAGGGTTTCCGATTATGCTGAAATGCTGAATGTAAGTAGAGTTACCTTGAATAAGGTGATTAAACTACATTATAACTTATCTGCTACCAACTTAATTAAACAAAGAATTATCAGTGAGGTAAAAAGTGAATTGCTTTATTCAAATAAATCAATTTCTGAAATAGCTTACGAACTGAATTTCAAAGAACTGCACCACTTAACCAGGCTTTTCAAGCAATATACCGATCTGACTCCCAAGCAATTCAGGGAGAATTATCAAAATGGTTTATAATTCGTATTTTTGGTATTAACAAAATCTATCATTCTTAAGAAATTTACATTTCAAATATTTTTTAATTATGAAGATTTATTCAGTTCTTACAGCATTATTAATTTTCTTTTCAATTAATGTGTTCGCTCAGGAAAATGATTGTGTATCCTTAGGAGACAATGTATTCCCTGAAGATATAATTGTACACGATGGTCAGTTATATGCTTCTCACTTTTTCTCTGGAGCCATAACTCAGGTTGATCTGTCAAGTGGAGCCATTTCAGAATTTGTACCGCCATCAACAAGCAGTTTGCCAACAGCATGGGGTTTACGTGTAGATGCAGCCAATAATGTACTGCTGGCATGTGTTAATATTGCCTGGGATTTCGATCCATCAACAGCATCAGCAGGAGCAGTAAATGCTTATGATCTGTCAAGTGGGGCATTGGTTAATTCATGGACTTTACCAACTGGTTGTGTAGGACATGCAATAGACTTGGATAGTAATGGTAATTATTACGTTTCAGACATAGGACCAGATTCAAGAATTATAAAAATAGATCCATCAACGAATACCGTTTCAGTATGGGCAGATGATGCACAATGGGCAGATGGAGGCTTCGGCATGGGAGGAATCGTGTTCAACCAAAGCAATGGAATTTATGCTTCACAGAGTGATCTGTTATGGTTTGTACCGATCAATGCAGACGGAACTTCAGGTACAGTAGAGCAGGTAACATTCGCAGGAGGTGATAATGGAGTACCAGCCGATGGGTTAACCTGGATTGGAAACAATACTATGTACTATTGTGATAATGATGCATTCACACCTGGTCCAAATGGAACTTTTACACAGATCGTTTTAAATTCTCCAACAACGGGAACTCAAACACAAATTGCCTCGGATATAGCAGATGCATCAGGAGCTTCATTTGATCCTTCAACCAATACATTATATGCAGCAGCTTCACAATTCGGAGCGGCATTCGGAGTGGATGCAGCACCAGAAAATCCTTTCTGTGTTAGAACTTTTGAGTATGTGCCTGTCGTTAATGATGATGTTCCTACGGTGGGAGAGTGGGGACTAATTATTATGGCGCTATTATTATTGAATGTTGTTCTAATAAATGTAGTAGTTAATGGTAAAACAAGTTTACAACTTTCTAACGGACAAACAGAGGCTGCTTTTTCTTGGTCAAACAGAAATTCTTATCCGTTTAATAAAGAAATATTTTTCCATGCCGTAATGTTTACTACGATTCTTGTTTCCTTCATCGGAATGTACGCATTGACTTTTTATGGATTTTTTACACTAGTTGATATTGTTGGAGTTACAATTACAAGTCCAATATTCGCTTACTTACTACATCTTTTAGTATTATCAAATAAGCAGGATGCCTAAAAGGATTTTGTTGCACAAATTGAAATATATGCACCACGATATGTTTTAGTTTGTATTAAATTGACAGTAGTTTTTTCGCCTGAATCATTAATTTGGTTTGGGCTTTTTTATTTAAGAATTAGAGTTTATTACGAAAACTGATTGCGATATTTTGACAAGAGGCTTAGATGATACTCAGCTACCGAACTTATACGATCAGTGAGCTTGTCGAACTGATCTTATACAAATTTAAATATTAAAAAACGTACAAATGATCGTGTCATATTGAGCGTAATGTAATGAAGTCGAAATATAGACACCTCCCTATTTTTCGGGGCATGACTCGTTTGTTGGGCTTAATTTGATAGTAGCTCTCGCTCTCATAAATGTACGATATATTAAAGTTAAAATTGTATTACAATAATTTTAGTAATAGGGCTATTTTTTTGTTAAAACAATTTCAAGCTTTTAATTGTACATTCTTCATCTATTTGACTTTTAATAATATAAAGAAATAGGATGAAAAGTTTAAAATTTACTCTTTTGGTTTTAGCTATCCTATTCAATCTAAATTTTGAAAGTTGGGCTCAACAAGCACAGCTTTATGGATTATACTATGAATTTGAAAGTTTTAATGATAGTTTAGGAACTTATCAGGGCAATCAATATTTTGTTGATATAAATGCTCAGTCTGCTTCGATCGAAAATTCTATTGAAATACAAAATATTGAAGGCGTATATGTTGGTAGTTCTACTTTAGATTCAAGAAATGCTCAATATTTATTTTATGGTGCCAATGGAAGTGGGCAATTAAGCTTATGTAAAGTTGATATTTACGATGGAACAGCAGAATTAATTCCAGTGATAGATGGTACCGCGAAAGAAATGGAGTTCGATCTTAAAACTTCGCAGCTTTATGGTTTACAATATAATGGAATAAGCGACGATTTTGTTTCTGTAGATATTAATACGGCGGAAGTAAGCTATATCAGTACTTTAAGTAATATTTCAGCGACTGTGCTTGGTACTTCTTGTTTCGATTCTAACTTTAACAGATATTTTATTGTTGGTGTTACGCCTCCCGGTGTTAAAAAGTTATTTACTATTAACGCAATTAATGGTGATGTTTTATATGAGGTTGCTTTTTCAGGTAATATAAATGAGTTGTCTTACAATTTACTAAACGACAAACTGATTGGTTTATACCGTACAGCAAATGGTAACAATGCTCAATTAGCTGAAATAGATTTTACTACTGGTGATGTTACAGTTATATCAGATCTTAGTAATAATTTAAGTGCTTTTGTGGTGGGATCTGCTGTTTTTGAATATCAATCACAAACCTATATTGTAAGCGGAATCGATAATAATGGCACAAACCGCCTATTTAATATCGACGCTACCAACGGTGATATTATATCAGATGCTGAAGTAACTCAAAACTTTATCGAGTTTCAGGCTGATAATGTTGTCTTTGCCAGAACTTTCTACTCGCAGGAAGGAGTTGATTGTAGTCATTTAGATATTCAACCAACCATTGAGTGTAATGATTTGAATAATGAAGTTATCATAACTTTACCCGATGGTGATTATACCTATACAATAGATGGTACAACAAGTACTTTCTCGAATACAGTTTCAGTTAGTTTTTCTAAAGAAGAACCATACTTTGAAGTAATTGTAACCGATAATGAGACCTTATGTAGTCAAACTTATTCAGGAACAATTGAATGTACCACAACTTCGATTGATTTAGCTTATTTCATTGGAAGATCTGAAAACGAGAGCAATGTCTTGAAATGGAAAACATTATCAGAGTTTGAAAATGATTTTTTTGAAATCTATCGATCTAAAGATGGAATCACTTTTGAAAGTATAGGAAAGTTAAATAGTTATGGGAACACTTCTTCTCCTTTTAATTACGAATTTGTAGATAAAGATTTACAGGAAAGCAAATACTATTATCGCTTGAATGTAACAGATATATTTGGTAAAGTAGAAGAATATAATGTTATAGAAATAGACCGACATTTTAACGTTGATGTGTTTGATATTTCTCCAAATCCAAGTTCAGACTTCATAAATTTGAATTTTACAAGCAACAATATACAAGCATTAGAAGTTGTTATTTTTAATGTAGTTGGACAATTGGTTTTACAGAAAAATATTAAGACAAGTATAGGAGATAATAATAAAATGATCGATATCAGTTCGTTGAGTGGTGGTACTTATATTCTACAATTAAATAACAAAGAAAAGAGTGAGCAAAAAACCTTTATTGTTCACTAGAGCAATGTAAAAATTAAGCAACAAAAAAGCCCTGATACTAATTAATAGCACCAGGGCTTTTCTTTTTGAGTTTTAAAATAACTAATCGTCAAGGTGTAATTTTTCTTTTCGTGCTAATAATTCTTCTTCTGTATCTACTTGTTCCGGATCGGGAACACAACAATCGACCGGACAAACCGCCGCACATTGTGGTTCTTCGTGGAATCCTTTACATTCGGTACATTTATCAGAAACTATAAAATATACATCTTCATCAACTGGTTCAAGGCGATCATCAGCATCTACCGTTTCTCCATTAATTAATGTATAGTCACCTTTAACACCTGTTCCATCGGCCATTGCCCATTCAACACCACCTTCGTATATTGCATTATTAGGGCATTCCGGCTCACATGCACCGCAATTGATGCATTCATCTGTAATCATTATTGCCATTGCTAATTTTTTTTAATTGTTTTGCATTAAGAAATAAATATTTAAGCATATTCGTATTCTTAACCGCTTAAAAAACTAAAAGTTTAATATGGAACTCGAAGAACGAATTCAACTACTTGCAAATTTAGGGCAAAACTTGTTGGAAAATACAGAAACTTACGAATCTGTATTACATAAAGCGAAAAGAAAGAATCCCTGGTTTACAATAGAAAATCAGAAAAGGTCAATTCAGGCAATTGCTAATAGTTATCTGAAGGAAGAAAATCTGAATAAATGGGTTGAGCTTTATCGTAAAGAAAACTTTTCATCAGAAAGTAAAAATATTGGAGTCATTTGTGCTGGTAATATTCCATTGGTAGGTATTCATGATCTGATTGCCGTTTTTATTAGTGGACACAAGGCATTGCTCAAACTTTCTTCTAAAGATGAAGAATTGATGAAGCTTATTGTTAACATATTATGCGAAAGTGATTCAAGATGTAAAGAATTCATTAAAATACTTCCCATGCTTAAAGGGCATGAAGCTGTAATTGCAACAGGTAGTAATAATTCGGCTCGTTACTTTGAATATTATTTCAGGAATGTACCTTTATTATTGAGAAAAAACAGAACCTCAGTTGCTATTATTGATGGAAGTGAAACAGACGATGAACTTAAGGCTTTAGGAGATGATGTTTTTGCCTACTTCGGTTTGGGCTGCCGAAACGTTTCTAAATTGTTTATTCCGGAGCAATACGAAGTAAGTAAGGTGTTTGAATCTTTTCAATATTTATCTGAATTAAAAAATCATCATAAATACGCAAATAACTTCGATTATAATCTTGCTTTATATTTAATGAATCAAGACAAGCATTTTGCAAATGATTTTTTTATAATGAAAGAAGATGAATCGCTTTTTTCAAGATTAGCGGTTTTGCATTTTGAACGCTATAAAGATCGAGAGGTCTTAAATTTAAAATTAAATGAGGCAGCTGTAGATATACAGTGTATAGTAGGTAATTCTGAAAGCTGTATTCCATTTGGTAAAGCGCAGTCTCCCGATCTGTGGGATTATGCTGATGGTGTTGATACACTGAGATTTTTAACTGAAGAAATTTAGTAAATTGATAAAAACATATCTTAAAATAGTTGTAATTCTGCTTTGTTTGGGCGGAATATGGTTCTTTTTAGGACCGGAACAAACCCGTCAGGTGCTTGCCACCTTTGGTTGGGAATCTTTTTCTGAAAAGGAACTTCCTGTAGATTACAGAGCACCAGCTCATAATTCTAAGTCAGATGAAATAACCGTGGCTTCCTGGAATGTTTATAATTTCGATAGTGATGATTATGAACGAATCGATTTTATGGCGGGAATACTTCGACATTTTGACTTGCTTGCACTTCAGGAAATAAACATAAGAAAAGGAGCGAAAGGAGTTTCTTTATTAGCTGATGCACTAAGCAGAAAAGGAACAAAATGGGATTATGTTGTTAGCGACAGAACCAATAGTTCTAACCCTCAAACATCAGAACGTTATGCCTATCTCTGGAGAACCGATAAGGTTAAAAGGGTAGGGAAGGCTGCACTTGCTAAAGCTTTAGACGAAGGAATAGAAAGAGAGCCTTATATCGCTGTATTTGAAAATGATCTGGGCAATGAGCTAGTATTGGTAAATTGTCATTTAGTGCCTACAAAGAAAAATCCGTCCAAAGAAGCTGGTCAAATACCTAAGCTCATTCGTAAAGATCCTAAAAGAAATTGGATGATTCTTGGAGATTTTAACCAGGATGTACATACTAAGGGTATTCAGCGAATTATTGACGAAGGCTACGAGTGCTGTTTACCTAATTACCCAACAAGTTTAAAAACGAAAGGCGTTCCTGATGATAATTCTTCACATTTGAATGAACCTTATGATAATATATATTTCAAATCGGAAGATATGAAATTGTTAGAAAGAGGAACCGTTGATTTTGCACGTGCCTTTAAAACGAATAAAGAAGCCAAGAAAATCTCGGATCATCTTCCTGTTTGGGCTAAGTTTCGTTTTGAGAAGAAGTAGATGAGAATAAATGATAAGGAAAACACACTCGTTTGAATATAAAGGTAAAGTGTTGGTTGAAAGAGCGATCATTCAGCCACCTATTACACATGAAAGAGTTTTTCAAAATCAGGGTTGCTTTATGTATATTAAAAATACTTCTGCTAATGTTCATTCTTCTTTAGAAAAACTAAAAGTAGAATCAAGAGAGGCAGTCTTATTTCAATGTGATACCTTTTTTGTTGAGTTTTTAAAAAATGATAAAGAGGTAGAAGTAATAGCTTTTCACTTATATCCAGATGTTCTAAAACAAATTTACGAGAAGGAATTACCTACTAAAATCATAGAAGATGCTTTTAATGTTAAGGCAAAAAAGATAGTTGACTCAGAAATAATTTCAGAATTTATAAAATCATTTGAGTTTTATTTTCAAAATCCTACTCTTGTTAATGATGATTTATTAGAGCTTAAAATTAAGGAATTAATATTACTACTTATTCAATCAAAAAATGTTGAATCTGTATTAGAGCTTGTAAAAAACCTTTATTCAACAAGTACGATAAATATTAAAGAAGTAATTGAATTACACTTACATTCTAATTTAGCAGCAAAAGATATTGCCAAGCTATGTCAGATGAGCCTCTCTACATTTAAGCGTGAATTTAAAAAGTTGTTCAATGATACTCCATTGAATTATATCACAAAAAGAAGAATCGAAAAAGCAGAACACTTATTAAGGATTTCGGACTTATCTATTAGTGAAATTGCCTATGAATTGGGATATAATGATCCACAATATTTTGCCAGAATGTTTAAAAAACACACAAGCTTAACGCCTACTATTTACCGAGCTCAGTTTATAAAATACCATCAATAGATCCAATTTTTATATACATTTTATTACCAATTTTTTTAAATTTATTTAGCTCATTCTTTGTGAACTCTATATCCTCTAACTTGGCCTTTTTGTCCATAAGTTGATTCTATATTCTTAATAATTTTATATTAATTAGTGTTTGATAAGGTTACTAATTAGTTATGCAAATATTACAAAAAATGAAAGGAATAATAGATAGCTCTGCCAAATATGGTATTGTCATAGATAATGAAATAGGTGTCATAAGATTAGCTGAGATCGAAGGAGATGAAATGAGAATATACTATCATGTAAATGGAAAAGAAAGTGTTATAAAATTTAATTATGCTGAAAATGAAACTGGAAGAACTTTTAAAGCAAAAAATATTTATTTAACATTTAATGAAGATGGAACTGCTAAAGGGAAAACTATGAATGGTGAAAATATTTTCATTTTATTAGGCGAAAAATTAACTGATAATGAGGTTGTTGTAGATTTAGCAAAAAAGGGTTTGAGAAAAATGTTAATAGATTTGGAAGTAAAAAATAGATTGCCAAGACTTGATGCAACAATTTTATATTACCATCAAACAGACAGCTTACTTCAAATTTCTTTTGTATTTCCTATTGATTTTATACATCCCTTTTATGGAAAACAAGAACATATACGTGTTTTCAAATACATAAAGAATAATGAAAAATGGACTATAAAAGAGGATAATACATCAGTGATTTTATAGATTGAACCTTTCTTACCTATTAATGAACTTATACTCCTTTTCAAAAAAGGAAATAAAAACCAACTTTGTAAAATCAATATTTGAAAACCATATATTAAGTTAAAAGTTACTTTGTTAGATGAAAAATAAAATTTTTGGAATCGGACTAATTTTAGGGGGGCTTTTACAAATAACAAGAATGATACCTATTGCCATGAGTGATGGTATCAAAATGTTAGAGAATTTTCCTCCACATAGTTTAGAAGATACGATAAATGCTGCCCATTCTTCGGGCTGGTATATTTCTCATATTATGGTATTTTTAGCCACACCACTATTAATGATTGGTTTTTATGGTTTATACAAATTGATAAATAGATATAAGCGATCTGATTTTTCTATTCCAGCATTGATAGTGTTAAGTATTGGTTTGTTATTGTATAACATCGGAGCAGTAATTGATGGTCTTTTCCTTCCTTTAGTTTGTCATGAAATTTTGGAAGCTACTGACTCAGTAAAAAATTCATGGAGTGTTTTAGGTACTTATACTCACGAGCTTGCTGTTAATTTTGGTGGACTTGCTTTTGCCCACTTATTACTAGGTACAGGTTTATTGAGCATAGATCTTAACAAGGTTGAAGAATTCAAAATATTTGGTGTCGTGGGAATGGCTATAGGTTTAGTAGCATTAATTGGATATATAAGTGGAGTCTTAGATTTAATGGTAACAGGTAGTTTTATGCTCACTGGAGGGCTAACCATGATGATGTTTATATATTTTTTCTTACTTGGGTTTAAAATTCTTAGAATTAAAGACTAAAATTTCATATCCTATAGTTATCCTTGAAAAATAGTAACATAAAGTAAGGGATCGATAACTCATAAGAATTTATTTTACTTAGTGAATCTCTTTAATAATATTGACGAAAACTATGAATATCATTATATATTTATCTTGTTTATATAACGATTTATGCAAGAGTTGAATGAAATCATTAAAGAACTACGATCTATAAGTAAAAGACTTGAAAAACTTAATTCTGAAAGTGCTATAAGTCAATTGCCGGATACTTATGATTTTGACGATATTCAGGTTTATACTGTTAAAGCTGAGAACTTACTATTAGCCTTAACACATGAAACAGCTAGCCAATTAGCATTTTCAATAATTGATTTTGAACTGTTAGTTAAATTTATTGAGTTCAGAAGTTTTTTTTATGAGTTTAATCAGGAAGAACTTCAGTTAATTATTGATAGTGATCACTTAAATACAGCTCAAAAAAGAAATTTAACTCAAAACAAAAAGGAAAAAGATATTGCTAAAATTAGAACTACATGGTTTAAGATGTTTAAGAATAAATCCTTCAAACAACTAAGTGAAGCATAATAGAAACTGACAAGGAAATTCAATCTGTAATCGTGCACAATTTACTTAAGGCAATTGGTATGAATAGTCAATTTTTCAAAGAATTTAATGTCTTTCCTAAAATGACAATACCAAAACTTGAAAATTCAAAAACTCCTAAACTCTCAAATTAATAAATTGACATAATCTAATAGCTCGTCAAAATTTGCATTATTTTTGCAACACTTGAAATTAAATAGCGTTTATTTAATAAATTTCAAATATATATATGAGGCAAGAATACAGTAAATATACACCAGAGGATCATGATGTTTGGTCTATACTTTACAAAGAACAAATGTCTCATTTACCAGATAAGGTTACCTCGTATTTTTTAGAAGGTATTAAAATCGTAGGTTTTCAAGCTGATAAAGTTCCAACTTTTGATAGAGTGAATGAAGGATTATTAGCTTCTACTGGATGGAGCGTTTTTGTAGTTCCCGGGCTAATAGATAATAAGCCATTTTTTGAACATCTTTCCAATAAAGAGTTTCCTGCAACAACCTGGCTACGTAAAAAAAGTCAGTTAGCTTATTTAGAAGAACCAGATATGTTTCATGACATATTCGGACATGTTCCAATGTTAAGTGTACCTGCTTTTTGTAATTACTTATCTGAACTGAGTGATATTGTTCTTGAGCATATCGAAAACCCTAATGTTGTTGAAGTAGCAGCACGTTTATATTGGTACACCGTAGAATTTGGTATGATACAGGAAGATGGTGAATTAAAAATTTATGGTGCTGGAATTTCATCATCATCGGGAGAATCGAGATATTGTGTTAGTAATGAAGCAACTCATGTGCCTTATGATGTGAAAGAAATTTTTAAAACCCCTTACATTAAAGATAGTTATCAGAAGCAATATTTTGTAATTGATTCTTATGAACAACTTTACGAATCTCTTCCTCAGATAAAAGAGGAGATAGAAAAAATAGTAGAGGATTCTATTTATATCGTACCCTCCTATGCTTAGTTTTACGATTGATGATTGGTGGTCAATGACAGATGATTTATTTAACGCTTTTATAACAACATTATAGCGTTTTTTTCTGAACTTTGCTGAGTTTTGAAAAAGATAGACATACTCGTTTTAAGGTCCTTTATTGGTCCTTTTTTAGTAACTTTCTTTGTTGCGCTCATTGTATTCGATCTGCAATTTTTGTGGATGTATGTCGATGATCTGATTGGTAAAGGATTGGAGTTATCTGTTATTCTCGAATTATTCTTCTATTTATCTGCTAGCACTGTACCGTTATCTTTTCCGCTTGCATTATTAATTGGCTCGATCATTACTTACGGAGAATTAGGGGAACATTACGAGTTAGTGGCGCTTAAATCGGCAGGCATTAGTTTACAACGATTTATGATGCCTCTGTTAATCGTGTCGATGTTTTTTTCTGGCTTGACTTATTATTTTTCTGACAATGTTCTGCCCTACACGAATCTGAAATTCAGACAAATATTAACTTCGATCGTTAAGAAAAAACCTGCACTTAATATCAGAGAAGGAATGATCTATCAGGAGATAGATGGTTATAATATCCTGGTTGGTAAAAAAGATGCAGATAATCAAACAATTCATGATATAAAGATCTGGGACAAAACCCGCGCTACAACAAGTGTGAGTAATGTGCTTGCTGCAAATAAGGGCTTTATGAAGGTTACACCTGATGAACGTTATCTTATTTTTGAATTATACGATGGCTGGCAATACGAAGAAATGCGCCACAACGATCCTAAAGAAAGGAAGAAACATCAACACATGAGAACCCATTTTCAGGAGTATCAGTTAGCAATGAATTTAGGTGCTTTTGGTTTTTCTGAAACAAATGAAGAACGCTATAAAACCCGCCCTAAAATGATGAGTATCGATCTGCTTGTTGATATGATCGATTCACTCGAATTTAAAGAAACAACGATTCCCAAACAAGCCTTACAACAATCGAGAACGGTTTTAACTTTTCTGAAAGATACTACATTTATGGCTGATAAAGTGACTGAATATGATGAAGAATGGTTAACATGTATTCAGTTAATGAAGCAGAAAAAACGCGATAATATCTTCAAAAAGGCATTGGACAATACCAATACTATGTACAAAAATGGGCAGTGGGCTGCTTCGAGATATAAAAGTAGTCAGCAAAAAATTGTACGTTATTATCTTGCCTGGTATGATAAATATGCAATGGCATTTTCCTGTATTTTACTGTTTCTGGTTGGAGCGTCGATGGGAGCGATTATAAGAAAAGGTGGTTTAGGAATGCCAATGGTTGTTGGAATTTTATTTTTTATGACCTATTTCGTGTTAATGACTTCAGGTAAAAAAATGGCTGAAGAAAATGCAATCTCTGCTTTTACCGGCACTTGGATGGCGACCTTTATTTTACTGCCAGTTGCCATTTTCTTAATGTATCAGGCAGTAAACGATTCTTCTTTATTAAGTTTAGATAGTTATAAACGTTTTTTCCGAAGATTAGTGCCCAAGAAAAAAGCTCAAAAACGCCTATAAGCATTGTTAAAATAGTCGCTTGAAGAACTATTTACAAGAATTAAGTTCGTTGAATATTGATTTGAAAATCATTAAAACAAATCAAATAGAACTTACTTTGTATATTTGCACTTTAAAGTTTTAAAAAATAAAATCAAAATGCGTAAGTTCTTACTAATTTTTGCAACTTTAGCAATGTTCGCTTCATGTAGCGGCGAAGGTGAAAAAACGGCTGAAGCAACTCAGGCAAACGATAAAGCTGCTACTGCTCAGGCTGAAAAGAAAAGACCAGAACCTAAAAGGCCACAACAAGCAGCTGTAAATCCTAATCAGGCTCAGGATGATGATAAGCTTATTCAAGATTACCTTAAGTCTAAAAACTTAAAAGCTGAAAAGACACCAGAAGGTGTTTATTATATCACAACTAAAGAAGGTAGTGGTGCAAATCCAACTATTGATGACAGAGTGAAATGTCATTACAAAGGATATTTACTGGATGGTAGTGAATTCGATTCTTCATACAGTAGAAATCAACCAGCTACTTTCCCATTGAAAGGTGTTGTTAAAGGATGGCAAATTGGTATTCCTTTAATTAAAAAAGGTGGAAAAGCAACTTTATTGATTCCTTCTACTTTAGGTTATGGAAGTAGAGCTATAGGTTCTAAAATTCCTGCAAACTCAGTTTTATTATTCGATGTTGAATTGATCGATATTGTAAAGTAATTCTGTTATACTTTGAAAATTTTTGGAAACCTGTCAAATTCTGTTTTGACAGGTTTTTTATGTTTACGCACCTCTTAGTTGGTGTCATATAGAAAAGACCGAACTTTGAAACATGAATAAAAAGTTATAATGAATCCAGACTTAACAATAGAGACTCTAAAGAAAGCTGCAAAAGAATTTTGCGATATTGAATCTACATACCAGAATAAAGACCTTTATGGAGTAACTGATGGAAAAGCTGTAGGAACTTATATTGAGCATAAATTTCAGAAATATCTTGAAGATCACTATACTTATGAAAAAGGTTCATCTGCAAAAGGAATAGATTTACCTGGTGTTGACATTCAAACAGATATAAAAGTAACTTCAATAAGACAACCTCAGTCTTCATGTCCTTTTAAAGATGCAAAGCAGAAAATATTTGGCTTAGGCTATAACTTACTTGTTTTTGTATATGAAAAGAAGGATGACCCGAACACAAATACAGCTAAACTCGATTTTGTTAGTTGTTCATTTCTTGATAAAGAAAGAACAGCCGACTATACAACAACTTTCAGGATTAGAGAAATGATAAAAGATGGAGCAATTAAAGAAGATATTATTGCCTATCTTAATGACAAGAATATTCCAGCAGATGAGATTACACTTGGATTAATTGTAGACAAAATTCTAAGTAAGGTGCCTAAACAAGGTTACTTGACTATATCAAACGCCTTACAGTGGCGACTACAATATGCAAGGGTAGTGAAGCTTACAGAAACAATAGAAGGAATTACAAAAGTTGTAGATAAAATAACTAAATGATTTGTTTTGAAACACATATAGGTGATTTAGTTTTTGAATTCTTTAAAGAAAATCAAAAATCTTTATTGGATATTACAACAAGTAATTTAAGTATCAAGAAAATTAGTGGAATAAATAACTTTTTTACTTCTCAAAAACAGGCAGATGAACTTTTAAGAAAAATCAAAGCACAAAGTACAGCAGTAACAGAACCAGATAGGAGAGAATATGGAGATTTTCAAACAAATCAACATTTGACTCAAAAAGTTGTGCAGTATATTTTTTCAAAATCTAACGACTTTGAATTCGTTTTGGAACCAACCTGTGGCAAAGGAAATTTCTTAATCGCTTCAATTAAACAATCGAAAAAACTGAAAAAAGTAGTTGGCGTAGAAATATATCAACCATACGTTTGGGAAACTAAGTTCAAAATCTTAGAATACTACCTTGTAACAGAAGTTGATTCAAAACCTGAAATAGACATAATTCACGCTAATGCTTTTGAGTTTTTATATGAAGAGTTGGCAGAAAATACTCGTAATTTAAAAACGTTAGTTATCGGAAACCCACCTTGGGTTACAAATTCAGAACTTGGCTCGATTGATTCAAAAAATCTTCCTAAAAAGTCGAATTTCAAAAAACATAGTGGACTTGAAGCAATAACAGGAAAAGGAAACTTTGATATTGGCGAATATATTTCTCTCATAATGTTGAAATGTTTTGATAAACACAATGGAGTATTTGGCTTTTTAATTAAAAACACGGTTGTAAAAAACCTAATTCAAGATCAACAACGAAATAAATTTAGAATTAGCAAATCGGAAAAATTGAATATTGATTCCAAGAAAGAATTTAATGTTTCTGTAAATGCCTGTTTGTTCCTAACCGACTTGAATAGCGAACCAGATTTTACTTGTAAAGAATATGATTTCTATACTCGTAAAATTGTGACAACTTTTGGATGGTACAAAGGTAAGTTTGTCTATTCAGTGCAAGATTATGATGAATCAAGTGTAATAGATGGTAAGTCAATATTCATTTGGCGGTCAGGAGTAAAACACGACTGTTCAAAAGTGATGGAGCTTGAACAAGTAAATGGTTATTTCAAGAATGCATTAGGTGAAGAAGTTAAACTTGAAAATAATTTGACTTATGGTTTATTAAAAAGTTCTGATTTAAAAGAACATAAAACAAGCTCTTTTAGAAAATTGACAATTATAACTCAAAGAAAGATAGGACAAGAAACCAAATACATAAAAGAAAGGTTTCCTCTTACATACAAATATTTAGATTCGCATAAAGAATTTTTTGAAAAACGTAAATCTTCTATTTATAAAAACAAACCAAGTTTTTCAATTTTTGGGATTGGTGATTATTCATTTACACTTTATAAAATTGCTATTTCTGGTCTTTATAAGTCCACACATTTTACCTTGGTTAGTCCAAATGAAAATAAGCCAATAATGCTTGACGATACTTGTTATTTTATTGGTTTTGATAATTTAAAAATGGCAGAAATTGCCCACTATTTAGTGAATTCTGATATAGTCCAAAAGTTTCTGAAATCAATAATTTTCCCTGATGCTAAAAGGTCAGTTAACAAGGATATATTAATGCGTATTGACTTTGAAAAAGCATTTGAAAATTCTGATTTTGAAATTGCTAAAAGAAGAATAAAAGACTTAGAAATGAGTGATTGGAAAAAATTTGGAGAAATTGTAAAGGATGAAGCAACTGAACAATTGCAATTGTTTTGAAAAAAAGTAAGAATGCTTAACAATTTTTGTAGTGCAAAGTACCCTTAGAGATGCTACGAAATCATACATAAACCAATTTATACACTACCTTTAGTCATCTTTAAAAAACTACGAAATATTAATTTTCAATGGAAATGGCTTTTACTGGTTATGGTCGTTTACATTTTTACCGCTTTTACCTGGTGGACAATATTACACCTTCGAAATAATGAAACTTTTTTCAAGAATAATGTTGAGATCATCAAGCTTAGAAATCCTGAACTTACTTTGGGAGAAATTGAAAGTAGTGAGGCATTTGTGGCATTGACAGAAAAGTATGCTGCTAAGAATAGAATGATCTATGGTGAAGCCTTTGTGTTTATTACTTTTATGCTTTTTGGAACGATCTGGATCTATAATCGGAATAAAAAAGAAGAAGCCTTTAATCAGCAACAGCAAAACTTTCTACACTCCGTATCCCATGAATTAAAATCACCCTTGTCGGGTATTAAATTGTCTTTGGAAACACTACTTGTTCGTGAACTTGATAAAGAAAAGAAAACCAGGATATTAACAAACTCAATGAGTGAAGTCAATCGCTTGAATATTCTGATCAATAATATTTTACTATCAGCACGTTTAGGAGATACTTCTTTAGAAGTAAATCAACAATGTGTTGATTTATCGAGTTTAATAACAAGTATCATAAAAAGACTTGAACAACAATATCCTAAGCGTCAGATAAAGTTTAGTCCAAGTGATGCCATAGTACATTCAGATCAGTGGATACTCGAATCTATTTTGATAAATCTGATCGAGAATGCCCTTAAATATTCACCCGATGATAAACCGGTGGAGGTGGAGATCGAACAAGGGAAAAATCTATTCATTCATGTTATAGATCATGGCTATGGACTTTCAGATAAAGATAAGAAAGCCGTTTTCAGGAAGTTCTATCGTGTTGGTAGCGAAATGACTCGGACAACTAAAGGTACCGGACTTGGTTTATATATCGTAAGTGAATTAGTGAAAACGATCAAAGCCGATTTAAAAGTTAGTAATAATAAACCTCAGGGTAGTGTTTTTAGTTTGAAACTATAACTGTTTTTTTAAAGAAAAATGGAAACATGCACCTTTTCCAATTTCAGATTCAATCCATATATTTCCTTGATGCTGCTCTATAATTTTTTTAGAAACTGCCATGCCCATACCTGAACCCATGTACTTTTGACCATTTAATCTTCTGAACATTTTAAAAACATCCTTCTGCATTTCTTCTTCAATGCCAATTCCATTGTCTTTAACTCTAAAGTAGTAGTACCATTCGTCTTGATAACCACTAATTTCAATTAGAGGTGTGTTAATCTTGTGAGAAAACTTAATTCCATTTTGAATTATATTTTGAAAGACTCTTTTAATTTTAGTGAAATCACCCATAAAATGTTCTGGAAGTTCTTTAATAAGGATTTTAGTGTTTGATTCTTCTATTAGGCTCGAAAGGTCGCGTTGTAAAATACTTAGTAATTCATTTGTATTAATTTCTTCAATTACTAAGTTCTGAGTAGTTATCTTAGAAAAATTAAGCAAATCATCTACAAGATTTGATAGATCCTGAGTTCCTTTTATAATAAACTGAAAAAGTTCTTTTTCCTGTTCACTTAATTTATTATGTATTTTTTTGTTCAGAATTTGAGAAAAACTTGTAATAGAGCGCAAAGGAGCTTTAATATCATGTGAAGCTATTTGTGCAAAGTTTTGCAATTGAAAATTACTTTGAATGTAATCTTCAAGTTCTTTGTTTTTCTTTAAAAGCTTTTTATTTTGCTCTTTAATTAGTATTTCGTTTTCAATACTCTTGGTTATATCACGCATGATTCTAACCAATACAAATTGTTCATTGAATTGAATAGAATATATACCAATATTCAAATAAACAATTTTACCATCTTTTCGGTTAAATCTCCAATTGAACGAAACAGTTTTGTCTTCTCTTAATTTTAAAACTAAGTCTATAAATTGATTGCTATTTTCTTCCCAGAAATCGACTGGAGTGAACTTTTTAATTTCATCCATATTGATGAGGGTTTCATCGGTAATTCCTAGCGTCTGACGCATATTTTCATTTCTGTTCAAAACCTTGGCTTCGTACATGAATTTTGCTCTATCTATTATTGAAACTTCAACAATATCTATAAAGTCAAATGAACTATTAATGAGCGTTTGATAAATAATATTACTATCGAGGGCAACCTTATTTATTAAATACTGTTGGTCTATTTCCTTAAAAAAGAATACAGAGCCTGCCCCATAATTAAGGTAGTTTTTAATAGCGAATATTTCGACTATAAATTTTTCACCGTTTTTTCTTACCCCTACTACCGAATCAAAATGAATATCATTAGTTTCAAAGTGTCTAAATATTGAAGCTATCGTTTCTTCTGGTGTTTGCTCGTTGAATTGATCTTGATGTAGGTATTCAACAAAATTTAAAGCTAACCACTCTTCTTCACAGCTATAACCAAACAGTTTAGCCAACTTTAAATTACATTCTATAAATTTCCCTGATTTTCTATGATAAACAGCTGCGGGTTGCTGAGAATCTTCTATTAAAGAATTCATTATAAATTAATTTTTATCATACCAGTTCTTGATCGTTGTTTCTACCGGTTTTCTTTGAGGAGTATAATCTTTATTGTTCAAACCTCCTGAGCTTTCATAATCATCGTACCATTTCCAGATAAAACCTCCAGCCATCCAGGGCTTTTCCCATAAAGAGGTGAAAAGCGCTTCAAAGGCATTTTGTTGTGCTTGAAGGTTTACTGCTAAGTTATCGAGGTTTTTTTCATTCTCCCAATTCTGCCACGAAGTATAATCAACACTCAGATAACCATATTCAGTGAAAAGTATAGGTTTATTGAAGTGTTTGGAATAAGATTCTAATTTATTAACCAGTGGTTGCCAGGCATCGAGAAGTTTATCTAGCTCAGGAGCTTTTTCTTCAACTAATGGGAAATAAGCATCTACACCTATAAAATCCAACCTTCCCCAAAAAGGTACTTGTTCGTAATCGTCCCAGTTAGCAGCGTAAGTGAGTTTTCCATTATAGATCGTTTTAACTGAATCGATTACTGTATTCCAGAACTCCGGACGTTTTTCAACGGCGACTCTGAATTCTGTACCAATGCAAAAAAGATCTACTTCTTTCTCAGCGGCAATTTGGGCAAAAGTAATAATGTATGCCATATAATCTTGTTCCCAATTTAACCAGGCACTCTCTGAACCTGCATCATAATGTCCAGCCCATCCGCCAGGAATCCAGACTTGTGGTTTTAGCATCACCCTTAGCTCCTGATCTTGTGCATAATCTATAATAGCTCTTACACCATTAGGTTTTTCGCCCCACCATTGAAAGTTAGAGTTGAACACTAAGTTTTGATCATTTTCTGAGCCGCTGAAAGCAAAAGGAGAAACAGCTATACAATCAGCACCAACCTGTTCTACATAGTTCATATAAGTTGAAGGGAATGAATCGCGTGGGGAAACAAAACTTACACCATTCATTCGTTCAAACTGAAATTGAAAGGCTTCGGGTTCTTTTTCTTTACAAGCAAAAAACAAACATATAATTACACCTATAACAAGTAGTTTGACTGTAAGTAATAACTTCATACATTAAAAATAAGACGATTTTAATATACTATGTATTTGATCAACGCTATTCCAACAAACCAGACCGTTATACATTTAATACAATTCGTGCAGTAGCGACGAGACAATACTTAGTCGCTAACTCTATTTTCATCTAAAAACAGTTTTAAAACGCCAGATGTATAGCGATGTGTATTTTAACCTACAACTTGCCCGTACTTTAGTCTATTTTACTGGCGTTTTCCCTTTGATGTGTAAAACTGCCTGAGGTAAAGGAATCTCAATATTTTTCTCGTCTAATTTTAGTTTGATATCTTCTAATAATTCGGCACTTATTGCTGGTTTGTGTTCAGGTCTGACCCAGGGACGTACCATCAGATTTACACTATTATCACCAAGTTCTGCTACAATGACATCGGGTTCAGGTGAATTGAATATTAAAGGATTATCACGCATAGTATTTAAAATGACTTTACGAACTTGTGGAATATCTGCATCGTAAGAAATTCCAATGGGAATATTCAATCTTAATTTCCCTTCTTGAGTAAAGTTTATGATGTTGCCATTTGCTAATACTCCATTCGGAACATAAACTGTTTCACCATTTAGTTTTAATATTTTGGTAAAAAAAAGCTGAATCTCTTTTACTGTTCCTTCAACTCCCTGACCTGAAACATAATCATTTACTTCAAAAGGCTTAAAAAGTAATATCAATATGCCACCTGCAAAATTGGAAAGACTGCCTTGTAAAGCCAATCCAAATGCCAATCCGGCAGAAGCAAGTAGAGCAACAAAAGAAGTGGTTTTAATACCCAAAGTGCCAGCAACGCTCAAGAGCAAGAGTATTTTTAAGCCAATGGAAATAATGGATTTGAGAAATGGTCGGATGGACTTATCGACCTTAGAGCGAAGCATGCCCTTTTCGATGAAATTGACAATTACTTTTATTAATTGAAAACCGATAAATAAAATAATTATGGCAAGAACGATCTTAACACCATATTCAAAGGCGTTTTGCTCAATGAGTTTAAATAATTCCATTTTAGTCTTTATCTTTAGAGAAACTTAACGGATCAAAGTTACGCTTCCTCTGGCAAGACTTGTACCTGTTTTGCCAATTTCCTGATATTCTATCAACCAAAGGTAAACCCCTAAAGGTTGTGCTTCATCGTTATTGTCTCCATTCCAACCAGCATTATTGCCAGTTCCCTGATAAACTTTTTTACCCCAACGATTAAAAACTTCAAAATTGACTATGCTCTCAATATCGATTAATTCAACAGCTTTAAAAATATCATTTACATTATCACCATTTGGAGAAAACGCGGTAGGCATAACCAAGGTTGGTGGGGCGATTACCTCAACAGTTACTGTATCTGTTTTAAAACAACCATTATCATCATAGCCAAAAACAACGTACATCGAATCGGCTAGTGAAGTAGGGGAGATTTGAACGCTTTGTCCTTGTGATTCTTCTAAACCTAAACCACTTAATGAGAACCATTCAAAATTGCTTACATCTGCACCTGAACCATTTAAAGTTGTTGACTCACCAATTTGAACAGTGGTAATACCACTAACAGATGCAGTAACATCAGGGCCGTTCGTTGCAGTTACAAACACAGCATCATCGAACGAGCAACCTTCAGGATCGGTAACCGTTACTGTATATAAAAATTCATTTTCGCCTCCACCTAATAAAGTATCTACTATTGCAACAGGTTGAGCGATATTGTCAGCATTCAAACCTGAGCTTGGTGTCCACAAATAAGTATAACCATTAATTGCCGGTGTTCCGATCTGTTCCACAGCTTGGTAACAATTTGACATATCTAAACCAGCATCTGCAAAGTTGTCTAATGCTTTAATCTCCAATTCCACGGTGTCAACACAGTTGGCTGCTCCAACAGCGATTACCTGAAGTGTTCCTAAATCATTTCCTGTATAAGTAAAAGTGGCATCTGCACTTGAAGACAATAAATTTCCATTCAGACTATAATTATAGAAACCATCCAATCCTCCGGGAACTGAAATGTCGATAGATTCATCGGGGCATTTAAAGAGTTCAGAAATGCTGTCATCTAAGAAATTATCACCAACGGTAATTGTAATTGTTTGATTATAGTTTTCCGTACATGAGTTATCATTTATAGCTACATCATAAACAAAAGTTCCTCCAGTATTTGGAGCCGAAAAAGTAGCTGTATTATTGGAATTAACTGTGATTAAGTCTAATAAGGTATTGTCATTACTCCACGAATCTACAGTTTGGTTTTGATTTAAGCCAATTACTTCTAACTCGATATTTGCGGTTGGACAAACTTCATAATTATTAACTGAAGGAGGAATAGAAAGATCTATAAAAACACTATCTATGGCAAAACAATCGGGGGCAATTTCAATTTCACAATAGACCATCATTGAAGTATCAACACTTACAAATATTACAGAATCTGCAGGTGTAGTTCCTGCTTGATATTGTAATCTTGATGGAAGACTTCCATACCAATTATAGCTTGCTGAACCTTGTGGTGTTGCCTGACCAATAGGAATGGTTGTGCCTGCACAGGTATTAAGTGTATCATTAAGAGTTGTATTTATATCATTGTACTCTGTAATTACACCCTGAATTTTATCGACTATAAAAATAGTATCAGATACACCGATTGGAAAATTACAAGCATTAATGTTAATACTGTCAATTTGAATAATAATGGTTTCTGCAGCTTCAGTAATAAAATCTTCGATTGGTTCGATCAAAATTACCGTTTGAGTATCACCAGGGGCTATTGTATATGTTAGTGGAATTTGGGTTTCAAGATCATTCGCTTCACCAGATCCGCTTACACTCACATAAACTTCCGCTAAATCACCAGGTTCTATATCAAAATTATATCCAACAACTACTTGTTGATCTACACAATCTTCAACAGCTACGTCGTTTCCAAAAGTATCCGTATAAAAGTTATCAGCATTAATACCACCTTCTGTAACTATATCAACGGTTTTGGCTGTTAAACTTCCAGCTTCAACAAAAACAGCACTATCCCAAGCACCATCGCCTCTATCAGCGATAACCATTTTTATAGAATAAGTTTCGCAGGGCTCAACTGTTTGTCGCGCAGTTAATAAAATAGTCTGCCCATCATAAACCATATAGTCTTCGTATAATGAACCAGTATTGTTTGGAATATAAAAAGGACAGTTACATGGACAACCTGTTCCGTCTCCACATACACCACCACAATAATTTACACTTGCATCGTTATTCACAAAGTTTCCCCAATTGATAGAACCGATAGAAACAGGAGTATCGGTGTTCTCATCTAAGTTAGTAATGTCAGGTACTAATGCTATATTTTCTGCATTATTAGAAAATGGTCCATTAATGCCCGGACCTGAAATAAAAAAGCCAAAAGCATCATTAAAGGCTGTACAAACATATTCTGGGTATTCTTCGGAAGCGAATACGTAGTTAAAGTTCAAATCTTCACCAAGTGGAACTACATCAAAGGTTACTGTGCAAATATCCCATTGGCTATCGATATAATTGGCAAGATCTGCATCATTGCCTTGTCCTAAAGTGCCAGTACTAGCGAAGAAGTTTGCCCCATTTGGACCAATATCTGTGGCATCGCCAGTACTAAGAATAAAACCTGAATTTGCTTTAATATCTACTAAGTTTGGCGCTCCCTGGTCAATAATATCCTGAGGATTTACCTTGGTGAAGGTTGCAAAGGCGTTATTCCCACAATCAACATTAATATTGGAAATGGTAACTCCTTGCCCTTGTAATGATTGAATAGCTGCTTCCCAAGCAGGTTGGCTGTTTGCAGGTGTTACCGTAAATTGAGCATAAATAATGGTTGTTGAGTAGCATAATCCCACGAAAAATATCAGAAAATTATATAACCTTTTCACTTTAAAATATACTTATTTAGTGAAGTTAAGGTATTCTTTGTTTATATGGAATTATATGGTGGGTTTTTAATATAAATGATGAATGGAGACCAAGTAATATGATTGATCGGTGATGAATGATGGGTGATAAGTGTTTAATCATTTATCACCCATTATTCCTTATTTACTTTTTAGTTTTAGGGTTGGCAACCAATTTAAGATCGAATTGAATATCATCGTAGATCATTTTATCGCCTAAGCCATCGAAAAATCCACCAGAACCATACTTTATGTCCCAACGAGTACGATCGATAGAGAAAGAAGCAACAGCTGAAAACCCATCAGTATTCATCTCTACTTTAGCAGGAATTTTTATTTCTTTAGTAATTCCTTTGATCGTTAAATCTCCAACAATTTTGTGCGTTGCATCTGAACGGTAAACTTTCTTAGCTTCTTTAATCTTAAACTTCGCAGTTGGGTGATCAGAGACATTGAAGAAATCTTCATTTTCCAAATGTCCAACTAATTTCTGATTATACTCGGCATTTTCAATGTCAGTACACGTTATTGAAGTCATATCAATAATAACTTCACCAGATAATTTCCCTTCTTTCAATTTGATCTTTCCTTCTTTCAGGCTAATATCACCCTCGTGAGAGCCAGAAACTTTCTGTCCTAACCAGTGCATATTACTAGCATCTGAATCTATGGTATAGGTTTGAGCACTTACTGTTATTCCAATAAATAGGAATAGCATACTTAAAGATAAAAATTTCATGTTTTTCGTTTTAAGTTAATAAAATTTTCTTGTTTAAGGAATAAAACAATAATTAGTTTACAAAATAAAACAAAAAATGTTTGTTGCAACAAATGTTTTTGCATTTTTTTAGAAATTCAAATAGAATGCTTTATTAAAATTCTTATATGCTTCAGTGTAATCATTACCTTTTTGATAACGAATACTAAGTGTCTTTTCTTCAATTATTTCAGACGGAATAAAACTCAATTCAAACAATAATCTATCATTAGGTTTATCAGGTCGGGGTTGAACATATAGCTTTCTATTACAAAAAAGACCAATTTTAAACGCACTTAATATACAAGCTTCGGCTTCAGGAACAGGCAATACAAAACTTGCTTTGCCATTTGAGGTCAGTAATTGTTTTGAACAGTCGATTAATTCTTTATGACTAAGACTTGTTGTATGTCTTGCACGCTTTTGAGTTTCAATATTAGAAAGTGTACCTGAATTAAAAAAGGGAGGATTACTAAGAATATGATCGAATTTTAGGTGTTCGTTTTTTAAGGTGAATTCTTGTATTGGTATGTTAATGACCTTTAATCTTTCTGACCAACCAGAATTGCTGAAATTACGATCTGCCTCAATAGCACTTTCCTTGTCTAATTCGATACCGGTAATTCGGGCTGAATTATTTCTTTGAGCTGCCATTAATGCGATTATACCACAACCAGTTCCTATGTCTAATACATTTTCGGCTGAACGTATGTTTGCCCAAGCTCCCAACAACACCGCATCAGTTCCTACTTTAAATGCAGATCTTTGATGAATAACTTCAAATCCTTCATTCCGCACCCATTTTTAGAAAAAGTAAAAATATAGTACCTTTCCCAT
>JAHDFD010000015.1 GCA_020628375.1 Chitinophagales bacterium | reverse complement strand
TACCAATCTAAGGATTTGCTCCCTATTTTCAAAATCTTTATGCAACAACGCCGTCGAAAAGTATAAACTTTATCAATATGAAACATACTTGGAAGCATATAAGGTTATCAAGGATTTTGAATTGGATACACAAATAATCAATGAAATTCAAAAATTTGTAAGCGAACAAAACACATTTGATCACGAGCAAATTTTCAACTTAACTGTGCTACTTTTTGAAACTTTAATTTATACTGAAAGAAATGAAGAAGCATTCTTAGTGATTAACCAATACAACTTCAAAAACACAAAATATCCGATCCATAACAGCAACTATTTCGATTTGCAATTCAATCATATAGTTTTGGCTATTATAAGCAATAATATGTATTTAGCTCAAAGCTTACTTAACAGCACCAAATATGCTTTGAACAATCATTTATCTTATGCCAGTAAACTAAAATCCCTCATCTATTTATTCGAAAAATACATTAATATCAAAAAGTCAAATAAAAATATATCAAAAGCTGATAAAGATGACTTAATCAATACTATAGAAAAAGAAAGCATCGCACACCTATCTACAAAGGTTATTAGAAAGTATATCAGCCAATTGCGACGTACACTTCATTAAAAATGCGTATTACCACATATAAAAAACAGGTAAAATTAAAACTAAAAAACAAAAAAAAACACATAAAACCCTGATTATCAGAAACTAAAAATCAAAATTTATTAAAAAACCTATAATGACAATTAGCTTACCAAGCTCTTATTCATTAAAGTAACACAATACGATTGGTTCATTCTTTGCTGATATTTATTCTATTTAAAAACAGCTCTTAAAGTTTATATTTTCTGATACACATTAATAAAACAGTAATGAATTTACTAAGAAAAAATCTCCAGGTTTTCTTCCTATTAATATCCTTGTTTTTTGTAAGTAAAACTGTAAATGCCCAGTTCGAAATAAAAAATAAATCGCACAGAAATTACGCACTTCAACTAGTTCAGGGAAATAAAGAAAAATTAAATAAAATTGAAGTAGAAACGCCTTTTTGTATATCCAATTCGAGTGCGCAAAAAACAAAAGCCGACGAAGTTATTTTGGGCGAAAAAACGATTTTAGAATTAGACATTTCTTTCAATAAAGAAATAAACAAACAGAAAAACGACCTTTTAAAAATTTCTTTACCATTACAAAATGGTAAGGAATTAAAACTGAACCTTAAACAGATAAACATTGCTGATAACAACAACAATGAAAGCACTTTTTATTGGGGAACTGTGGAAGGAGACCCAATGTCATTCGCTTCATTTAGTGTTTTCAAAAATAAAATATTAAGTATCATTACTACACAAAATGGAACTTATACGCTTGGCGGAATTAAAAATTCAGACTTACATATTTTGTATCAAGAAGCAGATTTACCTGGTCTTACAGAATTTGTATGTAGTACGGTAGGAAGCCCCGAAACATTTATAGAAGAAGAATCATCAACGTTTCATAGAAGTGCAAATAATAGAATTGTTAATCCTGATAACTGCATTAGACAATGTTTCATAGTAGCATCAGATCTTGCTGCTCAGTTTAGCTACGATGTGCCAACTATTAATAATTACATCACAGGATTTTTCAGTCAAATAAAACTCATTTTTGCCAACGAGCATATTAATATGCGATTAGAAGACATATCAATAGAAGGGGCTAATAATGAATGCCTTAGCGGCCCTTGCACTCGTACTGGAGATAACTATATGAAATTACGCACACTTGGCGGTGGATTTGGCGGTGGTAGTGTATGTGCAGGTGGCGGTGAATCTGGAATAGAAACAACTTATCAAGACTATCCGGTTATATCTGGAGGTATTGGTACAGTAGCCCACGAAATAGGACACGGATTAGGTTCTCCGCACACAGATATTTGTTATTGGAATGGAAACGATACACAAATAGACGATTGCGGTACTTCTGGAAATTTCGAAGCTGGAGGTGCTTGTTTTAACCCTTATGACCTAACATTTCCAACAGGGGGTAGTTCTATTATGAGCTACTGTGGTGGGTATGTAGATATGGGTGAGCAACCCGGCGATTTAATGAGACATAATGTTTATACATCAAGCTGTTTGACAACTTGTGATGAACTACCTTGTATTGACGCTGACGATAACAATGTTTGTGATAAAGATGAATGTAACTTCAACCCAATTGTATGTGAAGCACATATGTCTGGCGTGTATCGCTATGGAACACCAGGAGATGCAGGCGGTGCTTGTGATGTGGTGTTATTTCCAGGTGAATCAATTGAATTTGACCCAAAAGTACATATTGCAGGTGCTTCATTTTGGACTGGACCGAACGGCTTTAGCTCCACCGATCAAAAAATTACAGTATCTGACCCTGGGGTTTATACCTATACAATAACCGATGATTTTTGTACTTATTCTAAAGATATGAGCATTACAATTGATAATTGTGGTGAAAATCCAATAACATACAATACCACAGCACCAAACATCAACTTTTATATCGAATTTCACGCTGGAGATATTATTGATATTGAAATGCAGCCTTCAACTGGAACTTGGTCTTGGAATGGCCCGAATGGCTATACCTCTTCCTCAAATAATGTTTCACTAACACAGGTTGGCGAATACGTTGTTACCTACACAGAAAATGGATGTAGCTATACAGAAACAGTTAGGCTAGTAGAATGTGCTCCAAACTTTCTTGGCACATTGGTTAGAAGTTCATCTAATAGTACGTGGCAAAATAGCAACGTAATTGAATTAAACCACGGAGAATATGCCGAATTAAGAGGTACTTATCCTACAGGTATTAGTGGTAACTGGTCGTGGGTTGGGCCAAATGGTTTTTTCGACGAACAAAAAGAAAATAACATCATTCGACCTATTGAGCCAGGTATTTATACGGCTACTTTATTCGCTACTAAAGGGGTGCAAGCCTGTAATTATTCAATTGATTTTGAAGTAAAAATGATTGATGGTTCACCTACAAACAACTTTCCTGTTCCAATTTCAGATGGCATATACTTTATGGAGTTTTCAGAAATACAAAATAAAAGAATAGGGAAAGTTTGTGATTTAGAATTTACAAGAGTAAACTCATTGGAAGAGGAAAATCCATACAGATGGAGAATAAATAAAAATACAAATGATGAATACTTTACCATACAAAATGTAGCTACGAATAATTACTTTCAGGTGGTAGATAATATTCGTTCTTGTGATTATGCATCGTCATTTGATGCTACAAGTAATGTATTGATTAGCGATTTGCAACAATGGCGAATCCTCTTAATCGATGGAGACTTTTATTTATCTTCTAAACAATGTCCTGCCCGAGTAATTAGTGCTTCTAACGCCGCTCCAGATAAGGTAGTACATCGAATTGCTGTTTTTGGAAATGCCTACCAAAAAATTAGCTTAATTCCAACAGACGATATGGGACCCGGTTATCTTGAAGGTGCAAGTTGCGATGATGGAGATATTTGTACAGATAATGATATTTATGCAAATTGCATCTGTGCTGGAACTATGAGTAGCGACGTGGATAATGATGATGTCTGTGATTTATTGGATGTATGCTCAGGATATGATGATTTTGGTGATGGTTTAGAATGTAATAGTCTTTCTTGTTCAAATTATTCTATGCTGACAGAAAATTGCGAATGCTTACCTGCTACTAACATAGCCCTAAATAGTTCTGTTTCAGGCAGCTCATTACACGATGTAAATAGACCACATACTAACCTAATTAATGAAAATTTTAATGATGTGACTCATACGTCAAATAGTTCTCCATACGAATGGCTAGAGCTTGATTTAGGGACAAATGAACTAATAGAATATGTGCGTATTCTCAATAGAACGGATTGTTGTACCAAAAGAATGAACAATACTTATTTAATGATAGCTGACACCCCTTTTCCTCAGAATACAGACTTAACTGCGGCACTTGCAAATGCAGACTTTACTCATCAATTTGGAGATGTGTCTAACGAAAGTGAAGTGGCAGTTTATTTTGGACAATCAGGACGCTACATTCGTTTACAAAAATCTGGCAATAATGATGAAGGAAACTATATCAATCTCCGAGAAATAGTGGTTTTGGGTAAGCCAATGTGTGACGATGGAAACTCACTTACCACAAACGATATGTTTGATGCGAATTGTAACTGTGTCGGTACCCCAACACTTTTAGGACCAACCATAAAGTTTGTTTCAAAATTAATGCTCGAAGGCTTTTTACAGCCAAATGGCGAAATGACTCAAGAAGCAAAAAACTTAAACCTAATTCCATTGCAACAACCATTCAATAACGCTCCTTGGAATTATGCAGGAATGGAAACCTTAACTTCAATTCCTGACGATATGGTTGATTGGGTTTTAATAAATGCTTATGATACAAACGAAAATATTATTGGAACACAAGCTGCTTTATTATTAAAAAATGGAGAAATTAGAAATGTCGATAATTCACAGGTAATAAAATTTGCCCTTTCAGCAACCAATGTTAAGTATATAAGTGTACACCACAAATCACACTTGGCTGTTGTCACAAATGCAGATGGCTTTATAAACGGTAGCGACTTTGTAATTGCTAATATAGTTGAAAATCCAGAACAAGCAGGCACTTACATTCCCAATTTAGATTTTACTCTTGATGCTGTTGCACTTGGAATTGAGCAAATAAAATTCATGCAGGGAACACGCTGTGCTATTTCAGGGGACTTTGATGGGAATGGCATTATAAATAACCTTGACTATAATGTTTGGGAACAAAATAACTCGGCAGTTTATTACTATTTAAACCAAGACGCAGATGGAAATGGAATTATCAATAACTTGGATTACAACCTCTGGGATATTAATAAAAGTAAGGTGGGGAATCCACTTATTCAACAATAATTTTTCTCAACACGCTTTCAAATTCACTCATAAAGTAAAAACCTTTTAATGGATCATAACAACCTCTTTAACAAAATTATTTTACTTGTTTTACTATTACTTTCCAATTTATGGGCAAGTGGGCAAAAATCGAATGAACTGGATCATCACAATTATGCTTTTCATTTAATTGAAAATAATAAAGACAAGCTAAGCCAGATAGCAACTTCAACTCCCTTTTGTATTGCCAATAATACTAATACAATAAAAGCCAAAGCCAATAAAGCTATTTTTGGTGATAAAAGCATTCTATCACTGGATACTTTTTTCAATAAAAAAGTAATTGACCAGAAAGATGAATTTCTAATAATTTCTCTACCCGAAGAAAGTGGCAATACTTTAACGCTTCAATTAAAAAAGGTGGAATTATTCAATGGGAAAAAAAATAACAAGGCAGTTGGTAATAACTCAGGTGTTTTTTATTGGGGAACGGTTGCCGGAGATGAAAAATCTTTTGCCACATTCAGCGTATTCCAGAATAATATAATGGGGATAATTTGTACTAAAAATGGTACTTTCTCTTTAGGAAAGATTAAGGATTCTGAAAAATATATTCTCTATAAAGAAACGGATTTAGCTGAGCAGCAAGATTTTATTTGTAACACTCAATTTGATATTGAAGCATATAAAAAACAAAGTACGGAAACACAAAAAATGGCACAAGCAGGTTTTGTAAACCCTGATAATTGTGTAAGAGCCAGATTTTGGGCAGACAGTTCTTTTTATCCTCAATTTGGCAATGATGCAGCAGCAATCACCAATTATTTTGAAGGCTATTTTAGCCAAATAGCCTTGTTTTATGCAAACGAACATATCAATACGGTTTTAGATAATGTTACAGTTGTTGACGAAAATGATAATATAGTTAGTTCTACCGATTATGGTTATGGCGGTTATGATTATACAATGTTTCTTACTTATGGAGATGGCGGAGGCGGTGCTGGAGGACCAATTTGTGGTGGAGGCGGTGCTGCCCATACCGGAATTATGGACTATGGAAGTTTTCCTAATTTGAGTGGTGGAGTTGGTGTAGTAGCTCACGAGATAGGACACGTTTTTGGTTCACCACATACTGATGTTTGTGTTTGGAATGGTAACAGAACCCAACTAGATGATTGTGGGACAGCAAGTTCCCCGAGTTCTGCAGGACTTTGTTTTGATCCTTACAACCCTATTTTTCCACCAAATTCTGGTACGTTAATGAGTTATTGTGGCTGGGATCAAACTTTAGGCGTAGGGCAGCAACCCGGAGATTTAATGCGATTTTTTGTCTATACTTCTGACTGTTTAAGTCCTTGTGGCTTAGTTTGTACCGATGGGAATAGCAATAATATCTGCGATGTTGATGAATGTTATCCAAACCCAATTGTTTGTGAATCGAATATTAATGGTAGTGGTTGGAAAGGCAATCCTGGCATATTGGGTGAAACAAAAGATGTAGTTATTAATCCTGGTCAAACCGTTGAATTCAGAACTTCTATGCCAACTTCAGGTACTAGTAACTGGACTGGCCCAAACGGCTTTACTTCTAACCAACCACAGGTAACCGTAACCGATGAAGGAAACTATAATTATAGTTTTTCAGATGGTACTTGTACCTATACTAAAACATTTACCATAACATACAACAATTGTGCATTATCGAGTATAAATTGTTCTACCAATATTGCCAACCAGGGAAGCACTCCCAATTGCGATATTGGGATATCTACTGGTGAAACGGCTGTTTTAAGTCCCTATAATAATGAAACAGGAGGTGCCTGGTCATGGACAGGTCCGAATGGTTTTACTGCTAATACACGTGAAGTTACCGTTTCCGATGCCGGAGGATATGAAGTAACCTATACCAAAAATGGTTGTAGTATTTCCAAAGATCTGAATATATTGGATTGTGGTGCAGAAGATCCATTTGTTTATTACGTTAGAACCTCATCAACAGGTTGGGTTCAGGCACAAACTATTAACTTCAATACAGGTGAAACAGTAACTTTTGGAACAGCAACACAAGGAATTTCCGTTCCGGATTACTTTTATGCCTATTGGGAATGGTATGGTCCCAATAACTTTTATGCCCGAACCAGAGAAGCGACCGTAGATCAACCCGGAACTTATACAGTAGTGATGAGTTTAGGAGCTTGTACCTGGACAACTGAATATATAGTTACGCTAAATGGCTGTGTTAATCCGATTGTATTCAGTACCAATGTAAATAATCAGGGTTGGGAACAAGCCGATGAAGTAGCTGTTGAAGCTGGAGAATCGGTAGCTATTTCTCCTCTACCAGCAACAGGAACTTGGTCGTGGATTGGTCCAAACGGATTTACTGCTAACCAAAGAGAAATAACCGTTTCAGATATTGGAACATACACAGCAACTTATTCTGATGGTACATGTACTTCAAGTTCAGAAGTGAATTTAATTGACTGTATTGATAACCCAATTATTTGTTCCTACAATTTGAATAGTCAGGGATGGACGAATTACGATTGTACAATAGACGTTACAGCCGGCGAAGTAATAGTGAAACCGCTAAGTGGAACACAAGTTGAATTTGGTAACATTCCTTATCATTATTATTGGGATGGTCCGGCAGGTCCTGAACCAGATGGTTTAAAACTATTTGTTTCTGCAGATGATCCTTCTGGAATTTATACTGCAACATTGATTTATGGACCTTGTATTTTCACCAAAGATATTCAAATTAATACCAATATTTGCCCTGATGGTTCACTAAAAGGTAGTACTTGCGATGATGGAGATGCAAGCACAGAAAATGATATAGTTGATGATAACTGTAATTGTGTTGGTACGCCTATTCCTGTTGTTTCAACGGTAAAATTTGTTTCTAAATTAATGCTTGAAGGCTTTTTACAGCCAAATGGTGAAATGACACAAGAAGCTAAAAGTCTAAACTTAATTCCTTTACAACAACCATTTAATACTGCACCCTGGAATTACACAGGAACAGAAACACTCGCAAATATTCCAACAGATATGATAGATTGGATTTTAATAAATGCCATTGATGCAAGTGAAAATATTATTGAAACGAAGGCGGGAATACTAAATAAAGATGGAAACATTACAATGTTTGACGGTTCACCAGTTATAAAGTTTTCGTTACCAACAACAGATGTAAAATACATAAGTGTTCATCATAAATCACACTTGGCTGTTGTTACTGAAGCCAGTGGTTTTATAGCAAGTGGAGATATGTTTTTTGCTAATATTGTTGAAAATCCAGAACAAGCAGGTGATTATATTCCCAATTTAGATTTTACTCTTGATGCCGTTGCCCTTGGAATTGAGCAAGTAAAATTCATGCAGGGAACACGCTGTGCCATTTCGGGTGATTTTGATGGGAATGGCATTATAAACAACCTTGACTATAATGTTTGGGAACAGAACAATTCTGCGGTTTATTATTACCTGAATCAGGATGCTGATGGAAATGGAATAGTGAATAACTTAGATTACAACCTCTGGGATATTAATAAGAGCAAGGTGGGGAATCAGTTGATTCAGAATTAATACAATTTAAAAATTATTCCACTGTATATATTTTAATTAAAGGCTCACTTATCAAGGCGAAAAATTATATTTCAAATTGTATAATTGGCGCGAATTTTGTTATTAAATAGACGAAAGCTCTCGTGTAAAATAACCTTCTCAAACTTCAACTTTTATTTTACCGAAAGAGCCTTACTGTAGTATTGTTATTCATTCGTGAATAATCGATATTTTGGCACAAATCGGTTACATTGTAGGTGCTGTTGAAAGAGTTAGACAGCCTGATCAATTCAATAAACATTTACAATGTAAACTGATAAGTGTTTCCCCAACTATATTATAATTTTTCACTTTTCTTTATTTTTATATTTCATTTTATCGATTAATCTGAATTGAAAAGTGAATTTATTTAAGTCAGGTTCAAATACCGTAGTATCAGTATCGCTTACACATCTAAATCAGTTTAGTTAAACATATTATACATTTACCAAACTCATATAACACAATTAATTTTATTCAATTCAAGCAACCCAAAGGCACGCTTCAATAATTAATTTCAAAAAACAAAAGCCTTTTTGTATAGAAAATCTAACACCACATCATTAACAATTCTATTTCTGGTAAGATAATTGATGATAGTTTTCACCGAAAACTAACTACACGCTCTAAATTGAAAAATTTCATTTGTTCCAAACTATTATTACATAGTTATATTACCTGCATATTAATATTTCTTACAAGCCTTTTTAACCTTCAGTTAAACGCTCAGTGTTATCTCAAAATTAAAGGTGCTATTGGTGGTGAATCTTCATGTCAAGCCGATGGATCTGCAATTTTTCAAATCATTGTAGATTACGAAAACGCACCAGGAAACTTAAATATCAATGGACAAACATTTCCTGTTCAGGCGGGAACAAGTGCCAATAATACCACCTTTGATGTTGTATTTGCTGCCAACGGAACATCTGAAAATGTTCATGCATTTTTTGTTAATAATCCTAGTTGTAATGATACCGAAAATAATTTATTTGTAAGCCCTAACTGTGAAGAGTTTGTCGAATGTAATTTAGAGATTATTGACTTCGGTTCACCTGTTTGCAATTCAGATAACACCTACTCTTTCGACATAACCCTGAGTTATATGTATCCCGAAGGCAATCTCCTGAATATTTTAGGTCAGATCTTTCAAATCAGCGGATCGGGTACAAATACCTTTACCTTAATCAATCTTCCTTCAGATGGAAAACCTGTAGATCTGACAGCATCTTTTGTTTATGATTTTACTTGTAACGATCTTGTATCCAATGCTTTTACTGCCCCCAACTGTTCGCAAAATATAATTGAGAATACCTGTGAATTAGTTATTAACTCTGTTGGAAGCCCTATTTGTAATTTTCAAAATAATACCTACTCGGTGAGTGTCAATGTTAACTATCAAAATCCGGCGGGAAATTTCATTAATATCAATGGGCAGCTTTTCCAGATAAATGGTTCAGGAAATGAAACCTTTACTCTGAATAACCTTACATCTAACGGTGAAATGGTAAGTATAAATGCTTCTCTTACTCAAGATATTGATTGCAGGGATCAGAAACTTAATGTTTTTCGAGCGCCTGAATGTTCTATGACATCTAAAACAATAACTGTTTCATTGCGTGCTTATTTAGAAGGCTTTTTGCTTTCTGATGGAAATATGAACAGGGCTTTGAACGACCTTTCGATCATTCCAAATGAACAGCCTTTCTCAAATGAATGTTTTAATTACAATGGAAATGAGTATGTCAATAATATCCCCGATAATGTGGTAGATTGGATATTGGTAAAGATCCATCATGAAAGTGGGGCTGTGATAGCTCAAAAAGCTTGTTTGCTTTATGAGAATGGTCTGGTAAGAGATGATAAAGGATTTACCTCACTTGATTTTGATCTGGATGCTATTAACTATAAGTATATGAGTATTCATCATAAATCACACTTAGCAGTAGTTGCCGATATAAGTAACAAAGCTTTTGTTGACTTTTCTGTAATTGGAAATACATTAGGAATAGATCAAACGAAATCGAAATTCAATAAGCAGGTAATTATTGCCGGTGATCTTGATTGTAATGGAATAATAAATTTATTTGATTATAACTCTTGGCACAACAACAATGCAATAATCAGAAGTTATGTACATCAGGATATGGATGGAAATGGAATAGTGAACAACCTTGATTACAACTTCTGGGAGCTCAATAAAAGTAAGGTTGGGCATCCATTGATACAATAATCTTTAGTAAATTAATTTATAGTTAGAAAACCCTGACAGGGACTTTATCATATATACGCTTAAAAAGGAAAATGGGTAAAATCACCAATTCACTCTTTCAACAAAAGATTTTTTCAGGAAAGGTTTTATCTGATCTTTGGGAACACGAATTTCTATTGGTCCCATAGCAAAACATGCAATTTCGTAAGGGTCATATTGAAAAATAATTTCTTCATTTGAAAATCCAATGTCAGTACTAATTTCCAATTCGTTATTAAAGAACACACTTGATAAAGGTTCATAAGCAGAAATATTGAATTGGTCTCTTGCCGATTTCTGGATAAGTGCTAATATCTTATCCTCAAAAGCTTCGTTAATGATATCTGCTTCATTCAGGATATTTCCATTCTTAAGATCTAATATATAATTCCCAGCCCATATAGTACCATGAGCACCACCGTAATAATAATGCTCATCAATAACAACGTTTGCCAGATAATTTTCGACATTAAAAACATTTACATGCCTATCCATAAAAGCACCGATTACTTCTTCAACTTCATCATCTTCATAACTCCATTCAGATTCATCTTCTTTGTAATAAGAAAGATACAAAGCAGTTTTCAGATTTTTAGCTTGTAAGGGCATTTCTCCTGTATCCCAATCTTCATCAAAACCTCCATTAAGGATCATGCTTTGTAAGAAAGCATTGAGTTTTAATTCCTGAAAATTTTCCGGATATGGAATGTATTCAAAAATTATATCAAAAGTATCACCATCAACACCTACACCACTTACCGAATACTCTTCTATTTGTCCACAACAATATCCATCTTCAAACATTAAAAACTGTTCTTTTTCTTCCGAATGACTTATTCTCATAATTTTATAAGTTCCATTATCAATTCTTTTCAAATGGAAATCAAACTCGTACAATTTTGCTGATTCGTTGTATTCATCGAAAGCGAAATATTGAACAAAGAATACAACATCACCATATTCAGATTTTCTATATTTATATGCTCTCAACTGGTAAATATCCAACTCTTTTATACCTCCCCACCCCTTTTCTACAGATGAGAAATGGCTCAGGTCTCCCCAATAATAATGATCTACATATTGATGTGCAGATTGAAAATCCTGTAAACTTACATCTGATAAAAAACTTCTTAATACCTGTTCAGCGTCTGAATTATGTTGAGCAAGGATCGAACAAGTGCTATAAAGGGAAAATACGAGAAAACAATAGAATAATTTCATAGTCAGGATGTGAAAATCAAATAAAAAATAAAAATATCATTAAAGCATAAAACTTATGTTTACTGCCATAATTTCTTATTCACATCTTATACACTCATTTTAGACAATTCATCCTAATTTTCGCTTTAATATCTGAGTATTTATAATTATACTTTTAACTTTGGAACAATTTCCCTCTTCATTTATTTTCATTTAATAATTAATGAATAATGGCTCATTTACAAGAATCAGTTCAATTTTCAATAGAAGATTTTAAGCAAGAAATCAGAAAAGGTATTCCAACAGCATTACCGCTATATCCTGACTTTGATGAATCGGTAAATCACGCTCCTAAAAGAGATATTTCAAAGCTTTCAATTAAAGATAAAAAATTAGCTATCCGTAATGCTTTACGATACTTTCCTAAGCAACATCACAAGGCATTGGTGCAAGAATTTTCTGATGAATTAGATACTTATGGCAGAATATACATGCATCGTTTACGCCCGTTGTATGAGATGAAAGCAAGACACATTAATGACTATCCAGCGAAATGTGCTCAGGCGGCTTCTATTATGTTAATGATCCAAAACAACTTAGATAAAAATGTAGCCCAACATCCACACGAACTGATTACTTATGGTGGAAATGGTTCTGTTTTTCAAAATTGGGCGCAATACCATTTAACCATGATGTATTTGTCGGAAATGAGCGATGAACAAACACTGGTACTTTATTCAGGGCATCCAATGGGTTTATTTCCTTCCCATAAAGATGCTCCACGTTTGGTAATCACTAACGGAATGATGATCCCTCTTTTTTCGACTGATGAAAACTGGAATAAACTGAATGCTTTGGGAGTTAGCCAATATGGTCAGATGACTGCGGGTAGTTTTATGTATATTGGACCACAGGGAATTGTACACGGAACAACTATTACCGTTTTAAATGCCGGTAGAATGCTTTCAAAATCGAACGATTCAAGCTTAGCCGGAAAATTATTTGTTACTTCTGGTCTGGGTGGCATGTCGGGAGCACAAGCGAAAGCTGCTGTTATAACAGGTTGCATTGGTATTATTGCTGAAGTAAATAAAAAAGCTATTGACCAAAGGGTAAACGATGGTTATGTTGCTGCGGAAAATGTTTTCGATGATCTTGAAGCATTGGCAATCAGAATTGAAAAAGCGAAAACAGAGGGTAAAGGTATTGCGCTTATTTATCAGGGCAATATTGTTGACCTTTGGGAAATGTTCATCAAAAAAAATATTCATGTAGATATAGGTTCAGATCAAACAAGTTTACACAATCCATGGCAGGGAGGTTATTATCCACAAGGTATTCCTTTCGATGAAGCAGAAGCAATGATCTCAAATGATCCTGAAAGGTTCAAGCAGGAAGTACAGCGTACTTTAAGGGCACATACTGTGGCAATCAATAAATTATGTGCAAATGGCATGTATTTCTTCGACTATGGTAATGCGTTTTTGAAGCAAGCGCGCGATGCAGGTGCCGATATATTGAACAAGGAGGGAGATTTTAAATATCCTTCTTATGTTCAGGACATCATGGGGCCAATGTGTTTTGATTATGGCTTTGGACCATTCCGTTGGGTTTGCAGCTCCTGTGATCCTGAAGATTTGAAAAAAACGGATGAAATCGCTGCGAAAGTGATAAGAGCAATGCAGGCGGATGAACAAACACCCGATGACATTCAACAGCAATTAGCTGACAACTTATTATGGATAGAACAAGCCTGGGAAAACAAATTAGTAGCTGGTTCTCAAGCTCGTATTTTGTATGCAGATGCCGAAGGAAGAATTAAAATTGCCAAAGCATTCAACGATGCAATAAAAGCCGGAGAAATTTCTGCACCTATTATTTTAGGTAGAGATCACCACGACGTTTCAGGTACAGATTCTCCATTCAGAGAAACCTCTAATATTTATGATGGCTCGAACATAACCGCAGATATGGCTGTACATAACTTTGTTGGTGATGGATTCAGAGGAGCAACCTGGATAAGCTTACACAATGGTGGCGGTGTTGGCTGGGGAAATGTTATTAATGGAGGTTTCGGACTTACCCTTGACGGATCGGCTGATGCAGAACGAAGACTGGAAATGATGTTACACTGGGATGTGAATAATGGAATTGCCAGAAGAAGCTGGGCAAGGAATCCTCATGCAATTTCTACTATAAAAAGAGCAATGGAAGCTAACCCAGACCTTAAAGTAACGCTTCCCAATTTAGTTGATGATAAATTATTAAACGATTAGATAAACCATGAAATTTGATGATATTATTGATGTATTCTTATCGAGTACAAGTAATGAGTTTTTAAAATTAATTGAAAAAGAAAGCACCTATGAGCAGCTTAGAGATCCTAAAATATTTTTAGATTTTGGGAAGCAATTGAAAAGAGAAGGGTATTATTCGGAATTAACTGAGTTTCTAGATCATGCTAGCACTCAAAAGCACATTTTTAATGATGCTGAAGAAAAGGTAGCTGATAATTTTCTAATCCTTTATATAGCTTCTTTCTACTATTTAGGAAATTATGACAAGTTAATTTCGGTTTGTGAAAAATATTTAGAACTATTCCCCCATAGTTTAGAAGTAAAATTAACAGCATTAGGTGGTATTGCTGTGGCTAGTAAACAACAATCTGATTATCAGAAAGCGTTTGAACATCAATATCAGATCATATATTCTATTAATCGATCAGAAAATCCAAGCAAATACAAATATGATTACTATTTAGCCATTACAAACATAGCTATTATTTTTCATGAATTAGAAAACTATAATGTAGCTCATAAATTGTATAGCCATGCACTAGAATACGCTAAAAAAGTAGATGAAAAAATTGATAAAACCAATATCTCTATATGTATATCTATGTGTTTATCACAAATGGGTAGAAATAAGGAAGCATTGAATATTATTGATAGATCTATTAATAAATATAAGTTATTAAAAGCTGAACTCGATCTGATGTCTTATCAACTTTTAAGGCTTCACAAGGCATATTATTTATTACAATTGGAAGAATTAAGTACAGCAAAAGATATAATTGATGACTTTACACCTATAAAAAAGAATACTGAAAAACTAACAAAAGTACATGCTATTCGTTGTTATTTAAGCTACTTATACCTTAATACCAATTACAATCAGTTCTTAAAAGAATTTCAAAAAGAGTATCCATTTTTATTAGATAATAATGATCCATTCATTTTTAATGAAATAATAGAATATGCTTTTATGATAGCTGACAAAATAAATGATAAGACTCTGAAGCTTCAATTACATGAAATAAAAGATGATTTTAAAAGCAGAAATTCTAATCGTAAAATCGAATTTGATGATACAGTTCTGGAGCAGGAATTAGAAATAGTACTTTAAAAAGAAACACACTACTATACATTTTCATTGTTTCTTTAGAAAATGTTTTTTGTTATTAACCCCACCCCACTTTTCAGGTATCCGTTGGTCTGAAGACGCAACGGAGGCAAACAAATGTATTGTAGTATTAAAAAGAAACTATTACTAGAGGAACGCTTAAAAAGATGGTATAAAGCAACATTATAGTAGTATGTCGTCAGTTCGACAGCGGTGGCTGCCACTCCGCTCACTGACCTTCGGTAGCTGACTGGGCTTGCATTCAAGCGTATCGGACCGCCGAGCGGTCGAAGTAACGTAAAAAAAATACCACTTTTTTAAGCGACGCCCTAACTCTTCCTTTCTCTTTGACTATCAAACACATACAAACATCAAATTCTAATAATTTCTTTCTATCTTTGTATTGGATCTACATGAGTTTTTAAACTCTCTGGCGCTCTTAATTTATACAAAAGTAGATATATGAAAAAATTTCAATCCTTTTGGAATGAAAAATGGGAACCTATTGAACAATTTGTAAAAAGCAATAAGGTTTACTACCCAAAACACGAATATAAAGTTTCTAATTTAGGACGAGTAATACGAAAGAAAGAAGGTGAAGAAGAATTCAAATTATTGAATCATCATAAACTTTCTAAGTACAAGGTGGTAATTATAGTAACAGAAAACGATCAGGTTCATCAACTGTATGTTCATCGTTTATTAGGCGAATATTTTCTGGAAAAACCAAGTGAAGATCACAATATTGTAGCTTTCAAAAACTACGACCTAAGTGATTTACGATTAGGCAACCTCGCCTGGATGACCAAAAAAGAACATTCTGCCCATGTAGTCAAAAGTCCTGCTTTCAAAGAAGCACACAGGCAAAAAAGTACTTATAAGTTAACCGAAGAAAGGGTTCGCTTAATCAAACGTATTATTTTCGACCCAAATAGGAAAACACGCATGAAATCGATTGCCAAACAATTTGGCATTTCAGAAATGCAGCTTTACCGAATAAAATCTGGTGAGAATTGGGGACATGTTGACCCTTTGGATTGAGTTGATTTGCCGTATTCAAATTGAATATTGTACTCTATAACAGTGATATTTTAAGAACTAAAAGACGTACAAATTTTCGTATCATATTGAGCGAAATGTAATAAAGTCGAAATATAGACACCCGGCTATTTCTCAAGAGTTCAATGCGTATTATTTAACTTCATTTATCGTGCTCTAGCTTTATCTTAAAGTTTAAATTGTATCGAAAAAAAAATGAGTATTTGTTGAGTATTACCTGAACTCAATAAATACCGTTTAGCTTTTACGCAACAGCTTCTCCACAACTTTAGTTACCTGAAGTCCTTCTTCAAATCCTACTAAGCGAGTTTTTTCACCATCTATAGCTTCGTAAAAAGCATTGACTACTTCGTAGCTAGTATTTATACTTTTAGATTGATCTTTCATTTCACCAGCTGTAATCCATTCCTGTTCACCAGTTTTAACAATCAACTTTCGCCAGTTTTGGAGTTCTACAGAACCTTCAGAACCATAAATCAGCAACCTTATATTACCTAATTGATTAACATCACACAAACCATTAAATACAACCTTTACACCACTTACAAGTTCACCAATTCCTATTAAACCTGTTTCACATTTATGTTCATTGTCTGGATATTCAACAAATGAACTAATATTTTCGATTTTTCCGAACGATGCATTTATTAGTTGAATAAAGTGCGTGAATACTTCACGTACAAATCCGCCATCTTCTCTCGAATCTATCCAGGGGGTTTGTTGCCAGGGTCGTGGCCATACCGGATAAAGAGCAGATAGCTCAATTCTTTTTATCGCTCCTAAAGTATTAGTCGATAAAAGTTCTCTAATTCGACTATAGGCAAAACCATAATACAAAGGAAAATTCATCGCATGAATAACTTTGGTTTCTTTAGCTACTTCATACATTTTGGTGGCTTCATCGATCGAGGCGGCAAGTGGTTTCTCACATAAAATGTGTTTACCAGCCTTCATCACTTTTACAGCAATATTACAATGGTATTTTGGTGGAACAGCCAAGTAGATAGCATCAATTTTTTTATTATTGATCAGAATGTCCATATCCGATACCGTTTCAATACCGAATTTCTTTTTCATTACCTGTATTCTTTCTTCGTCAATATCAAATCCAACTATTTGACCAGTACGAGCATGTTTCAAGAAGGTAGGTAATAGCCTTTCTGCAATTCCACCTAATCCAATAATACCTAAGCTTAGTTTTTTCATTGTGTTTATAGTTATCTAAAATGAATTTACTAATTAGTTTTCATTATTATGATTCGTGTCATCAATAGAATTATAATAATCACTAAAATCATTCTTAGAAAAAAATTGCTTCATTACCTTGCTGTATTCGTATCTTTTTTGATAAGTACCTCTTGATGCAAGTTGATTCACTTTAGTTACTAATTCATCATTCCTATTAGTATTTAAGTTAGAATGAACGCAAATTTTACTAACCACTGAGTCAAGATTATTTTTAACTTCATTATCAGATATAATTAATAATCTATCGTCTTCTATATTAGCAACCTGATGAATTTCCTGATAGGTATCAACCATAAATTGATAAATATTATTCCAATACTCTTCAGGGTTTTTAAGCTTAATTCTTCGTGCTACTAATGCCGTTTCTATCAAAGTTGAAAGAGAGTAACAAACCTTTTCAGGATCTCTTGTCAATAAAATATATCGTGCATTGGGAAAATAGGATTGGAGATCTGCAAAATGATGTACGCCAGCAAAATATTTAGCAAAAATAGTTTTGTCATCATTCTTCTTAGCTATATATGCATGCAGTGAATCTAAATATGGCAAATGTTTTTCAGGCTTCAAAGTTGGTTTCTTGGCACCCTGAAGTGCATCACCATAAACCCAGGCAAACACTCCCTCTGAAAATGCTGCCAACAAAGCTATATCATCAGCTTCTGCTTCATTTGCACCTGTTTTATGAATAAAAGGGTTATATATCTGATTAATTAATTTCTGAGGAATACCAGATAAAACAGCCCGCATCACAAAACCCTTTTTCCCCGGAAAAACCAATTCCTTCAATGGAGGTGATAAAACCTCTGTATGAAGCGACATTAAGCGGTGAATATGTGTACTATTACTTCTTGGTGGTCCGAGTAAAAAAACGGTTTTATAATTTTTACTTTTATCAGAACTATTTAATTGCCCAAACTGATTCAGTTTATTTAAAATTATTGGCATATTATCAATTTCTGTAATAATGACCTAAAATACACAATGAACTAAATCCTGCAGCCATTGTCTTTATCAATATCGGATCATTGTTCCCAATTTCATTATAATGATTTTTAATAAGAAAATCATAAGCAGATACCCAAGCTGATGAAACGGTATTTCCATAAAGAGCATGTGTAGAAATTACTCGATCTTGTGTTAAACCAAGAAAATGAGAAACCGACTCAGAAAGGCTAGAGGGTTGATGTGGTAATACCCAGGTATTTTTCTCTATATCTCCAATGGCTTTTTTAGTTTTAATAAATGACTGGTAAGTAGCTCTGACTAATCTTTTAGAGTTTGAAGAAAACTTCCCATCAATTGGTAAACTACAGGCTTCCACAAGGCGAGCGTCATCGTAAGGAATAAATCTATCTATTGAAATTCCTTCAGATACTTGTTCACGTGATATTATTAAAGCAGAAGCTGCCGCGCCTACGGTTAACCCCGAACCTTTCAGGGCTAAATCCTCTTCATTATTTAATGTCCAATCAATATGCCTAAATGGTAATTCGACAGAAACAAGCAAAATATTATTCAGATTTTCATTCAATGCCAACCAACCTGAAGCGACTTCTACGGCATGTGCCATTCCTGAACAAGCAACCGTTATATCAAGTGTTTTAGCATGAGGAATTCCTAATTGGAAAGCAATTTTAGAAGCTGTTGCAGGCTCGTAATCTTCTCTGAAAAGGCTCGCATATATGATTCCATCAATGTCTGAAAGTTCTACAGAATTATTTTCTAATACTCCCTCAACTGCATCCTGTGCACAATCGACAATTGAAAGTGGTTCTGTGTCCATATATCGACTTTGGGTACCATTTTCATTAAGATAATTGGTTACCATGTCATGATTAATATCTCCAGAAATAAGTGTACAAAGTTCTTGATTTGAGTAAAGCTGCCCCAAAGGAGAAAAATATGGTTTTAGAAGAAATGATGATTGCATAATAAGTATTTTTAAGTGGTTAAAAGTAAATGGTAAACAAATTTATGTATAATATAATGGATTTCAAAATATCATTTATCAATATTTATTTTTCTGAGTGAAAACTACAAAATCTAAATCTTTGCTGATTAGAAAACACTTCTTACTTTTACATTAAAAAGTTTATTTGCTCATATCCAAATACTAAAAGACCATGTCTCATATAATCAATGCAGAATATTTGAATATTCGCTCTACTCCAAAAATCATTCGTAGCAATATTATTATCGCGCTTCCGAAGTATCAGGAAGTAAAAGTCGTTTCTTTAGTTGGGAACAGTTGGTCTGAAATAGCAACCAACTACAGAGGCAATTTTATCAAAGGTTATTGTAAATCGAATTACTTATCGCCATTCGATTCTAGTTTAGTCCCCCAAACACACAGCGATTTTAGTAATTTAGTATTACACAGAACTGAAAACAATACTGCATCTACCATTCATAGCAGAGAACACTGGACCTTTCCGATAGGAGCTCCTAACAGACCAGTTAGAAATACAAGCACTTCTGAAGATAAGAAAACTTCTATTCTTGAAATTATAGATTATCTTGATGTAGAAAATTCAGAAAGATACCGCCCTTCAACATATACCTATTGTAATATTTACGCGCATGATTTCGCTTATCTATGTGGAACCTACCTTCCTCGTGTTTGGTGGACAGAGCAAGCTCTGGTTGAATTAGCAATGGGTAAAGAGGTAAAACTACGATATGGTGTTACTTACAGAGAAATGAATGCTAATAGTTTGTATAATTGGTTGGAAGATTGGGGACACAAGTTTGGATGGCAGCAATATATTCGTCCTGAAGCGGTTCAGGATGCTGCCAACGAAGGCAAGGTTTGTTTATGTAGTGCCAGAAATAAACGCTCAAATCGTTCGGGACATATTTCGTGTATCATACCAGCTCATGGTACATTTAAAGGCATCAACTTAGATGATAAAGTTGAAAGGTTTGCACCATTAATGAGTCAGGCTGGCAGGAAAAATAAAAAGGTTTACAACGACCGTTGGTGGGAGTCTTCAGATTTTGTACATTTTGGATTCTGGGTGCATGAATAAAAAAAAATTCCCTATATTTAGAAAATGAATAAAGAAAAATTATTCCTTTCCAATAAAGATATGCCGAAAGAAAGAATGGATAATGAAGTCTTTTCTTTTTTCTATGTATTGAATCCACATATCCCTTTTTATGTGTTTACGCCAATTGCAATAGCCATGTTAGCACTGAGCATATATTGTGGCTTAAATGTTTTAGGAATTATAATGGGCTTTATGGTTGCACTGGCATTCTGGACGGTTTTTGAATACTCTATGCACCGTTATTTTTTTCATTGGGAATCTGAACAGTCTTTTTTCAAAAAAATGATGTACACCATTCATCATGGGCATCACGATTACCCCAATGATAAACGGCTAATGTTGGTTCATCCTATAATAAGCGTCGCTGCATACTTAGGAATTTGGGGGATTGCTTTTTTACTTGCCGGGCATTACGCACATCCGTTTATGATGGGGCTTGCTGTGTGTTATATGTTTTACGATTGGCTACATTATGCATCCCACAATTATAATTATAATAGTCCCTTTTTTCAGAAATTAAAAATGCACCACTTACATCATCATTATACCGATCACGATAAAAATTTCGGGTTCACAACTTTTATATGGGATTACATTATGAAAACACTTCTTAAAAGACCTGTCAGAAAGAAAAAGAATAAACTATCCGCAAATAATCAATAATCATTCATCATTCATCATTCATCATTCATAAAAACTAAAACCTCCCTCTCATATATCTCGATAGTTCCTGACGACTGTGATCGTGGGAAAAGCAATCAAATAACATAGTATAATTCTGTGGATCGATCGTTTTATGAAATGCCATTTTAGCAACTGTCAGTTTAGTGTGATCGTGGGAAAATTGACGTAGTAATTCCTTGACTTGTCCAGCTAAAAAATAATTGGCACTGATGCCCATTTCTGCTATTTCTAACTTAGAATGATCGTGCGACATGGTTCTTACAGATTCAATAAAAGAATAGAACGCAGGATCGGGAATAGGCATAGGTCGATCGGGAAACTGAGGGTTCGGTGGACGATTTGGTTCGGGAGCTGAAGGATATTCTGGATTAGGTGGATTATAAACATTATTCTGCTCTTGATTATTTGGATAGATCACTTCGTAGTCTTCATAATTTGAATTATCCTTTTGGTAACGCACCTCGATGATATTCACTTTTTTATTTCGATCTACCGCAATTCTCACCAATTGACATTCTTCAAAAACTATAAAAAAAGCATTTACATATTGTTGACCAGTCCTTGAATTAGAACGCTCTTCAATTTGAATAAAACGCTTTCCGTTTGGTATATTTTCGACCATTCGATTATCGTCTAAAAAGCCATAGCTAATTCCATCGATAAAAATTTCATATCTATTACTACTTGGAAGTTCAACACTCAAACTTGCATTACAATAAGGTTGTGTATTCTGAGCATTAAGAAAAAAGGGGGAAATAGCACAAATGAAAATCAGAAAATACTGTTTCATTTGCTGAATTGGGTAAAGTTGATATTTCATAGTCTGCCTGAAAATTTAATAAAAGATTCGGACTGAATTCAGACAGAAAAGTTTAATGCAAGAGATAAAAAAAGCGCACCTCACTTTTAAGCAAGGTGCGACACAAACCAAATTTGAACATCCTTCTACAAGGAAGTATAGAAACAATCACGGCGTTCTAGCTTAATAAGAACACCATGATGTGGCGTTTCGCTTATTAAATAAACTGTCTTTCTTCGGTACTTACTATTCTAACAATAGTAGTAGCATATACTTAACAATTTTTTGTACGGCTGCAAGGCGAGCAGCTATAAATTTTATCGCGCTTTCAGATTTACTACATCAAGTTCATAAAACCTCTGTAATTCGCATCACGTGCATCTTTTTCATTCATAATACGCGAATGAGGCATATCATTTAATTGTAGCTTCACTTTTTTGATTTCTCCCTGCTTAGTATAGTTTGTTGGATTAGTAATGAAACCTTTGTAATCGATTGAACGGATATTTTTTTGCTCTTCGTAATTTGGCGTTCTCATAATTGTAAAATTTATAGTTTAAGAAAATGTTTTTAAGTGTTGTATTTTATTTATAAAAGTTCATAAGCCGGAAGGGTTAAAAACTCTGTATAAGATTCTGATTTAATTAGTTTATCGAATAATTCAATAGCTTCAGGGAAGCGTCCCTTATCATAATTTGCTTCTCCAACATACGCCTTGATCTTCTCGATCTCATCAGCTTTTAATGTTTCATAAAGCGCATAGTCTAAGGTTCTGCCATCTTCTAATTTTGAAGCAGTGTGAATCCATTGCCATACTTGCGTTCTTGAAATTTCTGCTGTTGCTGCATCTTCCATTAGATTATAAATTGCAGCCGCGCCATTGCCTCTCAGCCAGCTTTCTATATAAAGAATTCCAACATTGATATTCTGACGAACACCCGCTTCAGTAATAGTTCCTATTACAGGTTCGATCAATGCTTTTGCATCTTCTTGTATATCATCACGTTGTTTCTCGATCTGATTAGCTGCTGGCATGTATTCATTAAACACATCCATTGCCGTTTGAACCAATCCCGGATGTGCTACCCAAGTACCATCGTGTCCGTTCTTTGCTTCTTGTATTTTATCCTGACGTACTTTTTCGATTGCTGCCTGATTGGCTGCTTCATCGTTTTTAATTGGAATAAAAGCTGCCATTCCACCCATAGCATGAACACCACGCTTATGACAGGTTTTAACAACCAACTCAGAATATGCTTTCATGAATGGCGAACTCATAGTTACTTTACCTCTGTCGGGTAAAATAAAGCCATCATTATTTCTCAGCTTTTTAATATAAGAAAAAATATAATCCCAACGACCACAGTTCAATCCTGCCGAGTGATCTTTTAACTCAAATAGAATTTCATTTAGTTCAAAAGATGCTAAAATGGTTTCTATTAAAACTGTTGCCTTGATGGTTTTTTGAGGAATATTCAGGTAATTCTGAGCATATACAAAAACATCATTCCATAAACGTGCCTCTAAATGGCTTTCCATTTTAGGAAGATAGAAATAAGTAGCAGAACCTCTTTCCATTAATGTTTTAATATTATGGAAAAAGTAAAGCCCGAAATCGATCAAACTACCACTCCCCTTTTCACCATTGAACAATAAGTTTTTTTCTTCAAGGTGCCATCCACGCGGACGAACCATTAATACCGCAGTTTCATCATTTAATTTATAGTGCTTGTCTTTTTTCTCATTATAGAAAGAAATCGTTCTTTTATTAGCGTCTCTCAAATTGATCTGACCATCCATGTTATTCGTCCATGAAGGTGTATTACTATCTTCAAAGTCAGCCATGAACACTTTTGCACCACTATTTAGTGCATTGATGATCATTTTACGATCAACAGGACCAGTGATCTCTACTCTTCTATCGAGTAAGTCTGCAGGTAATGGAGCCACTTTCCAGTCTCCCTCTCTTACTTCTTTTGTCGATTCAAGAAAATCTGGCAAAGCACCTTTATCAATAGTCAGTTGACGTTCTTCTCTTTTTGCTAATAGCTCTTTTCTTTTATTATTGAATTCATCATGAAGCTCAGCTAAAAATAGTAAAGCATCATCAGTTAATATTTCTTTATATTCTGGCTTTAGATCACCAAGTATTTCTATTGCTATTTGATTTGTTATTGTTTCCATTTAAAATTTGTAATTAACAGTTACAAGACAAACATAAACCAAAAGCGGAAATTCCGCTAAAAAACTTTAATTTATTTTAAAATAAATTTCCTCAACCAAGAAAGCGGCTATATTTTGCTATATTTTCATAGCTTTTGAGTTTTAGAACTGATTATATTGTTTATGCTCTGGTGAAATTCAAACTTTACAAAAAAATTGGTTGTGGTTCATATTGAGTGATTTTTTTTTACATCAATATTAAACTTTACAACGGTTTTTTATTTATAGCAGTTCGACTACGCTCACTGACCATAAGAAAAAAATAGTTTTAAAGTCTATTATTATCCAACTTTTTTCAGTGAAAGATATTAGAATATAGATGTAATGGGCAACAAACTTGTGGATACTTTAAAGAAATTCAGTTGGTCTCTTGACCAACAATAAGACTTCCTAACTGATGTTACGCAGAGTTTGTGTCAGACTGAGTAAACGGAAATTTTTCGAGTGAAAACGAAGAAAAAACGTAGTGCATCGCCAGGCGCCCCTGCGAAGTCTTTGACCGTCAAGAACTTAACTTCGATGCGTTCCGAACCCTAATTTTTTCAAAATTGGGTTCAAAACTTACTCAGTTTCACATAGTGCGTAACATTAGTTCCTAAATATGGTTTATAGTAAGCTTTTGAAATATTCTAATACCTTTTGTCTAATTTTTAATGTCTTTTTTAATTTTTAAAATCACTCGTAAAGTAACACTCACAAAAAAATTAAATAAGATTGTTAGCTTTGTGTATGCTTAACTCAGCATCTTTAATAATGACCCAAGCCTATACCCATGAAAAGTATTTACAGTACATTACTATTACTTATTTCAGTTTCAATCTTTTCACAAGAATATACAGGAACCTATAATTTACAATTTGGGAATGAAAGCTTTAATGCAGAAAATGAACTGTTGTGTTTGACTATTCAAATTGCAGCAAACGATTCTACATTTTTTAATATTGGCACTTCATCTATTCTATTCACTTATAATACTGAGGCATTAACCTACGCTAGTTATACTCCAATAAACTTCAATGGGAATATTGGTTGTTATGATGGAGTAACTTTTTGGCAACAACAACAATGGGATGCCACTTCAGTACCAGGTATGTTTAATCTGACACTTACCTTCAATGGTGATAATGCACTAGTAAATTGCCCAATCGTAGGAAATACGTGGGTAGATATTGGTGAGGTATGCTTCTATGTAAATGATTTTTCGCAAGATCAGGAACTAGTTTTTAGTTCAGAAGATACGAATTTTAATAATGTATATCCTAATAATGGAACCAATCCAATTGAACAGGGAACAGTAGAAGGCTTTAATAATGCAAGTATTTACTGCGCTTTTGAATTAGAAGACCTAATCGTATGTGAAAATACAGCTCCGATACTAATTTCAGGTCCTGATAGTATGATAAACTATTTATGGAATACAGGTAGTAGCAGGCATACGATCGAAGCATATTATAGTGGGAATTATGCTTTAATGATTACAGATGAGCATAACTGTACTGCAAGCGATACAATGAATCTTATTATAAATCCGAGTCCTGAAATTGAACTAAGTGATACGACTATTTGTGAAAATGAGCTGCCTTTTGAATTGTTTATTCCTGCTGGTTATCAAAGCGAATGGACAGATGGAACATCTGATACTCTGATTCAAATAACAAATAGTTCTTCTACAACATTTACTGTTACCAACGAATATGATTGTAGTACAACTGAATTAATTGAAATTATAGTTCAAGATGCTTCTGAATGCTTTGTTTCTAACTCAAACTTAAACTCTAACATAGAATTCTATTTATACTCATCAAATAGTTCTTCCTCAACTATAAACATAGTAATTCCTACTACAATCCAGTCAATTAAAAATGCTTCCATCTTTAATATTGCAGGACAAACTGTAAAAGTATTGGAATTACCTAACGAGCATAATCTTATTGATATTTCGGCTTTAGCTAATGGGCAATATATTTTAAATATACTGACAGATAAAGGGAGATTTTATAAACAATTCATAAAATATTGACGCTTTGAGGGTTTTACAATATGCTAAAAACTAATAAACTCCTAGATAAAACAAAGAAAACCAAACAAGTAACAAACAACTGAATATCAACAACTTAAATAGAGAAAATTTAAAAAAAGCCATAAAAAAACAAAGAAAAATAAAGAATTCGCTTAAAAAGTGAAGTTTATAGTGGCTCAACACAGCTCCTAAATTTGGTTCATCAATCGACAAATAATTGATTGAATAAATAAAATTCTCTATCTTCAATATAAAATATTTATCATGAAAAACAGATTTTTCCAACTAGGTCTCCTAAGTTTTTTGATCTCACTAATTGCTTGTGAAAAAGAAGCTTTAGTAAGCCATGATGCCGTTGATATTTTTAATAACGAAATTATTATACCATCTACTAATTCAACTACTGGTTCAACGGCTTGTTCAATTCCGGCAAATATTCCCGGAGCAATAGCTGTGGTAGAAAAGAACATTTTTAATAAGAAATATTATTCTTTATATTATGTACCGAATAACAACTACTTTTCTAATGCTTGTAATGTTTCATCACCTGTTTCTATAAATTGGCAGGCTGGCACTTTTTATGAACTAGATGAGGAATGTGGAATGGGAGATGCTAATGAATATATAATCGGTGATACCTTCGCAGAAAGTGGATCTGAATGTTTCGACTTTCATGTAAATAATAATTACTGTTATGAGATAAATGCTAATGTTACTGCTTCTGTATCTTATTCATGCGGATTGACACAATACTTCCACTTTTCTATTTCCGGAGTCAACTATTTAGATGAAACAGGAGGTTATACCTGTCAGAAACAAGTTATTGCTATTGGTTGTAATAATGGAAAAGTAAACATTTTAAGTGATGGTTCTGGTTTAGGAGAAACAGGATTTATACAGATCATACCGGGAATGATACCTGGTAGTGGAGGGAAAACGATTTATCCGACAAAACCCTGATTAAAAAATCTCATTATGCTTTTTTTGCCAATCTAAAACATACCCTTAGATTGGCTTTTTTATTTTGCTTCTTCCAGTTTTTCCAAAAGCCACGACTGATAAACAATTAGTTTACAATCAAGAATTTCTTGCTTTAAAGCTTTAATATCAGATTTATATTCATTTCTTGCATCATCAATTTTTTTTGCAAAAATGATAAAATTATTAAATGACTTTTTGTGTCGATCAGAAAGTGTTTTATTCCGTATTAAAAACAAGTTGAAGGATTTAGTAGCATTATAAAAGAGTTCTTCAAATCCTTCTGTTTCAAAATAAGCGATCAATTGCATTGCTCTACCAAAGGCATTATTAAAAGCATTTTTAAATTTCAACTGTGCCAAAGTGTTTAATACTTTATCGTAATCTTTTTTCTTAAGATAAAATGCCATTTTGGACAAAGCAATTCCATCTTCATTACCAGTTTCTACATAAGGAGCGTATTCTTCGATGAAACGTTCAGTCCAATCGAGTTCTTTAGCTGCACAGCCAATATTTACGATATTTTGAAAATGATCAATTGCAATATGTCCTTTATAGATCAAAAATTTCTTTTCAGTAGAAAACTTGTTCAATAAAAACAGATCATTAATTGCCTGTAATTCTCCTTCCTTGTATTTTTCAAAAAATAAAAAATTCAGGTAGAGTGTCACAACATCCGACTGTTCTCCGGGTGTGAATCTATCAGCATTTTCAAAGAATAACTTCCTGAGTTCCTGTAACTCTCCAATACTATTCAAATCTCCTTTGAACGCCTGATAGATCTTTAAGAATAATAAAACATGTATTGAGTGTTGACCTTTATTCGTATTCGCGAACGCTATAATCTGTTCAATTGGCATTAACTGGTAATTAACCGATTCCTCTTTAGTATCAACATAAGAATGGGTTGCAACATCACTAATATTCAAATGCATCTTAACAGCTAAATAATACTGCTCTATATTCCTAATAAGGCTTTTAACATCATAATTATTACTTATTCTTCCTTCGTAATTCGGGTGCGATAGCCTAATGCGTTGCAAACGATACATATAATGTGTATGTTCAGCTCCAACATGTTTTTCAATATCCCATTTTCTCTCAAGTTCGTCAGTTTTTTTGAAAAAGAATTTATCAAGTTTTCTTTCTTTTAAAGATTGAAGCAATAAGAATTCTCTTTCTTTTTCTTTCTTTTTAAGCTGATCTAACACCAGAAAATCTTCTAATATTATTCCGAATTTGAACATTAGATTTTCGATTTTCTTTATCCCGTTGGTTTCATTAGGATAAATTTTTCGTGCAATTACTTCTTTAGCAATTTTTTTCTCCGGAAACTCAGGATGATATTTTTTCAAATAGTTGAAAAAGGTAATTGCATCTTTTGCTTTTTTATTGGAATTCAGTTCAATGTATTTCCCCCACTCTTTTAATTCACTATCGTTAAGTGTTTTTAAGAAAGTTAAAAGCTTACTGTTCTTCATAATATGAGTTACGGATAAATTCTCCTTAAATAAAACAGCATAAAACTAAAAAATTAAACAGAAAAAACCAAAAAACATAATCCACTAATAATCAGCAGATTACATCTAAAATTTGCCATTTTTCAATGAAAAACTCAGAAAAATAAAAAGTTTTTAATTAAAATATGAAGTTTATAAATCGTTGATTATCAGAGATATTTGAAATATAAAATTAAAAACACCGATAAAATTAGTTTTTATGTCAAACTATCTTGAAAAGACTTTAAACCGCCAATTCCAAAATGAAAGAGCACCTTTCGATGGACAATATGAATCTAAAGCTAGCCAGCATGGAAAATTCGCTATTGTTTTAAAAGGAACTATTCAAAATATTGATTCAATAAAAGCAAAATTAGAAATTTATGGATATTCATTATATCAAAAAAGTCAAGAGGAGATCATAGCCAATTTGATCGAATGGTTTGTAATTTACGATAGCTTTTCAACAAAGGAAGCTTTGATGCGTGTTATAGACCTGATTGAGGGTTCGGTAGCATTTGTTGTTTATGATGAAAATACTCCTGATAAATATTATGCCTATAGAAAACATATTAAACTTTACATTGCTCAAGAAGAAGACAAAGTTTTTATTTCTACAGAATTGTCTAAATTACATGATCGTTCTTTAAAAAACATACCGCTAAATGAACATGTTTTAACGACTTTTTTCGACTGTGGAAGAGTGATATGTCAAAATGTAAATACTCAAAGTTTCCAATTTGGAAGATAGATTTACTCAAACTGCGAACACATCTTCTTCATTGGTAAATGCCTTGAATTCTATGGAATTTTTACTGTAATCCATAATAAACATAGTTAATTGTTCTCCGGTTTTTCCTTTGTACCGCATTTGTGGCGAAACAATAAATTCAATATTCGCTTCTTCCAGTCGACGCTGTACTTCCCTGAAATGATCGGGACTCAACAGGCAGCCAAAATGAGGCATTGGCACTTTTATTCCATCAACTTTACTACAAAAATCAGGTTCGGGTAAATCAGAACTTATATGCGCTGAAAGTTGATTTCCAAAGAAGTTAAAATCAATCCAATGCTCGGTAGATCTCCCTTCCTCACAACCTAAAATATCGATGTAAAATTTACGGGTACTTTCAATATCTTTTACTTTGAACGCGTAGTGAAACATAAATTAATTTTTCTTTATGAATGAACAAATCAATCAAGAACCTGAAGTTTAGCAAACTTCAATAAAATTCTTTTTCGCCCCATTCCATTAAACATAATAGTTGCAATAGGTCCTTTATCACCTTTTTCTACCACTTCAACCAAACCCGTACCAAATCGTTCGTGTTTGACTGTTTTACCTTCCTGAATTTCATCGATATTACTTGCGCTAAAAGGAACATAAGCCTGAGGATTATGTTTTTTGGTCAGCTTTTTAAAATTCCCTTTTGGTCTTAGATCTTTTATTGAAGATTTAGGGCTTGAGCTATTTTTTTTCTTCCAATTATAACCGCCACTACGATTGTTATAATTATTCCCCGATCCTAAAAAATCTGCTGAACGCTGAGGTTTTCTCGATCCGATCACCTCCATATCAATGCCAGAAAGTTCATCTATAAAACGACTTGGCTCACAATAATTCAGTTTACCAAAACGATAACGCATTTTAGCATGTGATAAAAATATCTTCTTTTCACCACGTGTTACAGCAACATAAAATAATCGTCGCTCCTCCTCTATTTCTTCCCTTGAATTAACCGATAAACGGGAAGGGAATAACTCTTCTTCCATTCCTACGACAAAAACAACAGGAAACTCCAAGCCTTTAGCAGCATGAATGGTCATCAGGCTAACGCTATCTTCTTTCGTTTTATCGCTATCCTGATCGGTCAATAAAGCAACCTGTTGAAGATACGCCCCTAAGCTTGTATCTTTTTCTTCAGCAGCAACTTCAATACTCGACGGAGTTGTCGGATTAGAAAACTCTTGTATAGAGTTTAATAATTCCTGAAAGTTTTCATAACGACTAATGCCTTCTACTGTTTTATCCTGATACAAGTTTGATTGCAAACCAGTCGTTTTACCGATCAAAAATGCAATATCATAAGCCGATTTTGTCCCTACTTCTGCATTAAAACTCTGTATCATTGTAACAAAGTTGCCAATAGCAGTTTTCACTCTTGTACTGAATTGAAAAGCATGAATATTACTGATAATATCCCAGAAACTTTTTTCTTCCTGATTAGCCAATATGGTAACTTTCTGTAAGGTTGTTGCACCAATTCCTCTAGTTGGATAGTTGATAACTCTACGCAAAGCTTCTTCATCCTGGAAATTCACAGTTAACCGTAAATACGCCAACATATCTTTGATCTCCTTTCTTTGGTAGAACGACAATCCACCATATACTTTATAGGGAATATTCATTTTACGTAATGCTTCCTCGAATGCACGCGATTGAGCATTCGTTCTGTAAAGCACAGCAAAATCTTTATTCCTTCGCTGATGATTCATTTTTTCACTGAAGACCGTTCCCGCTATGATCTTTCCTTCTTCACCATCACTTGCAGCAATGATCTGTTTTATTCTATCTCCATTTTCATTATCTGTCCAGATCGACTTTTTAATTTGATCTCTGTTATTGGCAATTACCTTATTGGCAATTTCTACGATTTTTTTAGTTGAACGGTAATTCTGTTCTAGCTTGAATATTTTAAGATCATTATAATCATTCTGGAAGTTCAGAATGTTTTGTATAGTTGCCCCTCTGAAAGCATAAATACTCTGAGCATCATCACCAACTACGGCAATATTTTCATGTGCAGCCGCCAGCTTTTTAACGATTTCATACTGCAACATATTCGTATCCTGAAACTCATCGATCATCAAAAACTGAAACTTATGCTGATATTTATATAATGCTTCAGGAAAGGTGGTGATCAATTTATGTGTTTTAAGTAAAAGATCATCGAAATCCATGGCTCCAGCTCGAAAACAACGTTCACAATACAACCTGTATATTTCTCCAACTTTAGGTCTTCCGCTTGCCTCATCTTCAGATATTAGCTGAAAATTTGCGGCGTAAGCAGCCGGACTTATCAAGCCATTTTTAGCGGAAGAAATACGATTATAAACATAACCGGGTTTATACAGATCAGGGCTCAGGTTTAGTTCTTTAACGATCTGTTTTATTAAACTCTTAGTATCTGTTGTATCGTAAATACTGAAATTACTAGGATAGCCCAACAAGGGAGCTTCTGTTCTTAGTAAACGGGCAAAAACGGAGTGGAATGTTCCCATCCATAGACTTCGTGCTTCCAAACCTACTATACTTTCGATACGTTCTCTCATTTCTTTTGCTGCCTTATTCGTAAAAGTCAAAGCAAGAATATTGAACGGATCTATCCCGCAATTCATTAAATGTGCAATTCTGTAGGTTAGAACGCGCGTTTTTCCTGATCCCGGACCAGCAATGATCATTACCGGACCTTCGATCGTTGTAACAGCTTCACGTTGTACTTCATTTAATTCGTCGAGATAAGACATAGTTTTTTAGTAGTTTTTAAGCGAGAGAAATAAAAGGACGAAGTTAATTGTAATTCTATTAATTTTACGAATATAATTAACACCATGGGCGAACTTAAACAAGAAGAATTAAAAGAGCATTACAGTGTAAGTGAATATTTTGCTATTGCTAATGCTTACGAGGGAAGGGTTGAATACTTGAACGGAACCATTAAATATATGGCAGGTGGAAGTTTTAATCATAGCCGATTAAGTACAAGAATCACTACTCAATTTACTATCGCACTTAATGGTAAAGACTGTGAAGCGTTCAACTCAGACCTAAAAGTATTTATTGATAAGAAAAACAGCTACTTATTACCCGATGCCTCTATAATATGTGGGAAAGCCAACTTTTCTGATAAAGACAAGAACGCTGTTACCAATCCTATTGTTATAGTTGAAGTACTATCGAAAAGTACAAGTGCTTATGACCTTCATGAAAAGTTTTCTATATATCGTTCAATACCAAGTTTACAAGAATATGTTTTAATAGATCAATCCAAACAAAGCGTTGAAGTTTTCACCAAGAAAGAAGGTATAGATATATGGCAGATCAAAACTTATGAGACTGGAAGCTTTCAATTAGAAAGTGTTGATATTTCTATTTCATTGCAAGAACTATACAAAGACATTGATTTTTCTTCATAAAACACTAAGCCCCAAAATAAAAGCGTAAATTTGTTTGCTTTGTTTACGCAAGGTCTTCAGAAATCATGACAAAGCATATATTCGTAACCGGTGGTGTTACTTCATCTTTAGGAAAAGGAATTGTAGCCGCTTCACTGGCAAAACTTCTGCAGGCAAGAGGCTTGCGTGTTACCATACAAAAATTCGATCCGTATATTAATGTTGATCCTGGTACATTGAACCCTTATGAACACGGAGAATGTTACGTAACTGATGATGGCGCAGAAACCGATTTAGACTTAGGGCATTACGAACGTTTTTTAAATATCAATACTTCACAAGATAATAATGTTACCACCGGACGTGTTTATCAAACAGTTATTGAAAGAGAACGTGCAGGTGATTACCTTGGCAAGACAGTTCAGGTTATTCCACATATTACCGATGAAATAAAAAGGCGCATGAAGATGCTTGCTAATACCGGAGACTACGATGTACTGATAACGGAATTAGGTGGAACTGTTGGTGATATAGAATCGCTTCCTTATATAGAAAGTGTTCGACAAATGAAATGGGAATTAGGTTCTCAGAATTGCATTGTTATTCACCTGACCTTACTGCCCTATTTAAGTGCTGCCGGAGAGCTAAAAACCAAACCAACTCAACACTCAGTTAAAGAGCTTGCAAAAAATGGAATTCAACCCGATATTTTAGTTTGCCGAACCGAGCATCCTGTTTCAGATGAGATAAAAGCCAAATTAGCCTTATTCTGTAATGTTGATGATAACTCTGTAATAGAATGTGCCGATGCAGATTCAATCTACCATGTTCCTATAGCTTTACAAGAAGAAAAAATAGACACTATTGTTCTCGATAAGCTTAGAATCCAAAACAGAAAAAAACCAGATTTACGTAAATGGAAACAGTTTTTAGATCGAATTCAGAAGCCAAAGAAAGCAGTAACCATTGGCTTAGTTGGCAAGTATGTTGAGTTACCCGATGCCTATAAATCCATTCAGGAAGCTTTTGTTCATGCAGGTGCATTTCATCAGTGTAAAGTAAACGTTGTATCTGTACATTCAGAACATATAAACGAAGACACTGTTGACGAATTACTTGCAGACAAAGATGCAGTTTTAGTAGCTCCTGGTTTTGGGGACAGAGGTATAGAAGGTAAGATAGAAGCAGTAAAATATGTACGCGAAAATAAAATTCCTTTTCTCGGTATTTGCTTAGGTATGCAATGTGCGGTTATTGAATTTGCCAGAAACGTGCTTGGCTTAACCGATGCCCATTCTTCTGAAATGGATAGAACTACAGAAGCACCAGTTATAGACCTTATGGAGGCTCAAAAGCGAGTAACTAAAATGGGCGGAACAATGCGTTTAGGAGCTTATGAATGCAGTCTTAAGGAAGATAGTCATGCTATAAAAGCATATAAAAGTTCAAAAATAGAAGAACGACACCGTCATCGATTCGAGTTCAATAATAAATTCCTGAAACAATTTGAACAAGCAGGTTTATTGGCAGTTGGTATAAATGAAATGAGCGAATTAGTAGAAATTGTAGAATTAGACAACAATCAACATCCCTGGTTTGTAGGTGTACAATTTCACCCAGAATTGAAAAGCAGGGTTATAGCTCCGCATCCTTTATTCAGAGATTTAGTAAAAGCAGCTATTAACCACAATAAGCAATAATACAATTTAAAAAAAGCCATTACTAACTTTGCTAGTAATGGCTTCAAATATTTTTATAGTCTGAATTAAGATTAAAGTGCTCCTAAAGCAACACGCTTAAATGAAGCAACAGTTAAACCGCTTTCAACAGAACCTAAATATTGAGCAACATTTTGCTTAGAATCTTTAACAAAGGCCTGATTCAACAAAGTTGACTCTTTGATAAACTTCTGTACACGACCATTTGCAATTTTATCAACAATTGCTTCCGGCTTTCCTTCTTCAATTGCCTGATCACGACCTACTTTGAACTCACGATCTAAAATATCCTGAGAAATACCTGATTCGTCAACAGCAATTGCACGCATAGCAGCAATTTGCATAGCAGCATCTCTACCAGCAACTAAAGCAGCTTCAGAGTTTTTGTTTAGTTCAACTAAAACACCAATTTTATTTCCAGCGTGGTTGTATGCAACAATAGCATCACCTGAAAGTAATTCGTAGTTAGCTAATTCAATTTTCTCACCAATTTTACCACATTGTTCCAATAAGTGTTCTGAAACAGCTTTACCATCGATTTCGATTGCTAGCATCGCATCTTTATCGGCGGGCATATTTGCCTGAGCAGCATCAGAAATTGTTTGAGCGAATTTTACAAAATCTTCATTCTTAGAAACGAAATCTGTTTCACAAGTAACATAAATTACTGTACCGGCAGTATTATCAGCGTTAGTTTGTGCAATAACAACACCTTCTGAAGCATCGCGATCTGCACGTTTAGCTGCTACTTTCTGACCTTTTTTACGTAAAAAGTCGATAGCTGCTTCAATATCGCCACCTGTTTCAGTTAAGGCTTTTTTACAGTCCATCATTCCTGCGCCTGTAATTTTACGCAATTCATTTACTAAAGAGGCAGTTATAGCCATGATTAAAATTTTTAAGTTTTAAATATTATTAATAGATGTTTTAAAATTCCAATTGGAATTCCTAAAAAAACAAATAGCTAATGGCTCGGAGGCGATTAGCTATCTGCGTATTTTGGTTATTATTTCGCCAAAGATTATGCTTCTTTTTCTTCAGAAGCAGGTGCCTCATCGCCACCTTCTTTAGCAGAAGCTTCTGCTTTCTCCTCTGGAGCAGCATCATTACTGTCGGCTTTTTTTCTTCTACGACGTGTACGCTTTTCTCCATCACCATCTTCATCTGCTTTGGCAGCTTGTTGAAGATCTTTGTTCTGCTCACGCTCTTTTAATCCTTCGATAATACAATCGGTTAAATAGTTAGTAATTAACTCTATCGATTTAGAAGCATCGTCGTTTGCAGGAACCGGAAAATCTACTAAGTTCGGGTCAGAATTAGTATCAACCATTGCGAAGGTATTCATTCCTAATTTCTTAGATTCTACCAAAGCAATGTGTTCAAAACTAATATCAACGATGAATATAGCAGAAGGAATACGCTTCATATCAGCAATACCTCCTAACACACGCTCCATTTTATTTTTTTCACGTGTAAGCATCAAACGCTCTTTCTTAGTAATACTCGCTTCGTTAATTAACTTATCGATGCTGCGCATTTTATTAACTGACTTACGAATAGTTGCGAAGTTTGTTAACATTCCTCCTAACCAACGTTCAGTAACAAAAGGCATATTGCAACGTGCTGCATTATTCTCGATAATCTCTTTTGCTTGCTTTTTAGTAGCAACAAATAAGATCTGACGACCAGAACGTGCAATTGAACGCATTGCATCACCTGCTTTTTCTAGAGCATTTTTAGTTTTGTTAAGGTCGATTATATGAATCCCTTTTTTCTCCATGAAAATATAAGGGCTCATTTTAGGATTCCATTTTTTACGCAAATGTCCGAAGTGAACACCTGCCTGTAACATTTTATCAGTTGAAATATCTGGCATGTTATTGTTTTCTTTAGAATTACAAAAATTAATAAGCAATGCTTATTGAAGCAATGATTAACGTTTACTGAACTGCTTACGTTTACGTGCTTTACGTAAACCTGGCTTCTTACGTTCAACAACACGAGCATCACGAGTCATAATGCTACCGTTTGCTTCTTTTAAAGTTGGTTTCACTTCTTCGTTCTCTTTCACCAAAGCACGAGCAATTCCTAAACGAACCGCTTCCGCTTGTCCTTTAACACCTCCACCTTTAACATTGATCTTAATATCATAGCGATCTTCAGATTCAAGGATTCTTAAAGGCTCTGTTAATGCTAATTGATGAACAGCTATCGAAAAATAATCTTTGTAATCGCGTTTATTAACGGTAATTTGTCCGCTTCCCGGCTTAAGGAAAACACGCGCTATTGCCGATTTACGGCGACCTACTGCATTGATCCAGCTCATATATTAACGAATTTTAATTCTTGTGGGTTTTGTGCTTCATGCGGGTGATCTGTACCAGCATACACTTTTAATTTTCTGAACATAGCACGTCCTAAACGATTTTTAGGCAACATTCCACGAACAGCATTTTCTAAAATAGCGATCGGCTTCTTTTCGATTAGATCACGCGGTGTAGCTTTACGCTGTCCACCCGGATACCCAGAATAACGAACGTATTCTTTCGCATTCATTTTGTTTCCGGTAAATACAACTTTCTCAGCATTGATAACGATAATGCAATCTCCGGTGTCGATGTGTGGCGTATAGCTCGGTTTGTGCTTGCCACGTAATATTTTGGCAATTTCCGAAGCTAAGCGTCCAACCGTTAAATTTGTAGCATCAACAATGAACCAATCACGTGAATCTACGTAATCTTCTTTGCGTGCCGATTTGGTTTTGTAACTTAATTTACTCACGATATTTTCGCTTTTATTTTCTTTTATTTCAATCCCTGTATAACCTAAAAAGCGGCTAAGGGAGTGCAAATGTAGAAACTTTAGCTACGTAAATCAAGTTTTTGAAGAAAAAACTTGCAACAAAAAAACATAACTAACTGATTATCAGTAAAATTTTCGCACAACGCTATTAAAACATGCTTTCCAAAAATCAAATTATTCACTTATGCAATAAACGCTACAAGAATTAGCTTCTATGCTATATTATATTTATATTTAACTCAAATCACAATTACAATACTTTTTGATTCATTGATAGTTAACTATATTTTGCATGAAATACTCTTTTACTTTAATATTACTAATAACCTCCCTTTTCACCTATGCCCAAGACAGCTATCACTTAAGCATAGAGCAAATGCTTGCTTCTGAATATGGGCTTGAAAATGGAGAATGGGTATTTTTCAATACTGAAACACAGAACTTAGAAGAAGCTTACAGCTATGGTGCTGTAGATATCATTCCACTCACTATCAACGATCAGGCTTTCTCGCAGGTTAACAATATACTAAACGAAGTAGAAGGAGATTATTGGTTCAATAGTGGCTGGGGAATGAGTAATCAAAACCCTATTCAGCAAAATGATGTTTGTTTGTTGATTCTGAATCTGAGAAAAACAAATAATGTAAATGATCTGGGCAAGGTAACTATTTTCGCACATGCGGAAGATAACTCATCTTTTGAAGAATCTTTAACACTCCATCTTCAAAATGAATGGCAACAATACCTCATTCCATTCAGCGCTAGCCAAAACTATCAGGCTAACGAATTTATATGCGGTATTCAATTAGCATGGGAAGTTCAGGAAATAGAAGTTGCAGGCATGAATATTATGAATTTTGGCAATAATTACGCTTTGGAAGAATTACCCTTTATTGTTCATAATGATCAGTATGAAGGATACGAAGCTGATGCTCCCTGGCGATTACAAGCAGCAGAAAGAATAGAAAATTTCAGAAAATCGGACTTAACGGTTAATGTGAGTGATGTAAATAACATGCCCATTTCTAATGCCGATATTAATATAAATATGTTAGAACATGAGTTCGGCTGGGGGACTGCCATTTCTTTAGATAGAATTGCTGATAATATAAACTTTGAACAAGAGTTAGAAAATAAACTATTGGATCTTGACGGTGCAGGACATAAATTTAATTGGATAACACCCGGAAGTTCTTTCAAATGGCCGGGTTGGGAAGAAGGGTGGATTACTTCTATTCCAGAAAAAATAAATGCCGTAAATTGGTTGAAAGACAACGACTTTAAAATTCGATACCACACTTTGATATGGCCGGGTTGGATAAATTGTCCATTTGATATAGAAGCCAATGCCAACGACCCACAGTACATCATAGACAGAGCTACGAACTGGGTCGATTTTATTCTATCGTATCCGGAACTTCAGGATATTTTTGATGAATATGATGTATTGAATGAAACTACGACCAATCGTGATTTTGAAAACACCTTTGCAGGTTTTGGCAGCTATGTAACAGGGAGAGAATTCTACTCCGAAGTTATGAATCAATTGGAAGCATACGAACCAGACAAACCTCAGGTAATCAATGATTATGTAACCATTTCTTCACAACAAACAAAAGGTGCTGATTATGACTTTTTACAAAATACAATTCAGGAAACAATTGATGCCGGAGCAAATTTAGGCGGTATAGGTTTTCAAGCCCATATTCGCTATTTCCCAACTTCGATTTATGAAGTAGAAAATATATTAACCGACTTTGCGAATGAATTTAATGTTCCACTAAAAATTACAGAATACGATATTATCGATCCAAGAATAGATGATGATCTGGCAGCTCAATATTTATCGGACTTTATTACTATGATCTTTAGTATTCCAGAAGTTGATATGTTTATGTTTTGGGGCGTTTGGGACGAAACACATTGGGTAGGTAACGGAACTTTATTCAATGAGGATTGGACAGAAAAACCCGCAGCTCAGGCTTTTTTCGATAAAGTTTTTGATGAATGGTGGACGGAAGAGCAAGACCTCACTAATAATAATGGTGAAGCTAGCTTCAGACCATTTAAAGGGGAATATGAAATCGTGATTAATTATAATGGAGAAACCATAATTGACACTATTAATATTTCAGATGATTCTGTATTGGATTATACCTTGAATCAAACGGTTTCAAATACAAATTTACTGAGTGAAACAAACATTTTTATCTATCCCAATCCGACTTCCGATAATATTATTATAAACACTGATTCAGAAATAGAAAGTTTAGAGCTTTTTGATTTAAAAGGCGTAAAACAGACTATTCTAGCACAGAAACAGCAGGGTAAAATCGTTCTATCTACAAATTCTTTATCTGCTGGAATGTATTTACTAAAAATGGAAACGAACAAAGGGATTGAAACGGTGAAAGTTGAGGTTTTAAAATAGCATGATTGAATATTTATTTCCCCTATCCAAAGATCATTTGAGTAAATTAAATGAAGGAAGAAACAACGATTTTAAATGGAGGTATGCGTACAGAAAGTGTATTAAAAATTGGCGATAAAGTTCATAGAACCAGATCTTCAAACTACAAATTCATTCATAGTATCTTGCTTTACCTAGAAAAAAACAGCTTTGCCTATTCACCAAAATTTATTGGGTTTGATAAAAATGATAGAGAAATTCTTACATACATAGCTGGAGAAGTGCCTCGTACATTTACTTTAAGTTTGAATCAAAAAATTGAATCTATTAAAATACTCAAAAATTTTCATGATCTTTTGGCGGAACATAAAAGTGTAGGAGAATACGAAACTATTTGCCACAATGATTTTGCGCCATGGAATATAATTGTCAAAAACAATAATGTGGTTGGGGTGATTGATTTTGATGAATGTGCGCCTGGTTATAGAATAGATGATGTAGCTTATTTCATTTGGACTTTTTTGGATTTAGGAGTTTCAGAAGATACAGATGAAAAACAAATTCGAGATATTTCTACTTTAATAGATACTTATGAACTTAATGAAAGGGAAGCATTTATTCCAGCTATACTTAAACAACAAAACAGAATACTTAATTTTCGCAACCAGATTATTCTTAATGGGAAGCATGTAGATAATGTTGAATTTTCAAAGAAAGCAGTTTTCAGAATTCAAAAGAGCATTAATTGGATAAAAGTGAAAAGGAATCAAATCGAACAAGTATTAAAATCATAAATACAATCAAAGCAAGATGAGTCAAATTGATGTTATTAATCGTGAGATGACAAAAGAAGAGCTGAATAGAATGTATAAGGGTTTTGATGAACATACAATTGAAATGGGCGCGAAAGTTCAGCATTCATCCCGATTCAGTTATACAGCAGTAGATAAAGGTAAATTCGTTGGCTGTTCTTCTGGCTTAGCCTATATGAATGATGATAAATTTAATGGATGGTTTTATTTGACAGATCTGTTTGTTGAGAAAGAATACCGATCTCAGGGATTAGGTAAAAGGCTACTTTCAGCAATAGAAGCAAAGAATATTTCAGTGGGCATTACTAATATCTGGACATGGACAGCAGGTTACGAAGCGCCTGGCTTCTATAAAAAACAGGGATATCATATTTTTACTGAAATGAAAAATTGGTATTCTGATGGGAGCAGCCGTGTTGGCTTTAAAAAGCGTCTGTTTAATTAATTGGAATATGAGGTTAAACCAAAAATAAGTCTGTCAAAACATTCCATACCCGAGAACGTCTCTATCGTCAATAAAAATTTTCAAAAATCGAATTCGCTTTTAACAATAGGACGTTCGATACGTTTTGGCTTAAATTTAGTTAGGCTATCAAGCTGAGAACGTTTGCCACGAGAGACACTGCAGGGAGTAGGTTAGAAAAAATTAGTTATTTCAAATAACGGAAGTCCTTTACAACTAAGTATAAAGTGATAAAATTCAAGTGTATTCTTGTATAAAGTTCAAGTAGCCATTATTTAACACTGATCTATCCTAAATTTACTAAAAAGATATTAGTTTCTATGAATTATATGAGTAAATGTAAGCAGCTGCGAACGTCCGCTTTAGGCGAGACGTTGCAGGGGAAAATTTTAAAATTTACCCTAATCCTGTAAGTAACTATTTAAATAGAGAAAATACTGATATTGAAAGTGCAACTTTAACTATATTTGATTTAATGGGGCGTATTGTTTTTGAAGGAATGATACCACCAGAATCATATCAAAGTATTGATACCGAAAAATGGATATGTGGAACTTACTATTACAATATAAAAATGAATAATGGTACTCAAAATGGAAAATTGATAAAGTTATGATTTTAAGGCATATTAAATATCTCTTTATAATAATTACCTTGTTGCCTACTGTACTAAGTGGGCAACAAGTTTTCGAAAAAGCTTTGAGAGCAGATACGCTCAATGAAAATGCTGAAGGAGGTGTATCGGTTTTTTACGAAGATGATAAGTTTATAATAGGAGGTCGTTATATTAACAGAGATACAGAAATAGATTACGACAGTTCATTTATTGCAACCTTTGACAAATACGGAAATTTTCTACATTCAGTTAAAGCAGCCTCTGATTCCACTCAATATAGTTTTTATAATATGGATGTTGGAGTTATTGATAGTTTTGCATTAAACCTTTACGTAAGTACAAATCCGAATCACGGAGAAGATGAGGATTATTCTACCCCCTTCATAAGCTATTTGAATTTAGAAAGTTATCAGACAAATGAAGTCTATTTAAAAATTGGGGATATTCCATTCACTCCAAGAGGAATGTTGATAAGTAATGATGTTATGTATATAAGAGGCAATACCGAGCCTGATAGTTTAAACCAAAATCATGGAATCATTGCAAAATTCCCTATAAATATTACTGAATGGAATGACACTTTATTTACCGAAGATTATCTGCTTATTGATGGTGAAGGTGTTTTTGATGAAGTATCTGGTATAATTGGACTGAATGAAGAGTTTCTAGCAATTATTTTTAAAGAATATAGCGGCGGACTTTTACCTGCTAATAATTTATGTATAGTAGATCAAGCTTTATCAGAATTAATATGGCAAGAAAATTATACTGAAACAGGCGTTTTTAGCTATCAAAACTTAGTTGAAAGTAAGATCGAAGAAAAAGTCTTTTATGTAACAGGGCATGAAGCACTTGATAGAATGATTATGAAAATAGATGCTAATCAAGAAACTGAATGGCAAAAATTCTATCCGATTGATGAAGTTGATATATGTTTTGGAGTAGGTATATTTGAAGATGAATATGGAAATTTATTTATGGCAGGTGAATTCACTTCCCAATGGAACTATGAACCTAAGTATGCATTCCTAAGTAAATTTAATTCAGAAGGCGAGTTATTATGGGATCGGTTTTACCCAACACTTGGTGGTGGAGATGGGTATATTTATGATGCTATTGCTACGCCAGATGGTGGCTTTGCTTTGGTAGGTACTACCTATTTTCCTGCTCCACGTCGCGGCGACATCTGGCTAATCAAAACCGATAGTTTAGGCAATACAGCTTTGCCTTTATCTATTTTTTCTGAACAGAATGAATATGCAATTACTTTAGGGGACAGTTTGATCTTAAATCCTATTCCTTATGGTGGAGCTATCACCGAAGGTATTATTGAATTTGGCTGGCAGGGAGCAAGCGAGTATTTAGAAGAGGGCATTAACGGAGAATTTGAAAGCATGTTTTATGGTAATGATCTAGGGGTTTACGAACTTATTTTCAGTATCACCGATTCAGTAGGAACATCAGCCAATATTGCTTATACCATTACTGTTTATGACCCAACGAGCAACACAACAGCTATAAATAAAAACCAATGGAAAACTTATCCCAACCCTGCGAATGAAACTATTTTCTTTGAAAATGAAAATTCAAATCTTCAAGCAACTCATATTCAAGTATTTGATATTGCTGGAAGGGAATACGCGAGTTTCAATGCTCAAAATCAAAGTTCTTTAGATGTAAGTACTTGGCAAAATGGAGTGTATGTATATCATATTTTTGATGGAGAAAAGCTGTTGTTTGAAGGTAGATTTTTGGTGTGGCATTAACATATTCCCCCTTTTTCTTCAGAAATTGGGGCGTTTTTCTATTTTATGCAAAAATCTCAACATTTCATTTTAACGAAGGTTTTTTTAAACCAAACTTTGCAACACAGAGTAACATATACTAATTCCCCATCCACTAGACCAATTCAATGTAATAACACCTGTTTCGGGGTTTACTATGCCATTTGCTTCTATCGTATTACCCAATGGTTCATACTGGTCAGGAATTGAGCTTAAAACATGACACTCGTTATTGATTGTAATAGGTGATTGATCTGTTGATGTTATTTCAGATGACATATATAATTGACCGTAAAGCTTTCACATTTGCTTTCAGCTTAATTTTTCTTTATCAATTTTTCAAAATGAACGGTTTCAGATGTTTGAATTTCAATATAATAAATACCTTGAGTATAAGCACTCATATTGAGCATAGTACTTGAATTATTCTGATTGAATAATAATTTCCCCATTGAATCATAAACCGTAATATATTTAGTAGTTTGTTCTGTTTCAATATTAAATATTCCTTCACTTGGGTTAGGAAAAATTGTTATTGTTTCATTTGAATTGAGTGTACTATTATTCGTTGGAACGGAATTCAGTTTGGCAATCCATATATCATGATTCCCATCTTTAGAATTGTTCTTCTTTCCATCCCCATCATCTGTAACATCTCCATCGAAAGAATCGGTATTCGCTAAAAGAAAATAAGCACTATTTACCAATGGTAATAAACAAGCACCGAAATCCCAGCGGTTTCCACCCAATAACTGACTTAACTGAAGATCACCATTATCAGCATTCACCTCACTTAACCAAACATTGAACGACTGATAACCAAAACCAACATCAGCACCTATAGAATTAGAATATCCCAACAAGGCTATCCGTCCATTACTACTTTCTACTATATCGGCTGAAGTTTCTGTACTTGTTCCGCCATAAGCACGCGCCCATTGTAAAGTTCCATCTTTATCATAAACGCCGGCAACAACATCAACAATCCCTTTATAACCTGTTATATCATCCGATCCGGTTTCTCCAATAAAAGCAACAGAACCATCTGAAAGCTGAGTAATATCACTTATGATCTCAGCACTACTTCCACCCCATGTTTTTTCCCAAAAAATGTCTAAGGTTGAAGCATCTATGGCTAATAACCAAGTATCATTCAATGTTGGTGGTTCACTTATATCTCCATCATCTGAATTCGTAAATCCACCTGCATAAATTAGGTTTTGTTCAGCATTATAAACTATATCATTAAAGCCTTCTTTCTTCGAACCACCAAATAATTGACTCAATTGAATATTCCCATCATCATCAATAACAAACATCCATGCGTCGTTTGTACCATTTACAGTTTCACCAGAATTTGTTTGTCCTGCTAAATAAATATTCCCTTCATTGTCGATAGTCGCCCCTTTTATAAGGTCATCACCATCTCCACCAAAACTTTGTTGTGTTAGCAAGGCTCCATCTGCATTAAGCTTAATTCCCCATCCATCGATTTCACCAAAGTAATGCTCTATATTATTTCCTGAAGAATCAATAGTACCAAAAACCCAGAAATCATTATTTGCGGTTTGGACAACGCTGTGCGCTACATCATTTCCTATTCCTCCAAAATTTTCTTCCCATATAATATTTCCATCTGAATCAAATCTAACAACCCAGAAGTCTGAAGCTCCTTCAGAAAAATTTCCGATATCTCCATTATTGGAAGAAGTAGTATAACCCACTGCTAAGTAGCCATCACTCAATTCAATAACATCGTTAAAGTTTTCATCGCCCGTTCCACCAATCACATTAGATTGCTCAACCAACCACTGCCCATTGCACTGAAACGTTATAAAAATCAATATATAAAAGAAATACTTCATCAACCATCATTCATCAACTGCCCTACTCTTCCAATAGGTTTCATCTGAACTTAATGCTCTTTTATAAGAACTACCAAAAGCCTTAGGTTCTAGTTGCAAAGCTTCCAAGCGTAAACGCTTAAACTCTTCAACCCTCGATAAAGGGTAATAGAATATATTTACTTTTTCTTTCATTTAAAAACAAACTCAACTTCGACTACGCTCAGTTACCTACTTCGACAGCAGTGGCTGCCACTACACTCAATTACCTATAAGTTGACCAACTCAAAAACTCAAAAACTCAAAAACTCATAAACTCATAAACTCATAAACTCATAAACTATTAAACTATTAAACTATTAAACTATTAAACTATTAAAGGTCTATATTCCTCAACTGACGAACTAAGTTAAGGCGGTTTAAGTTCAACAGAAAAGTAATTTGCTTAGAAAACTTTTGTTCTACAACAGAGTTATCTTTCAAATCTTTAGAACTAGTAAGTGGGAAATAAACTTCAAAAGCATCTGGAATAATTTTAATCCCCAAGCCCAATTCGTACATTAATTTGGATTCATAAGCACCCGTTTCTACATCTAAACTCATTTGCGAATTTTTGATTGACTGACCTTTTATTGATCTGTTATTAGCAGCTATATTACAATAAGCCGATAACATATTCAACAAAGGAATTTTAAGTGGCGATTCAAGTTCTATATTCAAAGAAGCGATCCATTTATCAGCTGCAATGCCATTGTTAAAAGCATTTACTGTTCTGAATCCTGCATTAAAACCAGTGGGATTAACCTGCTGACTCCAAAATCCATCAAGCTCATGTCTTCCAACCCAAAGGTCGCTATAAGTATAATCAACTCTTCCAACATTATTCAAACCAAACTGATAGAAATCATTTTCTGAATATACCGCCAGATCTTTGAAAATATCATTTTCCCATAAAAATGCACCAGCGAACACTCTGAAACTAACTCCCTTTTTATTCTTCGGATAATTAATTTTAATGTTAGCCTGTAAACTCGCTTTTAAAAAGTCTGAATTCTGTTCAACCATAGCACCAAAACCAAAAGGCAAAACAGCTCTTCTATTACTAAAGTCATAAATTATCTGATTAAAATAATTAGCTCTTGGAGTATCGTAAGTATTATATGAATTAATGATGGTATTTTCAACAGCTTCTACTGGAACTCCACTTAGATTATCAATATTAGTTGTTGCATTTTCATTCTTAAATAAAGAAATATGTCGAACGGTTATACTTTGTTTTACTTTTGAACGAAGACTACTGTTACGTAATTCAAATTTCACTTCTGGTGCTAAACGGAAATAACGCATATCACCATTTTCATAATCTACGATTTCACTCGTATCATCATTAAAAACACTTCTTACTCGTGTTCTATAATTCCCATCGCCAAAAGTTGAGAACTTCAAGGCAGGTTTAATATTTGAAAACAATCCCTGACTCGGACGTAAATTATAAGCAATTTCCCCAACACCCGTCAACAATTTTGATTTAAAACCATACATAGCAGCTAAAGCATACTCAAACTTGCCTGAAGGGATGATGTTATTATAAGTAGATAAGCCTAATTGAAATCCATCGTAAACATTATAAGCAATAGCAGGTGAAAGAAATATCTGTGTTCTGTAAGGATCTTCCATATTCCCTATTAATCGGAACTTAGGTGCTTCAACGCTTTTCAATAAACCTTTCGATTTAAGCGTATTATTTTTTCTGTTGTATTCTGGAATTCTATGGTAATAATCTAAAACCATTTTATCATATTCCATTGCAGGAAATAACACTTCTTCGTTTCCTGTAAATCCATCGTACCAGATCGTATGTTGTGCTTCACCATCTTTAATAGCAGTTAAGGTAAATGGTCCGGGAACATTATTCGGATGGTTTAATACTTTAACTTTATGAAATACATCTTCTCCTATTGTTTCAGCATTTTTATTGACCTTGTATAATTGATAATCTACTTTTTTATTGGTTTGTACCAGATCATCGAAAAACCAATCTAAGTTTTTTAATGAAAGCTGATTGAACATGTTCTCAATATCTTTTGGTTGAGGATGTTTGAATTCCCAGTATTGATATATTTTCTTCATGTATGTATCAAACTTGTCTTGTCCGAGATAAGCTGCTAAATAATCGAACATAAGACCAGTTTTGGAATACACCATTGCCCCATAATTTATTTCTGTAAATTCTTCTGAAGGTAAACCAACCGCCTGATCTTTACCTTGTCTTGCCATAATCTGATACGCCAATTCCCAGACATCTCTCGCAGGAAGCTCTTTAGGATTTACAAGCGTTTTAAAGGGTGAAGGGATTTCAAACTTTTTATCTGGATATTTTTCGCGTTTATAACGCTGATCGTAATAGGTATTAATACCTTCATCCAAATAAGGATATTTCCTTTCATTGAATCCGAGTTGACCATAAAACCAGTTATGCCCTACTTCGTGCACAATTACGTCTTCTAAACCATCGGCGTCATAAGATTTACCAATTACAGTAACTTGTGGATATTCCATGCCTGCACCGGCACTTAATGCACTTTGAACAGCAGTACATTGATTGAATGGGTATTCTCCAACTTTTTCAGAATAAAACACAACTCCATCGTGCAGGTATTCTATACTATTCTGCCACAGATCACTTTCCGTATCGGTAAACATCGTCCACAAATCTACCTTTCTTCCCGATTCGGGCATAGTCGCCTCTCCCTTTAACACATGAAAACGTTTATCGGCAAACCAGGCAAAATCGTGGATATTACATTGTTTATATTCTAAAGTTTTAAAAGCAGAACTTGATTCAGGAAATTCAGGTTTATCATCGTGCTCAAAGTTAGTAATAGCTTTCGTTTCTTCAGCTTTTTTATTCAGGAAAGCGATTTCTTCTTCATTTTGAAGATCACCGGTAGCACCAACTATATAGTTTTTGGGAAGTGTTATCTTAACATCGAAACAACCAAATTCAGAATAAAACTCACCCTGATCGAGGTAACTCATTGGATGCCATCCTTCATTATCATATACTGCAGGTTTTGGGTACCATTGTGTTATCTGATAGCTTTGACCAACATGCCCTAAACGAGAAAAACTGTCAGGTATTTTAACTTCAAAAGGTGTTTTAATAATAATCATTTCTCCACTTTCTAATGGCTCATTAAGTATTAACTTTCCATAGTCAGCCACTTCAGATTTATAATTAACTTCTTCGTCATTCACTGTAAAAGCTAGTCCTTCTATAAACCCTCGTTCTGAAGGATTAGAATAAAAGAAATCAGTATAACCATTCTCAACTTGTTGTTTGGCAAAAGCTGTTTCTGTATGCTTATAAGCATTCGGCCATAAGTGCATATAAATAAAATCAAGCGATTCTTTAGCATTGTTCACATACTCGATCTCAATTACACCTTCCAGTCTGTGTTCTACATCGTTAAGTGTTACTTGTATATCGTAATTAACTTCCTGCTGAAAATAGGGTTTCGGAATATTCTGACTAAATAGATTGAGTGTATGAAAACAACAAAGTAAGAAAAGTATGTTTCTCATTAGTTCGTAATTTGAGGTTTTGAATTGCGAAATTACAACGAAAGGATGGTTGATTGGATTGTTTATTGAGAAAAGGAATTGAATTCTAATTTTACTGCTTCAATAACACATTATAATTTTTTATTGAAAACAATTAATTTTACACCTCAATATGTACACCAAAACATTACTTTTATTATGTGTAAGCACCTCATAACTACCATTTTACTGTCATTTTTTATGACCACTTTTCTAATTGGACAAGATTTTAAAACCGCTTGGGGTAAAGTAAGCAAGGAAGATCTCGAAATGAAGTCCTGTTCTTTCGATTCTGAAGCAGATGCCATGATTCTTCATGATATAGGACAAGTTTATCTCGAATACTATGAAGGAGATTTCAGAAGCGTACTTAAAAGACATAAACGGATTAAATTCTTCAATGAACAAGGGTTTGAATATGGGGACATTACCATTCCTTTCTATTCTCATGATAAAATTGCTGAAATAGTAAATATTGATGTGCAGGTAATTGCTCCCGATGGTACAAAAACAAAACTTCCTAAAAAAGAAATATTTACTGAAAAGGTAAATAGGTTTTACTCTCAGGTGAAGTTTGCAGCGCCTAACCTAACTCCCGGCTCTATTCTTGAATTCAAATATGAACTGACCAATGAAATTATCTTAGATTTGATTGATTGGTATTTTCAGGGTGATATTCCAAATCGCTATTCAAAATTAATTAAAACTAACCCCGATTATTATGATTATGTAGCATTAACTCAAGGCGATAAATTATTCACCATAAAAAACGAGTTTGGACATGAAAGGGTAAATGTTTTTCAGGAAGGAAAGAATGTTTACGGTGGTAGAATACCGTCTGGTACAGATACCTATGAGTATGAAACAGAAATAGACAGTTATATAGCTGAAAAAGTACCTGCATTTTCAGATGAAGCATTTATTGCAAGCAGAATTAATCACATGGCAAGAATTCGTTTTCAATTACAAGCTATCGAAAATGAATATGGGGTGAAAGATTATATATTTGGTAGTTGGGATGATTTACAAAGAAAAATGTTAAATAATCCAGGTATCGGTGGAAAACTAAAAGAGGGAAATGGCAAGAATTTATTTTTAGCATCTGGAATTAATGAGAGTGATAGTCAATATGAAAAGCTTGAAAAAATTTATTCCTATCTAAAAACATCGGTAAGCTGGAATAATGTCATAAGTTTCAGAGCTGATAAAGGTGCCGATAAAATCTTAAAAGAAAAGTCAGCTAATATTGCAGAAATAAATTTCGCACTTATAAGCGCACTTAAAAATGCTGAGATTCTTGCATTTCCTATTTTTACCAGTACTAGAAGTCGCGGTTTTTGTATCGAAGTATATCCAATTATAGATCAGTTTAATTATGTTATTGCTGGTGCAATTATAGACGATAAATTAATAATTCTGGATGCTGGTGATCCCTATCTTTCTCCTAACTTTATCAACAAATCAGCCCTAAATAAAAAAGGTTGGTATTTTACAAAAGATCAACAGGGTTGGATGGATATAAATTCTGCAAAAACGACTGCAACTTTTCAGGAAATTCTTGAATTAGATGGAAATGGAACGATATCAGGCACAACCAAAATTCGTTCTAAAGGATATTTTGCCATTGATAAAAGCAAAGCTGCTACTGCCGGTAAAATTGAGGATTATTATGAAAACTGGTTCGACAATAAAGTAAGCATCAGCAACCACAATATAGATGATAGTAAAATTAGTTCTGGTAAATTAGAAGAATCTATGAATATTCAAACAGATGAATATGGAAAACTAAGAAAAGACATCTTATATCTCAATCCTGTTTTGTCTTCAATTTTCGATGAAAACCCACTAAAACAAGAAAGCAGAGATTACCCTATCGACCTACATTTTCCTACAAAAAGAAAATTCATTACCAACATAAAGCTACCTGAAGGATATAGTATAGAATCAATACCTGAAGGTTTGAAAACACAGTTTGGCGATCAACAAATAAAATATTCCTACACAGCTAACGAAGTTGATGGAACGTTGCAATTAATCAGAGATTTTAGTGTAAATATCACCCAGATCCATCAAGATTATTATGCTGACCTTAAAACGTTCTTAGAACAGATCGTTCAGAAAGAACAAGAACAAATTGTATTGAAAAAGAATGATTAACCAAAGTATAATCACCTTGTAAATCAGTATTATGAAGCAATATTTTGTAATCTTATTTGTATTACTTCTAGCATTCAACCAGACCAATGCTCAAGATAAAGAGATAAAGTGGGGGAAAATCAATAAAGAAGATTTTGAACATACCGTTTGTCCGATCGATGAGGATGCTTCAGCAATGGTTTTGTTCGATATAGGAAAAGTTGATTTCGACATCATACGAGAAAAATGGCGAATCAGAAAATACAGACATAAACGCATCAAGATCTATGATGAAAAAGGTCTGGATCAGGCGAGTATTGAAATACCTTTCTATTCATACAAAGAAAAAAGCGAAATAGAAAGTATCGAAGCTCAATCTATTGCACCAGATGGAACAATTACTAAATTAAAGAAGAAAGACATATTTATAATCAAATCGAATAAATATTGGTCAAAAGCAACATTTGCTATTCCCAATGTACAAAAAGGGCATATCATCGAGTTCAAATATCAAATGCTATCAGAAAATCTGAGCGATCTGAATAACTGGTATTTTCAAAGTGATATTCCAACGCAGTTTAGTCAATTGAAATTCAAAAAACCGGTATTCTTTGAGTACGTATATTTAACTTATGGAAATAAGGATTTCGAGGTAAAAGAAAGAACAGCAACAGCACATGCCAAAAAATACGCCGATTATTACAATGACAGAGAAGACATTTACACCTTCACACATAAAAACTTACCTGCTTTTGAGACAGACCGTTACATCGCAACAAAAGATGACTATATCTCAAGGATCGTATTTCAATTAAGAACAATAACTTATGATGCTGGTAATGTTGTTAAGAATTTTACCTCTTGGGAAAACCTTCAAAAGGAGTTGTTAAATCACGAAATGATTGGCAAAATGATGCACCCCGGACCCGCAAAAAAGCTTTTGAAAAACCATCCTGAGTTCGATCAGGGTGATACTGATAAAGAAAAAATGCTTAATGCTTTCAATTTACTCAAAACAAGCGTAGTCTGGGACGAATACATCGGGTTCTCTGCAAGCAAAGGTATTCACAAAGTTCTTGAAGACAAATCCGGTAATTTGGCAGACATCAATTATGGTCTGATAAGTATTTTAAAACATATAGGCTTACAAGCTTTTCCGATTCTTACGAGTACCCGTTCCAATGGGAAATGTATTCAGGAATACCCACTTTTAGATCAGTTCAACTACATAGTTGCAGGCGTTAAAATTGGTGATGAGATATTTTTTCTGGATGCCAGCAGCCCATACAATATGCCGAATCTAATCAACAAAAGTGCACTTAATAAAATGGGTTGGTTTTTTACCAAAGAAGAACAAGGATGGTTAAAAATGCTCATGGAACAATCGAGTCGATATAAACAAGAAGATATAGTATTGAATGAAAATGGCAGTTTTGAAATAAATCTGAAAGATATGTCTCAGGGATACTTTGCTATTGGTCAATTCAAAAACATAGCTAAGCAGGAAGGAAAAGATAAATACAAATTTGAGTATGGTGAAGAAATTGAACTTACAGACCACGAGATAGATGATTCGAGAATTCAGGAAAGTAAATTGAATGAAAATGTAAAGTTTGTAATCGAAAATGAGCAGATGCAAAAAGCAGATATGATCTATTTTGATCTGGCGATAAATAAATTCTTTGATGAAAATCCTTTTAAGGCAAAATCAAGAAACCATCCTATTGATTTTCACTTCCCTAATTCAACAACAATAGTGTCTAACTTCACTATTCCCGATGGTTGGGAAATCGAATCTATACCGGAAAGTTTTAAATTTGATCTTGGCGCTAAACAATTGCTGAAGTATAGATATGTAGTAAAACAAAATGGTCAGAAAGTAAGACTTGAAAGAATATTTTCTATCAAAGAACCAATAATCTCTGCCAAGAACTACGAGCATGTAAAAGAATACTTTGAAACAATTGTTCAAAATGAAAAACAACAGTTGATATTAAAAAAAGCTAAATAAACCAGATGTGAAATATTTTTTCCTACTCATACTAACCCTTATTTCAGCTTCAACAAATGCTGAAGAAATTACTCCCGATTATATTAGTCACTCTTATACCGAAACGGTTAGTATCGACAAAATAGATAAGGTTACACAAATTGTAGAACATCATTACACCATACTAAAACCCGGTTCTGATGTACAAAACTTATTCATACACTATGGTTACCTGAAAGATGTAAAATCAATATCTGCTGAAGTGTATGATTCAAATGGTAAATTGGTCAAAAAATTCAAAAAAGGAGATATTACAGATCACAGCGCGATCTCTTCTTTTTCTATATATGAAGAAAGCAGGATCAAGTATCTGAAATTCACTAATACTCATTACCCTTACACCGTAAAATACCGCTATGAAATAGAACATCAAACTTGTAAATGGCTACCTGTTTTTGCTCCGCTGAAATTCGATCATAAAATAGAAAAAGCAAGCTTTACTATCATCAATAATACCGATATAGCACTAAATTCTAAAATTGTAAATGAGCATTTCTTTACAGAGATCGAGGAAAAAGGAAATATCTACAGCTACACAATCGAAGACCCCGAAATAATTGCTTACGAAAAAGACCTTCCCAATAATGATAATATTCTACCTTATATTATTTTTTCCGTCGATAAATTCAAGCTGGGTAAATTCACCGTCGATAACTCAAGCTGGACTAGCCTTGGTAACTTCTACTACGAACTGAACGATCACAAGGATGGGCTTTCACCGGAAATGAAAAATCAAATTCTTGAGCTAATAGCAAACTGTAAAACCGAAGAAGAAAAAGTAAATACTATTTATCAGTTCATACAAAAAGACCTGCGTTATGTAAGTGTACAACTCGGTATTGGTGGTTGGAAATCCTATTCTCCTAAATATGTTGAAGAAAGAAAGTATGGTGATTGTAAAGCCATGTCTTGCTACCTGAAAGCCTGTCTCGAAGTTGCAGAAATTCCTGCACACATGATGATAATTAAAAGCAGCAGGCAAGCTGATTTAGTTTCTGAAGACTTGGTAGCACCTTATTTCAATCATGCTATTTTATATGTGCCTTCTCTGAATGTATGGCTCGATCCTACGCAGGAATATGCTCCGAGTGGTTATATAGGAAGTACTATGTCTAATAAAATTGCGATCATGCTCGCAAAGGATACGAGTAAAATTATTTACTCTCCCGACCTTGAAAAAATCATACACAGCAATAAAGTAAAACTCATTTCAGATTTGTCTGAAAAAGCAGCAAGCAAATTTAAAGTTGAAGAAAACTCTTTTGGTATTTATGATGAATCTGCAAGAAGCTCTTTTGCAGCTATGAATAATACCGAACTTGAAGAATCAATATATGAATTTACTGAATTACAAATTTCAGCATTAGATAGTATCGAATATCAATACTCTAAAACGGTCCCTAGCTCTACACTATCTTACCAATATACCACAGAGTCTTTCCCGCAATATTCCGGCAATAGAATATTCATACCTTTATTTGTTGATTATCAATTTCAGGAAAGCAATATTTTTGAAAAATCGGAAGAAAGAAAACTACCTTTTTCCATTCCTTATAATGAAACCATAAGCTTTGAAAACACCATTAAACTTCCAGAAGGCTATGAGTTGGAATATTTGCCTGAATCTATAGAGAAAGAAAGTGAATTCGGAAAATATGAATGTATTGTTACACATAAAGAAAACAAGATTCATATTAAAAGAGATATATCTTACAAAAAAGGTACATTTCCTAAAGAACAATATCAGGAAGCTTATCAATTCTTCCAGGATTTAGAAAAAAATGAAAGAGAAGAAATGGTTTTAGTAAAGAAAAAATAAAATTGTCAACCTTCAAACCCCACCTTCAAGGTCTTTAAGACCTTGAAGGTGGGGTTTTACATTTAAAAGAAAGCACTATATTTGTATTACAACCCATAAACCTATAATTATGAAAAAATATTTACTGATCATTTTATTGACTTTCAATTCTTTGTATTTATTAGGTCAAAATACCATGTTAGTACATGATCCTACAGACCCTTGGAATAGTGGAACATCAGCAGTTATAGAAAATATTATTGTAGATATTGAGGATGAAGGTAACTATGCAATAATTGATATAACCTATGACCTTTCTGCTGCACAACCACAATTCTTTCATGATGCTGCTGCATTAGAGTTTGTTACTACCTTTAATTTGAATGAAAATGCCTTCTTTTGCGATTCATGGCTATGGATAGATAACTATATTTCTGAGGGAGAAATATATGAAAGAGATGAAGGTACAGAGATTTATGAAAGTTTAGTTGAAAGAACTACAGATCCATCAATTTTAACCAAGCTGAATAACAATCAATATAGTTTAAAAGTCTATCCCTTAATGCCAGATAGCATCAGACGAGTAAAATTGTCCTATATGCAGGCTTTTTCTGAAGATGATATCCGAAAATATGCGACTATTCCTGTTTATGATTGGTTTTCAGAATCATGGAATAATATCGAAAATATTGAAATAAATTTCACATTGAATGAGTCAATTGGAAGACCAGGTATTCATACACAATTCGCAAATATTACTGAATATGAAACTTCAACATCCAACACTTTCAAATACATGATCGAAAGTACGAATATCAATAAAAATATTGAAGTTTTTTATCCAAGAGATAATAATGAAATAGTTGCCGGTAGCTACCACTCCGAAACAGAACAGTTCTTCCAATGGCATATTCAACCAGATTTTGATATAGATATTTCGGATAAATATTATTTATTTGTCTTAGATGCAAGTTTAGAAAACATACATAGTAATCTTACAACTCTTAATAGTTTTTACAATGAAATGAAAGGTATGGTAGCTCAAGCAATTTATGAAGAAGCAAATATCAATGCAATGTATTACAATGAAAATGGTGAAGCGATATTGGTTTATGATAATTGGGTAAATGCAACAAAAAGTAATCTAGATCATTTATTTCATGTAGCAGCTTCTAACCAATCAACTGAAAATAATATTGAACCATTACTTATTGCAGCATTAGATCATATTAATGATCAAAATAATGAAATTGAAATTATCTTTCAATCCACCGACAATTCATTAGCATCTGCTGAAGCTAGCGAAGATCTCTTTTACGATATTCAAGACGATATTCTTGATAAGAATTTCCATATTATAGACTATGCTTCTTATGGATCAAACTTTTACGTTACCATTGACAACAACACGTTTTGGATGCGAGGAAATGATTATTTCTATCAGTTAGTTAATGGAGTTTCAAATGGTTTATACTTAGAAAGTCCCTACTACTATTATATGGAAACTTCATTAACACAAGATTTCTTCAACGATTTACTTATCAACCTCGATTATTTTACAAATGATTACATGATTCTAACAGAATTTGAAGATGGGTTTGCTTATAGTGAATTTCATAGTAATGCAAATAATAGGAAGCTTTTAAACTTTAATAAACCAATAAATTGTATTGGAAAATACTTTGGTAACGGCGATATCCATATTACGATCAATGCACTAATTAATAATGAATTGTACTCGAGCTTTCATACTATAACTGAAGAAAACATATCAGAATTAAGTGAAAGCACTCAGCAAGCGTGGGCAGGTAACTATATTTTAGATAATGAAAACACTTCAAATTATATTGAAGAAAGTATGGTCATACAAACAAGTAAAGACAATGATGTACTAAGTAAACTAACCGTTTTCCTTTGTCTAGAACAAGATCCGGATTCCGTAATTGCCAACGCTCCAACTGTTTATGATGAATATACCGAAGATTGGGGAATTATTAATAATACTACTAACATCGAAAATGGCAGCTTCAATTTAAAAGCATATCCATCTCCTTTTACAGATCATGTAAATGTAGAAGTCGAAATTCCTTCTTTTTTAAATACAGAAAATTTAGAAATATCACTGTTAAACATCAATGGAAATGAAGTAAAAGTTGATGCTCAAATTTCCAATATCGAGCAAGGCAAATATGAAATACAATTAAACAACCTCGATCATTTAGCAAAAGGTGTTTATTTCCTACAACTGAAAAGTAATGCCTTCATTAAAACAGTAAAACTAATGAAATTGTAATTTAGAATATAGTTCTTCATTCCCCTGTAAGTAACAGATTTACTCTTAGGGGAATTTCATTTAAGACAATTAGTATTTTCTAAAAGCAATTAAACAAAACACATATCTTAAAATCTATTAATTTTAGACTTCAAAAGTGATTAAATTAATAGCCTGCAATGAAAAAATATATATTATTCCTTTTTACCCTGCTTCCTTTCTTACTAAATGCTCAAGCAGTTTCAATTGAAAAAGCAGAAAAGCTTGCTCAAAACTATATAAAAACGAAGCAACATTTCCCAAATAACAAACTCGCTCTTTTAGAAAAAGCAAGCGCGATTATAGACGGGAAAGAAAAGGACTTATATTTTGTTTTCACAAATGAACAAGCTACAGCTAATAACGCTGATAAATCTTTGAAAAAAGATCAACAAGGTTCAGAAAACAAAGGCTTTCTGATTATTTCAGCAAACGAAAATGTCGAGCCTGTTTTGGCTTATTCAATAGATGGAAAAATTCATCAGAATCCCGAAGACCGATCTCCTGAATTCAATTACTGGATGCAAGAATATGAAGCTCAAATAAAAGCAGTTTGGGAAAACAATTTGAAAGCTTCACCGGAAATACAACAAAAATGGGAAAACCTCGAAAAAGGGATTCTTACTTCTGAGATACAAAAATCGGCAGCTGTCGATCCGTTAGTTACCACACGCTGGGATCAGGGAAATCCTTACAATGCTGCATGCCCAAGTTCTTTCTTTGGTGGAACAGCCGTTACAGGTTGTGTAGCAACAGCTATGGCTCAGATAATGAAATACCACAATCACCCTCCACAGGGCGAAGGTTATCATTCATATAATAGCAGCCAATATGGAACATTATCAGCCGACTTCGGTTCAACTTCCTATGGATGGGGAAGCATGTCGAATCAACCTTCAAGCTCAAGCCCTTCAATTGCAACACTTATGTACCATTGTGGTGTAAGTGTAAACATGAATTATAGCCCTCAATCAAGTGGTGCTTATGTTATTGAATCAGATGCGCAAAACTGTTCAGAAAAAGCAATGAAAGAATACTTTGGCTATGATGCAAGCACTGTAGATGGTGTACGCCGACAAAGTTATTCCAACACACAATGGACCAATCTTATTCGTAGCGAGTTAGAAGGTAATCGTCCGGTTTTATATGCAGGCTTTGGAAACGGTGGTGGACACGCTTTCGTTTGTGATGGCGTTGACAACTCAGATCTATTCCACTTCAATTGGGGTTGGGGTGGTTACGAAGATGGCTATTTCCAACTTAATGCTTTAAATCCTAATTTAGGCGGAACCGGCGCAGGTAATGGAGGATATAACAGCGGTCAGCAAGCCCTTATCGGTATTCAACCTGCTTATGGTGGCAATAATGGAGGTGGAGGCAACCCTACACCACCAGACCCGAACGATGACTCTTTCTATGGCTTAGCACTTTTCAGTCAACTCGATATTGTAGAAGATCTGCCATTAAGTTTCAATCAACCATTTGAATTAGTTGCTGAGGTCGGCAACTACGGTAATGCTCCCGTTTCAGGAACTTTTGCTGCTTTGATGTACGATCAGGCAGGTAATCAAATAGCTACGATAAACCCACAGGAAAGAACCATACAGAATGGTTTTTATGATGTATTCAACTTCACAACCGGAGGACTGACAGCAATACCGGCAACTTATACACTTGGTGTATATTTTAAAACAGCCAATACCGATTGGCGATTGATCGGCGCAGGAGACTTTTTCAATCCGGGAGAACTTGAGATCGTTGGTGTAGAAAATGATATACGTGTTTATTCTGAAATAGAAGTCGATCCTAATCCAATAGAACAAGGACAAGCTTTTGAAGTCAATGTTGATATTGCCAACTTCGCCAATAATGGTACTTTTTCTGGTAATATCTCTGTTGACCTTTATACTTTAGAAGGTGATTATATCAGCGAATTGGATATTATAAATACCAATCTGAATGCGCAAAGTTTCAATTCTTATACTTTCCAGAGTGCGGGCTTAACAAGTATAGAAGCTGGAACTTATTTATTAGTTGTCTGGAATCAACCTAATGGAGGCGATTGGCGAATAGTAGGAAGTACCGATTTCAAAAATCCGGTCTATATCAACTTTGCCGAACCCGGTTTACAAGCCGATGTATATGAGAACAATAATAGCTCAAGTGAAGCCTTTACCATCGTTCCCAACTTTAATGGTAATAATGGATCTTTTCAAACGGTAAATGCCAATATTCATATAGGCGAAGATCAGGATTACTTTGTTGTTGATCTACCTGCCGGTAATAGTTATACTGTTTCAGCCGAAGTAAAAGATAGTTATAATTCAGGTAATACCTACACCAACGATATGCTATTTGCGCGTAAGATCAATAACGGCGATTGGTCTGATACTTACGATAGTGGTATGCCGAATTTAGAAATGCCTAATGGTGGGAAGGTGTATTTCGCCGTTGCGTCTTATTTTGTTGGTCAGGTTGGAACTTATCAGTTTATTGTAGAAGTGAATGGTCAACCTTATACATCAAACACAAGCATTGAATTAAATGAAATAACCATTGCTCCTAACCCAAGTAATGGCATAGTAAATATTACCGATTTGCCTGAAACAACTAGTCAGGTTTCTATTTTGAATATAGAAGGAAAATTGGTCAATACTTATTCAGTTAACAATACAAATTCTACATTTACTTTTTCACTGAATAACATTGCATCAGGTATTTACTTTGTACAGATAGAAGATCAGAAAGGTGCTATACTCGATCGTAAAAAATTGGTTTATCAGCCTTAATCAACAGATAAGCAGTTTTCAAATTTTAATGTATAACACTATGAGATCAATAAGTATAATAACGATAAGTATAATCACTTTTTGTTTGTCCTGTACTTCAAAAAAAGAAGTCAGTCAGCAGAATAACGCTGAAGCTCAGGAAGCAATTACCCAAGAAAAAACTGTTTTGAAAGAAGAAGAAAATATGGATTTCAGCAATTCAATGAATTCAGAGAAAAAAGCAGATTCTACTAAGATAGCTTCAATGCAAAAAGAAGCGAATGCTGATACACAAATAAAAAAGGAAGGCTCAACAGATATTAAAATAGATTCACTTACGAACGATCAGAAAATTGGTCAGGAAAGAAAACTTGGTGATAAAGATTTTAAACCGGCAAAGAAAGAAAATAATGGATTTGCGCCGGTTGTTAATGAGCAAAGTGATAAACAACCAATAGTACCTAAAAAGCCTCCGGTTATTATTTATAAAATGAAAGCTGATTATTCGAATAACATTCCTGTAATCCTTTCTGCCGATAAGAAAACTGTTGTTCGTTATCCTGCTCCGGGTGATCTGTTTTTTGAAGGAAAAATAAGCCGCCCAACGAAATTAGCCAATGGTTTTTATCTCGATAACAGAGGTGTAAATGAAAATGTGGCATTCACTTCTTATACTTATGATGATTATTTGAATTTAAAGAAAGCACCAACCGCTCAGGAATTATTCAATATTATTATCGATGCTGATCCTTTATTGGAAATTTATCAGCTTAAAGATATAGGTAGAGATCCTGAAGCTTTAAATGAAATTATTAAATCGGGAAGCTTGCCAAAGAATTATGCTGAATAAAATTTGATCTATGAACATTCTTTCCTGTACGTACAGACGTTTTATTATAACGTCTCCATTGAACCTTCTACCATACTAATGGTTGTAGAAGTATGTTTAATATATTCAAGAAAGACCCACGTAAAAAATTACAGAAAGAATACGAAGCGATCATGGAAAAAGCGGTTGAAGTTCAACGCTCAGGTGATTTAAAAGCCTATGCAAAAATGATCAGTGAATCGGAAGAAATTCTCGATAAAATAAAGGCATTGGATAGCTAAAAGATCAGGTACAATTTCAAGAGAATTTGTTTAATTTCTTTAAGTATAGAATTTACCATTGAAAACAAAGTATATTTGCTTCTAAGCAAATTAATTCTTCAATGCCTGAATTACGCTGGAATCCTCTTTTAAACACCTGGACCATGGTTGCTGCTAATCGTCAGAAAAGACCTGACATGCCCAAAGATTGGTGTCCATTTTGTCCATCTCCTGATAACGATAAAGTACCATCTGATTATGATGTGTTACTATATCCAAATGATTTTCCTGTTCTTTCACGTAATCCGGCTGCAGTAGGCGAACGAGAAACGCCATTATATTCTTCTACAGAAGCTTATGGACAATGTGATGTGGTTTTATACTCACCCAAACACACAGCCCGCTTATTTGAATTGAGCATTCCACATATAGAAAAATTGGTAAAATTGTGGAAGTCAAGACATACCGAATTAGCACAAGATAATCAGATCAAATACATTTTCCCTTTTGAAAACAGAGGCAAAGAAGTAGGCGTAACCATGCCACACCCTCATGGTCAGATTTACAGCTATTCATTTATTCCGCTTAAAATTGAAACAGAATTAAGAAATTGTGAAAACTATTTCCAAAATGAAAATAAGAACCTGTTTCAGGTAATGAACGAAACAGAAATATCAGATGGCAGAAGAATGGTAGTCGAGAACGATTCTTTCGTTGCTTATATACCACATTTCACCGACTATCCTTTTGGCGTTTTTGTTGTTGCCAAAGACAACCTTCAGACTTTTGAGGATTTTAATGACAAACACATTAACGATCTGGCGGTTATGCTCAAACAACTGAATGGTGGATTTGATGCCATTTATGATAAGCTATTTCCTTATATGATGTGTATTCATCAGGCTCCGGTAAATACTTTTGAATGGTCTGATTGCGAAGATTACTACAGATTCCATATAGAATTTTATCCTCCACTAAGAGGCGAAAACAGCATAAAGCACATGGCATCATCTGAAAGTGGTGGTTGGGCTGCTGCTAATACCGTTTTAGTAGAAGATGCTGCTAAAATATTAAGAGCTAAAATTCAGGGGCTTCGTTTTTGAGTCTCAAGACTTCATAAAAAATTTAAATTTCTCTTTCGATTAATGTCCTTAATTCTTTTAAGTCTTTATACTTTTTATAATCAAAATTCGCTTTTGCAAACTTATAGTAGTCTTTTGGTGAGAAACCTGATAGTTGTTTACATAATGATTTCATGAAGTCTTTTCCTTGGAAGTATACTAGAAAAGCACCTTCTTCTAAAAAAGAATCAGAAAAAATAGATATAAATTTTTCAAATTCCAAGTTATAATTTTCTTCATTCCAGTCCTTTGTTTTACTTAAACTTTCTTTAATTTTCTGAAAGCCTTTTTTTTGACAATACTCTTTACTCAGATTATTTGGTAAAAGCCCACTTTTATTCATAATATTAGTTCCGAAGTCAGTCGAAACCCTTAAAGCTCCTAGCGTATGTCTCATTGCCTGAAAATACTTAATTTGTCTTGCTGCTTCGATAAAATTTTCATTTAAAGTTTCTGAATACCATGACTTACCTTCTGAGAATTTTTCAATAGTATCTATATCTATTAAGTAGTTTTCAATTGTAGTCCTGTAAGAAAAATATACATAAGTCCCATCAGATGTCAATGACTCAGTACTTGGTACAGATATATCAAAATCTCTATCTCTAAAAAAAATTTTATAATCAGATCTTGTGATTCCATTTTCATAAACTTGAATTGCACTTTTGGCGCCTTTTTTTCCTCCTACTGGGACGATAATAACAGGTAATCCATCGATTACTTTTGAAATCACATCAAAATCGTTACTTCCAGCTTTTCCTTCACAATAAATTTTAACTATTTTGTTCATTATTTCAACCTTATTATACTCGATTCTTCAAACATATTGACAACAGTTTCTGAATGTGTAGTTAATATAAATTGATTTGAATTTCCGATTTTAGATAATGCTCTTACAAAAGCTTGCTGAAGAGAGGGATGTAAATGTAATTCTACTTCATCGATTAATATAATAGAGTTATTAATGTTCCATCTTGCAAAATCGAGTAGAATTGGAAAAATTGCTCTTTCACCTGCTGACATTTCAGAAATTTCGTATTGACTATTCCCGTCAGTTAGAAAGAAATCAGGAGCTTGTAATTTATCATATAAATCAAAATTGGGAGCTGAACCTATAAATGATCTTGATGGAAATACTTTCCTAAATAATGTATGTAACTTATCATAGAAGTCAAACTCTCCTTCTGACAAACTTCTTTTTCCCTCGGAAATTGCGATATGAAATGAGTAAGCTGTTGAAAGAAAAGATCTCATCCAATCAATTTCAGGAGTTTCAGTGTCTAAAGATTTAGAAGTACTGTAAGAGGTTCTTTGCTCTGTATACCAATAAATATTACCTACTTTATCAAAAAACTGATTTTTCCCTATTGATAGTTTAGTTAGTCTTTTAGCATATTGATAACCACTAAATTGAAAAAATGCTTTAGCCCCCTGATCTGTTACAACTTTTGAGTTTTGATAATCATATTTTAGTTTAACTGTTTTATTCTTTGCTGGAACTCTTAGATCAATGCCTTTTTCAATAAGATCATTTGCAAAATTAACTGTTGAATCTAATTCATCTTCTTGAAATTCATATGTACAAATTATTTGACAAGGAAGTCTTCCTGTTTGAATATGCCTATACTCAAATCCTGACCAATCAAAATCTTTTATATTAAACCCTTCTCTTGAAGCAGTCGCAGTTACTAATACTATAGCCTGTAATATTGATGATTTTCCAGTTCCATTATTACCGACTATAATCGTAAGATCTGAATTTTCATCATATTTATTCGATTTTTGAAAATTGTATTCTTCTTTGTTGGTAAATCTTTTAAAATTTCTTATTTCTAATTTCTTGATTCTCATGAATTCAATTTTCTACAAATTTAGTATTATAAAACTTTGTTAATGCTTTCAAATTCCATCTAACAGATGATAAAAACAAAATTTGGCAGTAAGCTTAAAAAAAACACATCTATTTCACACAAATTACATTTTACATCACTCTTATATAATTTTTCAATTATAACACGCTCAAAAGCAGCTAAGAACTTAAATTTGCACAAAAATACATTCAAATTATAATGGAACAATTCAATAAGCTTTCAGCAGAAGAAACAGACTTATTAAAAGAGGCAATTCCGATCATTACAGTTTTAATTGCCGGAGCCGATGGAAATATTGATCCTAAGGAAGAAGCTTGGGCAAAGAAAGTTGCCAATATTCGTACTTATAATAACCCAGACGAATTAAATGAATACTATAAATGGGTAGGAGAATCTTATGAAGTTGATGTTCACAAACACATGAAATTCTCGACCGAAGGCACTGAGGCAAGAACAAAAGAACTAAGCGATAAACTAGCCGGACTAAACGATATATTCCCTAAACTCGATCCAGAGTTTGCAAAAGAATTATACGAAAGTTTAAAAACCTTTGCCAACCATGTTGCGCGTGCTTCTGGTGGAATACTTGGTTATGGAAGCATCAGTAATGCTGAAAAAGCATTAATTGATCTGCCAATGCTTAATGAAGTTATTATTCCCGACGACGAAGATGTCAAGGAATAAACACAGCGAATAAAAAATTCAGACCAAGCCCTATCGGGGTTCAAAACCCTGATAAGGCTTAAGTACTACAAAGAAGTAACAACCCATTTATTGAACTACTTCTTTTCTATATTTTCTCCATCACTTTATCAAACAATTAAATATGCAGCAATTACAATCGTATTTAGAGCAAAATAAAGATCGTTTCTTAGAAGAACTATTAGATTTATTACGCATTCCTTCCGTTAGTGCCGATCCGGCATTCGCCAAGGACGTTAGAAAAACAGCTGAATTCATTCAACAGAAACTAAATGAGGCTGGTGCTGATAATGTTGAATTGTTTGAAACCGACGGACATCCGATCGTTTATGGTGAAAAAATAGTAGGCGAAGGTTTACCAACTGTTTTGGTTTATGGGCATTACGACGTACAACCTGCCGATCCTTACGAGCTTTGGGATAGCGAACCATTTAATCCGGTAGTAAAAGATGGAAAGATCTATGCACGTGGTGCCTGCGATGATAAAGGTCAAATGTATATGCACCTGAAAGCTTTTGAGGCAATGATGCATGAAGCTAGCTTGCCTTGTAATGTTAAGTTTTTAATAGAAGGGGAAGAAGAAGTAGGTTCCGATAATTTAGAACCTTTCCTTGAAAAATATGCTGACAAGTTAGCCTGTGACATCGTTTTGGTTTCTGATACTTCTATGATCTCTAATGAAATACCTTCAGTAACTGTCGGTTTAAGAGGTATTGCTTGCGTGGAAGTAGAAGTAACAGGTGCTAACAGAGATTTACACTCCGGTGTTTATGGCGGTGGCGTTGCCAATCCGATCAATGTATTATCAGATATGATCGCTTCTTTAATGGATGAAAATAAGCATATCACAATTCCGGGCTTTTATGACAACGTCGTGGAAGTTTCTGCTATAGACAGAGCAGCAATGGCGGAAACACCTTTCGATCTTTCTGAATACAAAAATGATCTTGACATCGATGATATTCAGGGAGAAGCTGGTTATTCAACTTTAGAAAGGACTTCTATTAGACCTACTTTAGACGTAAATGGTATGTGGGGTGGTTATACCGGTGAAGGATTCAAAACAGTACTTCCTTCAAAAGCTTATGCTAAGATTTCTATGCGTTTGGTTCCGAATCAGACTTCAGATGAAATTACGGCATTATTCAAAAAGCATTTTGAAAGCATTGCTCCTCCTTCTGTAAAAGTGGAAGTAAAACCACATCATGGAGGTGAACCGGCTGTTACACCAACTGACTCGATCGCATATCAGGCAGCTAGTGCGGCATGTGAACACACTTTTGGTCGTAAACCTATTCCTACGCGTGGAGGTGGAAGTATTCCAATTGTTTCTTTATTCAAACATATACTGAATGCTGATACCATATTATTGGGCTTTGGTTTGGATTCTGATGCCATACATTCGCCAAATGAACATTATGGTTTATTCAATTATTACAAGGGAATAGAAACTATTCCTTATTTTTACGACGAATTAGTAAAAAGATCGTAAACTATTCTGAGCAAAGCTGTAAAACTTATAGCTTATATGTTTTATAAAAGCTACTCCTTATCGCACAAACCGATTTTTGAATTTTATCATAAGTTTGTGGTAAATTATATTTATTAATTTTTTGAAACTGAATATTATCCAGCACTTAGTTGAGCTTTCTTATTAAAATATTGAACCGATTTAACCCCGAAAAACAACAATTTTCTAACAGATTGAAAATGCTTTTGGGTTATACACCTTGTCAATTGAGCATTTTCAAACAAGCTTTAATGCACAGTTCTCAGTCACTTGAGATCACACAAAATAATGAAAGACTTGAATTTTTAGGAGATGCTATCTTAGATGCAGTAGTCGGTGCTTATTTATTCAGAAAATACCCAACCAGAGAGGAAGGTTTTTTAACAGAACTGCGTTCAAAGATCGTCAGCAGAAAAAAATTAGGAGAATTAGGGAAAGACATACGATTGGAAGACTTTGTTATTTATGATGAAGGAAAAGTAAGTCTGAGTAATCGAATGTTAGGTAATGCACTCGAGGCAATCGTAGGAGCTGTTTATTTAGATGCCGGTTACCATCAGGCAGAAAAATTCATTATTCACAAGCTGTTGAATGCACATATTAATCTCGATACCATTTTCCAAACCGATGTCAACTACAAGAGTGTATTGCTCGAATGGGCACAAAAGCGCGGTAAATCCGTATCGTTCGAAATGGCAGACACTGCCTACGATCAGGTAGAAGAACGCATGTTCGTTATGGAAGCTCGCCTTAATGGAGAGGTAATCAGTTCCGCAAAAGCAAGAAGTAAGAAAGTAGCAGGCAAAGAGGCTGCCCGCAAAGCCATTCGTAAATTGGGTATAGAATTAGAGAAAGCCTAAAAGACGCTTTTTCCTTATTCTAACTCGCCTTCTTTTTCTTTCTGAGAATATTTAACTACTGCTACAAAGAATACACCTCCAATTGCATTTCCAAGTATAGAGATCACTTCAAAACTCAAATAATCGAAGATAGATATATCAGGACTTAGTAAAAAACCTGAAAAAACTTCTACTGAGCCTACTATAGAGTGATGTAAGTGTGCTAAACCGATAGTGGATGTAACCAGAATAATCAGGAAAATACGACTGATCGTTTCCTGAGCAGATGCCAATAACCACGATAATAAGCCCATTAGCCAACCAGCGAGCACAGCACTACCCAATATAACCCACGCTGGAAAATCGATTACTTTTTCGGCGAGTTTAACCAAAACATCGGGAGTCAATATGCCTATATGGGGAACGAAATATGAAATAACGAACGAGAACAGATAACCTCCTAGTAAGTTTCCTGCCAGAATAATTCCCCACAAGCGAAACATCCGTTTTACACTTACGATTCCATCAAGCACCGGAAACATGGCTAAGGTGGTGTGTTCTGTAAATAGTTGAGCCCTTCCTATAATCACAAATATAAAACCTATGGAATAAGCCAATGCCAGATACACTTCCATCGCCTGATAGCTAACTGTATTATAACAAAGTTTATATACAACGCCCAAAAGTAAGAAGCTGAAACCGATCTCAAGTCCTGCAGAAAACGCTGAAGCAAATAAGCTTCGTTCACTTCTTACGTACTCCACTTCAGCAGATTCTATTTTTTCTTTCAGTATTACCTCAAGATCCTTAGGCTTTCCTGTTCTAACTTTAGTATTATTTTCCTTACTCATAATTAATTATATGAACTCTTTCCAACGTATAAAAATAGAAAATTGTTCAGGTATAACAATAAAATGATTTCTTTGAATTGAATGCCACCGTTCAATTCAAAGAGTGCAAATATAAAATAAGTCGTTTACTTAAATAGATGGCTAGAAAAAATGCGACAATCCTATGACAAATCCATTATAACTCGGATTCAATACATCAACACCATAATCTATTCGCAATACTCCATGATAAAACTTGAAAGCATGAATTCGTAAACCACCACCCATAGTCAAATGTGTTAAGTCTTCCTGAAACAAATCGTCTAAACCTCCACCTATTGGCATTAAGGTAGAAGCATCTGTAAACACACCTAATTCAATTGCACCTAAATGTTTTTTGAATAAAACCGTCGATTGCCATTCAAAATTACAGGTAAGTTCACCAATTCCTCTTCCAACCCTATTACCTACTCCACGTAAATTCACATAATTATCGTGAACAAAAGCCGGAAAAGGCATGGGTTGATTGGTGCTTGTTCCTACAAAGAATCTACTTGAAAAGTTATGCTTTCCCCCCACTCTTTTATAAAATCTCATGTCACCGATCCACTTCCAGAACCAATCAGACGGATCAAAAGTATAAACAGTTTCAAAAATACTAGTCGCCATCCAACCAGATCGCCAATGATAATAATAATCAATATTATTTAATTGGAATCCAATCTTAGCCAAAGCTTTTACTGCCATAAAATCAACTGCCTCAGCATTCTCATTGGGTTTTAATATTTCCTGATACCGTTCATTCAGATAATTTCCACCAGCAAAAAATGTTTGTCTGAATTTAGGTGAGAAAAAGACAAGATTTCCAACATTCCATTTGGTTACATTAAAATCGTTTTCACGCGTATAAGCAGAATTTTCATAAGTCTGGGTTGGTTCTAAAGTTGCCAAACGGGTCAGGTCGAATTGCATACCCCAACGATCGGAAAACCAATAGGGGTTTGCCAGTGTAATTTCAAAGGAATGCCTGTCGTAAAAGTGCCATGCTGATTTAAGGAAAGTACCTCTTCCATCCAAATTATAATTGAGCATTCCAAGTGTAAACCGAAAGTTATCATTGGAAAAATCTGCTCCTAAAATCGGAAGCCAATAGAATTTTTCTTTAACATTGAACACCAACTTTTTTCCTTCGTCAGAATCAACATACTCATAATTCACATCGGCAAAAAGTCCTAGATTCCAAAGTTGTTGAACATCTCGCTGAATTGCATCTTCGGGTATATTTCCCGTTTCACCAAGGCATTCAAGAAAATCAGCACAAAAGCCCAAATTCGTTTTCTTCAGGCCTTTGATCTCAACAGAAGAAATATTATTTTGTGCCAAAACATTGTGGCATGAAAAAGCAATAAACAAAAAAGTAAAGAAGATAAAATCTATATAATGACTTTTTCTTGGACTAAGCATTCCCATATTAAAATATTCAGCTGTAGAATTGATTCACAAGCAAAACCTGAAAAGAGAAAAAACACATTTAAGGAGTTAATAATAAGAACGTTACAAATTAAACAAATATTCCTAAATATATCTACCGAACAGAGTAAATGTCTTTCATCTAACTTAAAATACTTGCACGTTTTAAAAGCTCAACTTCATCTGTGATCTCATTCATTAATTCATCACTTGCTTCAACCAAAGGTAAACGTATATGATTACTGATCAATTCTTGTGCAGACATACAAGCTTTAACTCCAACCGGATTACCCTCTTCAAAGATCAATTGCATCATTCTGAATAATTGGTAGTGTTTTTTTCTTGCCAATTGAAAATCGCCATCTAAACCTGACTTAACTAATTCACTGGTTAATTTAGGATATGCATTCGCAATTACTGAGATCAAACCATCCATTCCGGCAGCAAGAAAAGGCAAGGTCATATTATCATCACCTGATATTACCAGAAAATTCTCCGGTTTATTTCTTATGATCTTCATACATTGCTCCATATTACCAGAAGCTTCTTTGATAGCAACAATATGATCGAAATCATTGGCAAGTTTCAAAGTCGTTTCAGCTGAAATATTACAGGCAGTTCTTCCGGGAACATTATAGAGAATAATTGGTGTATCACAATTTTCGGCTAATGTAGCATAATGCGCATACAAGCCTTTTTGATTGGGTTTATTGTAATAAGGTGCGACAGATAAAATAGCGGTGAATACATCAGGCGAATATTCATTGAAAGCTCTGAGTACATGCAAAGTATCATTTCCACCATAACCAGCAACCAATGGAATTCTACCATTGGCCTTTTCTATTACAAAATCCAGTACTTTATATCGTTCCTGATCGCTTAAAGTAGCAGTTTCGCCGGTCGTACCTAAAATAACAAGGTAATTGGTTCCGTTATCGATATGGTATTCTATTAATCTCGATAAAGTGTCATAGTCTATGCTTTTATCGCTCAAAAAAGGAGTAATAAGGGCGACACCAACACCTTTAAGTTCATTTATTAATGGTTTCATAGGCTGAAAATTCTCAAATAAGGAAGCAAATGTATAATTTTGTCAAGACTGTTTTATTTATTACAATATGAAAAAGAACGGATTATTATTAACATTGGTATTAGCTTGCCTATTCTTAACGAGTTCTTGTGAAGAAGAAGGTCCTTTCATTGACTTTTCTGAACCTGAAGTAATTATAGACACTATAATCATCGATACAACATTATTCAATTTTACTGTTGTAGATACCAGCTTTATAACAACAGATATTCCAGCCACACAAGACAAAATTGTTTTGATCGAAGAATATTCAGGTGTGCAATGTAATAACTGTCCTAAGGGTGCCGAAGCAGTAAAAGTCATTAAGGAAAGTTTTCCGGGCAGAGTAGTATCAACTACTTTACATGCTGGTAATTTTGCAGTTCCTTACCCCGAAAGTAATGAAGATTTTTTAATTAATGAGAGTATCGCTCTAAATGACTTCTTTGGTCTGTTCGGATATCCTTCTGCAGTAATTGACCGTCATTTATTTCCTTCTCAGAATTTCATTCCAGTTACGATTCCTGAACAGTGGTCTAGTTTAGTTGCTGGAAGATTGGATGTTACAAGTCCTGTAAATCTTGAAGTAATTACTGCTTTTAATGAAGAAACAAGACAGGTATTCGTTACAGTGACTACGGTTTATACAAAAGCAATCGCTAACGAATATCATCAACTAAGTGTATTCCTTACAGAAGATCATATTATCGATGCTCAATTAATGCCCGATAATTCTTTGAACTTAACTTACGAACACGAGCATGTAGTACGAGATATGTTCACAAACTGGGGAGGTTTGGTACTTGATCTTACTGATGAAGCCAATGGAGGATATGCACAAGGTTCAACTTTTAGTAAGACCTTTGTGCTTAGCGTAGAAGACAATTGGGATGAAAACAATCTCAACGTTGTTGCATGCATACATGCAGATGGCAGTTCTACAAAAGAAGTTTTTCAATCTATAGAACAAAAAGTAATAGAATAAAAGCTGCATTTCGGTTGTATGCACAGATAAGAAAAAGGAAAATATTAAAAATTTTTAATATTTTCCTTTTTCTTATTAATTTTGAATGTAGAAATACGCTACATGCCCTCAAAACAAGAAACACGCTCTTCTAAACAAGTGAGTTTGCTCTCGCTTATACCATTGTTAATACTTGTATTGATAAGCACTATTTTATTTCTAGCCTTTACCAATGTCAGCAAAGTTGATTATGACCTTATCTTTGACAAGTATTATTCCTTTAACAGAGTGCCATCAGATTATGTTACAGATAAGAATAAATTTGCGTTCATAGAATACCAGAACCGCAATCATCAAGCAGCAAGTTTTGAATTTGAAACCTTGGTTCACTCGTCAAAAACCTCAGATGAACTAATACTGTTCACAGGCTTGAATTATATAGAAAACAAAGATTATTCAAAAGCAAATAACTTATTTACCTGGTTCATTATTAATTACCCAAAAAGCAAGATTATCGATAATGTAAAATGGCATAATGCTTTAGTTCTTTTGAAAATTAATGATTACAATGAAGCCAGAAACTTATTAATCGATCTTTCCAAATCAGACGGTCGATATAAAGCAAATGCGCAAAAATTATTAGACGAAATACTATAGACCGTTATCTCTTATCGCTCGCTACTTCTATTAAAAAATTCTTAAACTGAACTATTTTTAATTGCCCATTTGTTCAATAGGAAGATCATACTTACAAGTGTTTTAACTTTGTGCTTGTTTAGAACTTGTTTGTAATTACCTGAATTATTACTTATTAAATCACTGTACAAAAGCCTAACTTGGCTATATAGTGTAATTTGCTTATGGAAAATAAAGAAAATTCATCTCGCAGATCAAAAAGAGCGGTTAATCGTAAAGAACCACAAAAGAAAAGATCGTTTTGGCGATTAGTTGCTTTAATGTGGACCTTATTCCTGTTTTTCTGGATTGGATTAGCAGCATTCTTCTTCGCTGTTTCCGGCGGTTTCTTCGGAGAACTTCCCGACGGAAAAGAGTTAGAAAACCCCAAAAGTCAACTGGCTACTGAAGTTTATTTTGCAGATAATAGTATGATGGGGAAATACTATATTCAAGATCGTTCACGTGTAAGTTATGAAGAAATTTCTCCTGCCGTAGTTAATACACTCGTTGCTGTAGAAGATAAACGATTTTACAGCCACACCGGCATAGACCTCTATGGTTTGTCAACCGCTGTTTATAGAAAAATAACTACCGGAAGAATGGCTGGTGCTAGTACTTTAACCCAGCAATTAGCTAAGAACTTATTCCACGAAAGAAGTTCTAATTTTCTGAAAAGAGTAATGCAAAAATTCAAAGAGTGGGTTATTTCAGTGAAATTGGAGAAAAATTACACCAAAGATGAGATCATAACAATGTACCTCAATACAGTACACTTCAGTAATAATGTATATGGTATAAAATCTGCTGCTAAAACTTATTTTGCTAAAACACCTGCTGAATTAGACTATAATGAAGCATCTTTTTTAGTGGGTATGTTAAAAGCGAGTACAGCTTATAACCCCGCTTTAAATCCTGAAAGATCGAGAGACAGAAGAAATGTAGTTTTAAAACTGTTGGAAGATCAGAATTATATTACTTCAGCTGAACGTGATTCTTTACGTTTAACAGAATACGATAAGTCTAAATACAACAGAACTACTCACAGAACAGGCTATGCAACTTATTTCCGTGAATATTTAAGAGATTTCCTTAAAAAATGGGCAAAAGAGAACAAAAAGCTTGATGGTACCAATTACGATATTCATCGTGATGGTTTAAAAGTTTATACGACACTCGATGCATCTATGCAGCAATATGCAGAAGAGGCAGTCGCAGAACATCTTCCTGGTTTACAGAAAGACTTTGATAAACACTGGAAAGACAGAGATCCATGGGAAGACGATGAGGAGAAATTCATTGAGCGATCGATAAAGCGTACAGAACGCTATCGAATGATGAAAAAGAATGGTAAATCGTGGGATGAAATCGAAACCGCATTTAATGACCCGATTGGAATGACTATTTTCACATGGGCTGGTGAAAGAGATACTACATTAACTCCACTAGATTCTTTGAAATATTACAAGCGTTTATTAAGAAGTGGATTTATGGCAATGGATCCTCAAACAGGTTTTGTAAAAGCATGGGTAGGTGGTGTTGACTTTTCATACATGCAATACGATAATGTCCGTCCTTCTTCAAAACGTCAGGTTGGTTCAACCTTCAAACCGTTTATATATACTATTGCAATACAAAATGGTTGGTCGCCTTGTGCAAAAGCACCTAACGTTCCAATCACTATTCCTAAAGGAAAACATGGCGCTTCCAAAGCCTGGTCTCCGAAAGGTGCTACTTCAGATAAACTAGACAATAAGAACATCAGACTAAGAACAGCCCTCGCCCACTCTCTTAACTGGGTTACGGCTTATCTGATGAATGAAATAGGACCACGTCCGGTGGCAGATATGACCAAACGTATGGGAATTGAAGCAGAAATACCTTTAGTACCTTCAATAGCCTTAGGTTCAGCAGATATATCGTTATATGAAATGGTAGGCGCGTATTCGACTTTTGCCAATAAAGGAACTTACACCAAACCTATGTTTATAACCCGAATTGAAGATAAGAATGGTCAACTTATTCAGGAATTTGTTCCTAAAAGAAATGAAGCACTTGGAGAACAACATGCTTATATTATGCTTGAATTAATGAAGGGTGTTAAAGATCAAGGAACCGGGCGCAGATTGATGACTCGATACAACTTTACTTCTGCAATGGATGTAGCAGGAAAGACAGGTACAACCAATGATAACTCAGATGGTTGGTTTATGGGAATTACACCTAACTTAATTGCAGGTGTCTGGACAGGTGGTGATGAAAAGATCATTCACTTCAGATCAACAGCATTAGGACAGGGAGCCAATATGGCACTTCCTATTTATGCCCGTTTTATGAATAAGGTTTACGATGATGGAACTCTAGGAGTAACAAGAGAAGATAAATTTGAACGACCAGATGGAAGGTTATCAGTAGAATTAGATTGTAGTAGATATGATAATTATAATTTGAATGAATATGATTTTGATAATTCCGATCCTTTGATCGACTCACTAAGAATACAGGAAAATAAAGCCTTAGAGGAAGAAGAAAATGAGTTCTTCTAAGATCTTTAAAACAATAACTTAATAGTTCTTAAAGTTGTATTTGGGTAACAAACAATCATACATCAATGTTAGCTAAATACAACTTTTTTTGTTCATTGCTTTTCTGCTTATTCTGTTTTACTACTGAATTTCAGCTTCAGGCTCAATTACAACATTTCCAACAAAACGACATCCCTTATATAGAGGTTGAAGGTTCTGCTGAAAAAGAGATAATACCTGATGAAATATATACACGCATAACACTTAGAGAAAGAACAGAGGGAAAGAAAACCATTTCAGTAACAAGTCAGGAGGAAGAATTAAAAAAAGGCATACAATCTTTGGGACTTTCTCTAGATGACCTTAGTTTCTCAGATGCTGATGCAGACTTCATTAAAATAAAATGGCGCAAAAAAGGGGTAATTTCTCAGGCTCAATATACGATGAAAACAATTGACGCAAGTTCAACCGCTAAGCTGTTTGAATTACTCGACGAACTTAAAATTAAAGATGCATTTATAGTAAAAATAGATTATTCAGAAAAAGAAATATTGAGAAAAGAGTTGAAGATCAAAGCGATTAAGGTAGCAAAAGAAAAAGCTAAATATTTGGTAGAAGCTATTGATAATTCGCTAGGTAAGCCGCTTAAGATCCTAGAAATTTCAGAAAATCGTCCAAGATATGATTACCAGTATATGGGACGTCAATCAAATTTTGTTTTGGATGATATAGTTTATGAATCTGAAGAAAGTATTCCAGAACTTCAATTTGAAAAATTAAAATATCGCTACGAAGTATATGTTGCCTTTGAGATAAAGTAAAAAATAACCCCTTCAAATTTCATAGAATCTGAAGGGGTTACCGCTTATTTTATCTGTAAAATTATAAAGTATCGCCGTATTTCTTCAAAACCTCACTTTCGGCATTCAATCGTTGCATTTCTTCTTCTAAAGCCTCTAATTCATCCATCGCTATTTCTATACTTTTATTGGCTTCCAAATCTCGATATAGGTCTTTCATTTTATCAAAAGAAGCACTGTTCTTTCTATCTTCATCATAAACGCTTGTCATACTAATATCATCCAATAACTCCTTTCTTCTGATTTGCTCAATTCTATCTCTATATGCAGTAATATCACCGATCAGTGCATTGTATTCATCAATTGCTCTTGGATGTCTCAAATTATCGTACTTTAAAACATCGGTTTCTAAATTAGTGATCAAACGTGCTAAGGCTTTTTTAATACGATTATAATTTTTTCTAATATCTTTATTTTTAGTCAGCTTTAATAACTCCTGAAACTCACGATTGTAAACCGATAGTTCTAAATGAGCATAGCTCTCTTCAACTTTTGCGATCTGTTTATTAACAATGTCTAAACCAGAACGCAGTGCCTCAGCATATCGCTTATCCTGCTCAGTATTAACTGCAAGGTTATTTAATTCTGAAAGTAATATTTTTCGCTTTCTTGTTAACTCTGCTTTTTTCTGTTTGGTTAACAGAACGGTCTTTTTAAGCTTATCTTCAACTGGCGACTTAGTTTTTCGTTTCTTACGACCTTTTACGAAATCTTTATACGTTTTTGGCGTACTTTTCTCAATATTCTCCTTGATACTTTTTTTCTTTGTCTTGTAAACCAGGTAAGAAACAATGCCGGCAAAAAACCAACCAAAACCTACAACTTTGAGCATAACCAAAATCGCCAGACAAAGCATTGTTAAATTAGACTTACTCTTGGGATTCCAATATTCTTCAAATTTTTCCAATTCCAAATCTTGATTCATAATAATAAATAAATGATAGTTTTGGCTATATAAGTTCCCCAAAGAGAAAAAAATAACATAAACTATGCTTTCCAAATATAATACAATGAATACTATACTAATTAAAAACATCGGTCAACTGATCCAGGTTGAGCAAACACCCCAAAAAAGAGTTGCCGGAAAGGCAATGTCTATTCTTCCTTCAATTAAAAATGCTTTTTTATTTATTGAAAAAGGAATAATAAAAGATTTTGGTGTTATGTCTGAATGTAAGTATCAGAATATCGAAACTATTGATGCAAATGGCCAAATGGTATTTCCTTCATGGTGTGATTCCCATACACATATAGTTTATGCCGGAAGTAGAGAAGGGGAATTTGTGGATAGAATTAAAGGACTTAGTTATCAGGAAATAGCAGCTAAAGGTGGTGGCATACTAAATTCAGCAAAAAGGTTACAAAACACTAATGAGGATGCATTGTATGAACAAGCAATGAAACGCGTTGAAGAAGTTATAAGCTTAGGAACGGGTGCAATTGAAATTAAAAGTGGTTATGGACTGACTTTAGATGCCGAATTAAAAATGCTAAGGGTAGCCAAAAAGATAAAAGAAAACACCTCACTTACTATAAAAACAACCTTCTTAGGTGCGCACGCCATTCCAATGAAATTCAAAGACAACCGAAAAGCTTATCTCGACCTTGTTTGTGAAACCATGATTCCCCAAGTAGCTGCAGAAGGCTTAGCAGATTACTGCGATGTATTTTGTGAGAAAGGATTCTTTACTGCTGAAGAAACAGACAGAGTATTAACTGCCGGGAATCGTTATGGCTTGAAAGCAAAGGTGCATGCTAATCAACTTAGTTCTGATGGTGGCGGAATAAAAATCGGTGTTAAAAATAAGGCTATTTCCGTAGATCATTTGGAGCATGTAAGCAACGAAGAGATCACATTATTAAAAAGTTCTGATACGATGCCTACCCTATTACCGTCAGCTTCTTTTTTTATCAATGTTGACTATCCACCTGCTCGTAAACTCATAGATGCTGGTTTGCCAGTAGCTATTGCCACCGACTTCAATCCAGGCACAACACCTTCAGGTAACATTCCATTTCTATTGAGTTTATCGTGTATTAAAATGAGAATGACCCCAAATGAAGCAATCAATGCTGCTACTATTAATGGTGCTTATGCAATGGAAATTGAGCAAGAACTTGGATCAATATGTAAAGGAAAAATTGCCAATGTATTCATTGCCAAACCTATGCCATCCATCGATTTCTTACCGTATATGTTTGGCTCTAATTTAGTGGACAAGGTGATTTTAAAAGGAAAGCTTGTAACTTGTTGATAAAAAGCTAATTATGATGAACTTTTTCATGATTTATTCGTACCAAATGATAATAACTCATGTATGAATTGAAAATATGGAGGCTTTAAAGGTATAGTTATATAACCAGCCATTTGCACAAAAGTAATGAATTTACACAATGGAACTTTAACGATTAAATCATCACCTGAACAAAAAACAATAGTATTTTTAAATTTTAAAACACCCTAAATGGAAATTTTCTTCATTGACGATGATCTTGCAACAAATAGATTTCATGAATTAATTCTATCTAAAAGTATTTCAGCACTAAATTTAAAAGCAAGCTTTTTTGATAATCCTATTGGAGTAGTTAATTTATTTAAAGAAAGTAATAAATTCCCCGATTATATTTTTCTGGATATTAATATGCCCGGAATGGATGGCTGGGAATTCTTGGAAGCCTATAAAGAAAATCAATTTCCTGAAGAAGTGATAATCATTATTCTTACATCATCGCAAGACCCAAGATTGATTCAGAAAGCCAATGAAAATCCACTAGTAAATGAATTCAGAGTCAAACCCTTAAATTCAGTGATTTTTGAAGAAGTCATAAAAACATACGATCATTTAATTAATAAAGATTCATAAGTAATATCACTTGAGTATGCTCTTCATCGCCTGTAATAAATAATATTTCTTTGTTTATGAAAATAAAAACTATCTGTTTTATATTTCATTTTATAATTTCGGGTTCAACATAGAATAAATAAACAATGAAAGCATATAATCTGTCGATCAGAGATAAAAAACAAGAAACTTTAGACGCAGTAAGCCTTACCATTGCTTTGTCTGAAGAAATAAAAGACGCATTTACTTACAAGGCGGGGCAATATTTAACCTTAGAAGCAGAAATAAATGGTGAAAAAGTAAGGCGTGCTTACTCGATGAGTTCTAGCCCGACTTCCAATCTTCATCCAACTATTACAGTAAAGAAAGTAACAGATGGTAAAATGTCTAATTTTTTATGTGATACGATCAATGTTGGAGATCCAATAACCGTATTCCCGCCAGATGGAAGATTTTTAGTCAATACCAATTCAAATAATAAGAAACATTACGCTTTATTCGGAGCAGGTAGTGGCATCACCCCTTTAATGTCTATATTGAAAACAGTTTTATCTGAAGAACCTAATAGCAAAGTTTCTTTATTCTATGGAAACAAAAATGCTGATTCCATAATTTTTAAAGCTGAATTAGCTCATTTAGCTGAGAAACATGATAATCGCTTTCAGGTAATTCATTACCTGAGCAAAGCCGATGGAAACTGGACCGGTAAACGTGGACGAATAGATGGCGAACAAACCAGTTATTTGGTTCAGGCATACCTAAGCGACCTGAAAGAAGATATAGATTGTTATATTTGTGGACCGGGAGCAATGATCGATAATGTTCAAGATGCTTTAAAAACACAAGGAATATCAGAAAGCAATATTCACAGAGAATTTTTTGTATCGTCAAAAGAAAACGAAGCTCCGGCAGAATCCGAATCAATATCTGACATAGTAAGCATTGGTTTTAAGTTCGATGATGAAACACATACACTCGAAGCTAATGCCGATAAAAGTATTTTAGATAGTATTATTGATGCAGGATTTGAAGTCCCTTATTCTTGTCAGGCTGGTGCATGTTGTTCATGTATGGCACTCTTAACTGAAGGAGAAGCAACAACACAAACACAAGATATGCTTACAAATGCTGAAAAACAAGAAGGACTAAGATTAACTTGTCAGGCACGACCTTTAACCAACAAATTATTTGTAGATTTTGATGAGGCGTAAGCGGTAAGATTACTCGAATTTTAAATTTAAGATCATTGTTATAATTGTCAACCGGAGCCATTCGTCCTCAAATTTAATTCGCTTCATTTTAAATAAAGAAATACTGAACTTGGAACAAAAATGATGGAAATTGAATTAATAGTAAGGTGAAGCTATTCTCAAAGACAAAAAAATTCGAGGCAGACTTAAATGCTGTTTTCAAGATACATTTAGTTAAAGAGTATTTTCTAAGACACTCAATTACCAAAGACGTAAAGATCAAACATATACGTGCTGTTCCAAAACGTACTTATATGCAAAAAGGTGATAAGATTTTCATAAAATCAATTTTTGAAGATGAAGAAATCGATTTGGTTATGGAAGTCTTAGAAGTGATCGAAAATGAATTACTAAAATTTAAGATCAAAGGGGTTGTCGATGAACATTCCAATGAATTTGATGAAGAAGGGAAAGATATATTTCGTAATGTATTAGAAAAATCGATGGGCGATGGTTTTCTCGGAGAAATCACTTTTAAGGAAGATGGTGAACATGTAATCGTAGAAGAAACAACCTACACTTTAGCAAAAGGCTTTTTCAGAAAATTAATGTGGAAAGTTGCCGGAGCTTTTCTCAAAAAAAGAGATTTGGGTTCATTTGAAACAGTAGTAAATAAAATTATAACTTCATCTGATAAACGCCTTAAATAATTTTGGGGCAGTGACTCAAATATAAGGCTGTGTAGGTTTTGGTCAGGAGACTGTGCGTCCCAGACCAAAACAGGATTTTCCTCTGCTGCGTCTCCCGACCAGCAGATATTTAGCTGAAATTTTCTGATTTTAATCAAAATAACTTTCAGCCTTACTTCTGCATCACCACCAATTTTGGTAGTGGTTCATACTGAGTGGTCTTATTATTTTACATCAATTTTGTTATCTAACTTTTTCAGAAAAAGATATTAGACGATAGATGTAGTGGGTAAGCAATTTATCGACATTATATTGTTGGTCAAGAGACCAACTGAATTTCTTTAAAATATCCACAAGTTTGTTGCCCATTACAGATAGACATTAGACCTTATTACGAAAATTATTGAACAGTCAGTTCGACAAGCTTGTATGCAACAGTGGTGGCTGACCACTCCAATCACTGACCGCATAAATTAGGTAGCTGATTGGACTCGCAAACAAGCGCATCGGACCGCCGAAGCAGTCGAAGCTTCTTATTATACAATTTTAACTTTAATATATCGTACATTTATGAGAGCGTGAACCACTATCAAATTAAGCACAACATACGAGTCATCCCTCAAAAAATAGGGAGGTGTCTATATTTCGGCTTCATTACATTGCGCTCAATATGACACGAAAATTTGTACGTTTTTTAATTTTTAAATTTGTATTAAAATGCCATAATCAGTTTTCGTAATAAACTCCATTAGACTTCCTAAGTCTGGTTTTTAGTAAGCTTTTGAAATACACTAACATCTATTGTCTGATTTCTAAAATCCTTTTTAATCTTTAAACATACTCTAAGGTACTATTATCTTTGTAGTTCAAAATTAAAAACAATTAGAACTATGATGCCGATCATCCCTGTTAATATTCGTTTTATTCTTATCACTGTTTGCTTAATAGGTGGTATAGGTCTTTCTTTTGTTGAAGGCGGTTTAGCCTGGTCGTGGATGCTGTTGGTTCCGGGTATAATTTTACTATTTGGTTATTTCTTTTTAGGAACACTAGCTTCTACCTCTAAAAAAATTCAGGAGGGTGATTTTGAAGGAGCCAAAGCTCAATTAGCATTGACTAAAAAACCAGAATGGCTACTTTCTTTCAATAAAGGAATTTACCATTTTCTTAAAGGCTCGATTGCCATGCAGGAAAAAGATTGGAAAAATGCTGATGTTGAATTAAAAAAAGCCTTGGATTCTGATATGCCTTCTGCTGATTATAAAGCACAAATTTATTTAGGCTTATTGGGTATTGCTTCACAAAGAAGAAATATAAAACAAGCCAAGGAATACTTGACCGACCTTAAAAAACTGAAAGTTTCTGATCCGAATTTATTAGCTGTAATTCAGGATACCGAAAACCAACTGAAAAGAGCACAAGGCAATCCAAGAGGTGTTTACCCTCAACAAGGAGGCAGAAGAAATACGAGAAGGGTGAGATAATACTTTTCGTATGCCATTTACCACCCTGACAAGGGCAACTTGTAAGCAGCAGAAAACACTTAACTTTGCTGCATGGCTCAACAAGTAATTCAACCGTATAAAGCGAAAAATAAAATCCGCTTAGTTACTGCTGCTTCACTATTCGATGGACACGATGCTGCCATCAATATCATGCGTAGGATTCTACAATCAAGCGGTGCTGAGGTTATCCATTTAGGACACAATCGTTCTGCGCAGGAAATCGTAAATGCCGCAATACAGGAAGACGTACATGGAATTGCCATAACCAGTTATCAGGGTGGGCATATTGAGTTTTTCAAATACATTTATGACCTACTGAGAGAACAAGGTGCTGATAATATCAAATTAGTTGGTGGCGGTGGCGGAACAATACTTCCTACTGAAATTGAAGACTTACACACTTATGGTATAGATCGTATTTACTCTCCTGATGATGGAAGACAAATGGGCTTACAAGGCATGATAAATGATGTTCTTGAAAGAAATGACTATGCTATTGGTGAAGCATTACCATTAACAACAAATGAAATAAATAAACAAGAAGTTTTAAAAGCAGATCACCGAACATTAGCTCGATTGATCTCTGCTGCTGAAAACTATGGAGAACAACACAAAGATTTCTTTGATCTGATTCGTGAAAAAGCTAAAAACAATTCGACACCTATTCTTGGAATTACGGGTACAGGTGGAGCAGGAAAATCGTCGGTTGTTGATGAATTGGTTCGTCGTTTTCTCAGACACTTTCCTGAAAAGAAAATGGCAATTATTTCTGTTGATCCATCAAAAAGAAAAACAGGTGGAGCTTTATTAGGCGATAGAATTCGGATGAATGCCATATTCCACCCTAATATATTTATGCGTTCATTAGCAACGCGCCAATCTAATCTGAGTCTTTCATCATATATAGACGACGCTTTAGATATACTCAAAATAGCTGACTTTGATCTTATAGTTTTAGAAACTTCAGGTATTGGTCAATCAGATACACAGATTACTGAGCATTGTGATGCAGCCTTGTATGTAATGACTCCGGAATACGGGGCAGCTACACAATTAGAAAAAATTGATATGCTCGATTTTGCCGATGTAGTAGCGCTTAATAAGTTCGATAAACGAGGAGCCTTAGATGCTTTAAGAGATATAAAGAAACAATACCAAAGAAACCACAACCTATGGGATAAAATGCCAGACGACATGCCTATTTATGGTACAATGGCATCACAGTTCAACGATGCAGGTATTAACCAATTATTTACAGCACTCATTAACTGTTTGAACGAAAAGGGATTTGCTTTTGACTCGGCTTCACTAAATGAAAATAACGCCGATCAGGAACAAAAAAGAAGCACGATCATTCCACCTAAACGGGTACGATATTTATCGGAAATAGGCGATAAGATAAGAGAGTATGATACATGGGTTGAAAAACAAGCCGAAATAGCTGAACAGTTATATCAAATTGAAGGCGTAAAAAAACTGCTTGATGATGATCAACAACTCAATGAATGTGCAGAAAAAATAAAGTTAGATTTTAATAATGCTAATCAAAAGATCCTCGAAAATTGGAACGATAAAAAGAAAGCATATCAAGATGAAGTATTTCTTTTCAAGGTAAGAAACAAAGAAATTAAGATACAAACACACAGCACCTCTTTATCTCATAATAAAATTCCAAAGATCAGTCTTCCTAAGTATCGTTCGTGGGGCGATATTCTACGTTGGAATTTACAGGAAAATGTACCAGGGGAATTTCCATTCACAGCCGGTGTATATCCGTTTAAACGTGAAGGTGAAGATCCCACAAGAATGTTTGCAGGGGAAGGTGGACCTGAAAGAACGAATAAGCGATTTCATTATGTTTCTTTAGGATTACCAGCTAAAAGACTATCCACTGCTTTCGATTCTGTTACTTTGTATGGTGAAGACCCTGATTACAGACCAGATATTTATGGTAAGATTGGTAACTCAGGTGTTTCTATTTGTTGTTTAGATGATGCTAAAAAACTTTATTCTGGTTTCGACCTTGCTGCAAAAACAACTTCCGTTTCAATGACCATTAATGGTCCTGCTGCAATACTTACAGGGTTTTACATGAATGCTGCCATAGATCAGCAATGCGAAAAATATATTAGGGAAAATGGTTTAGAGGCAGAAGTAAAATCTAAACTGAATGCTATTTTCAAAGATCAGGCACAACCTGAATATCAAGGCAATTTACCAGAAGGTAATGATGGCTTGGGAACAATGTTATTAGGAGTTTCTGGTGATCAAGTCTTAGATAAAGCTATTTATGAAAAAATAAAAGCCGATACAATCACTCAAGTCAGAGGAACGGTTCAGGCAGATATTTTAAAGGAAGATCAAGCTCAAAACACTTGTATTTTCAGCACTGAATTTTCGCTAAAATTAATGGGCGATGTGCAACAATATTTTATAGATAATGGTGTAAGGAATTTTTATTCTGTTTCTATTTCCGGATACCATATTGCAGAAGCAGGAGCTAACCCTATTTCTCAATTAGCTTTTACACTTTCCAATGGTTTCACTTATGTTGAATATTACCTGTCTCGTGGTATGAACATAGATGATTTTGCACCTAACCTTTCCTTTTTCTTTTCAAATGGCATTGATCCCGAATATGCGGTAATTGGTCGAGTTGCCAGAAGAATCTGGGCAAAAGCCATGCGTGAAAAATACAATGCTAATGAACGTTCTCAAAAACTAAAATATCACATTCAGACTTCCGGTCGTTCTTTACATGCTCAGGAAATTGATTTTAATGATATAAGAACCACACTTCAGGCATTGTATGCTATTTATGATAATTGTAACTCTTTACATACGAATGCTTACGATGAAGCCATAACAACTCCTACTGAGGATTCTGTAAGAAGAGCTATGGCAATTCAATTAATTATTAATAAAGAATTAGGATTAGCGAAAAATGAAAATCCATTACAAGGTTCATTTATTATAGAAGAGTTAACCGATTTGGTCGAAGAAGCGGTATTGATCGAATTTGACAGAATTACTGAAAGAGGTGGCGTATTAGGTGCAATGGAAACGATGTATCAGCGTGGTAAGATACAGGAAGAAAGTATGCACTATGAAATGCTAAAGCATACAGGCGAATATCCTATTATTGGTGTAAATACTTTCCTTTCATCAAAGGGTTCACCAACGATCATTCCGGGTGAGGTAATCAGAGCAACGAAAGACGAAAAAGTATTTCAGATCGAAATGCTAGAGCGTTTGCATGAACGTAATAAAGAAAATGCTGATTACTGGTTAGATCAATTAAAACAAACAGCTTTGGAAGATGGTAATTTATTTGAAACGATCATGGAAGCTTCTAAACATTGTTCTTTAGGACAAATGACCAATGCTTTGTATGAAGTTGGTGGTCAGTATAGAAGAAATATGTGATAATACAAATTTGAAAAATACCACATCACTATACATTCGGCTTTAAAAGCTGTTTATTCCGTTGAAAAATAGAGTTAGGGACGAGGCATTGCCTCGTCCCTACAGCTCAAATTATACAATTTTAACTTTAATATATCGTACATTTATGAGAGCGTGAGCTACTATCAAATTAAGCCCAATATACGAGTCATGCCCCGAAAAATAGGGAGGTGTCTATATTTCGACTTCATTACATTACGCTCAATATGACACGAAAATTTGTACGTTTTTTAATATTTAAATTTGTATTATATTTAATGTATAGTGGTGTAGAAAAATATCTCTCTACCCGATGATTTTATAAAAACCCAAAGAAAACAGGAAAGTCTCAATTTT
>JAHDFD010000038.1:17794-21269 GCA_020628375.1 Chitinophagales bacterium | reverse complement strand
AAAAAAATATGGGGTAAGGGGAAGTTTTCCCATTTTCTTTATGCAACAACGCCTTAAACTATTGTAAATATGATTGGCACTTCATTTGCACAAAACGATTAAGAAGCCTGAAAGTAAAGAGAAAGAAGTTATTTGTGTCTTGAATTTAAGTTGATTGTATAATTAACTGAACAAACTTGTTTTTGTAAATCAGTTAATAATCAATTGCTTAAAGTTTATTGTAGAAATTTATTTTCTGATTGTTAACTTAATTCTCTTATATGACCAAAAATTACACTCTTTCAAAAACTAGTAAACTACATTCCCTCCAAGAATTTTTTCTTTGTTTAACGAACTGAAAATTCCTCTGATAATTATTAACTAATAACAAATTCAAAAATTGAATTTCAATTACTCTCTCTCAATTGATTTGTTGTTTAATTTATCTGGGGTAATTATAATCCCTCTACATTAATTTCATTTTCCAGCCTAAACAATCAATCGAATTTTATTATACGATTATTGAGCATCATTCTATTGCTATAGAATCGATATGCTCAAGTAATTAATTTCTATTAAAAGTAAAATTCTAAATAAATAAAAATGAAAAAAACAATACCAATCTTGCTCTTTGGATTACTTGTGTTTTCAAGTAATTGTGTTTTGGGACAAACTCAATTAGGTGATCAAAATGAAGTTTATATAAAGCCTTATTGTTCGGCAAATGAGCTTACAGAAATGGAACATTTTCAAATTGAAAGTTCTAAAAAGTTTAACTCAAAATTGGCAGAAATTATCAATGAAAACCCTTCATTTAAAGCAAAACTAGACGAATTATACACAATCGATTGTAATATAAAAGTCGCTGGTGAGCTCGAAAAAGCAATTCTTTCAAATGAATATGCAGCTATTAAAAATGAAGTGAAGGAATTGATTAGTAAATTTTAAAAACCTATCATGAAAAATTTTATACTCATAATAATTTTATTAGCATTGCCTTTAATATCCAATGCACAGACTATTGGAACTAACATTAATGCTTGTTCAGGAACCTTTACTGATTCGGGAGGAAGTGCAGATTATAGCAATAATGAAAATCTGATTTCCACAATTTGCCCTGACGCAGCTGGAGTTCAAAGCGGGCAAGTAATTTGTTTGGACTTTACCTCTTTTCAGATTGAAGATGGATTTGATTTTTTGAACTATTATAATGATGATACAAATGATGCAAATAATTTATTAGGCACTAGTACCAATAATGAATTAGATGGAACAAGAGTTTGCGCATCTTTATCGGCGGATAATCCAAACGGTTGTTTAACATTTGAATTTTCTTCAGATGGAAATACAACAGAAAGTGGCTGGGAATCAACTATTAACTGTGTTTCTCCATGTTTTCCTCCTTTAGCAAACTTTACAGTTTCAGAGAATACTTTATGTCCTCAGGAGGCTATTAATTCCAATTTTGGTCCAATAACTTTTGATGCTTCAAGTTCAATAGCTGGCACAGGATTTATGATCGCAACTTATGAATGGGATTTTGGTGATGGTAATACATTAACTACTTCTAGTCCAACTACTACATATACTTATGCAAATCCTGGTATTTATACAACTACCTTAATAATAAGAGATAATAATACCGATACTGATCCTCTGGGGTGTCAGAGTTTGAATGCTGCTAATAGAACCATTTATATTTATGAAGAACCGGTTTTTTCAGGAACATTCGGAACATTGAATGTAAATTGTGGTGAAACTGCTAATTTGAATGCTAATGTTGAATCTGAATTAGTTATAGAGCAGCCACCTGTTGTTTCTTTTTCGCCAATTGTTTTACCAGATGGTTCTGGTATTTCTTATAATGTTCCGTTAGATTATACTGGATTCTTTCCGCAAAATTCAACTGTTGATACCAATTGTGAGCCTACTATTTGTTTGAATTTAGAACATAGTTTTTCGGGAGATCTTACGATTGATATTCAAGCCCCTGATGGTACCACAGTTAGATTATGGGATAGACTAGGAAGTGATACGAATTTAGGAACTTGTGTTAATGGTAATGATGATGAAGTACCTGGATGTACAGCACAATACTGTTTTGAAACTGGAGGTGCAGATTTATTAACAACTCCTTTGATAACTGCTCCTGGAAGTCCAGTTGATTGTAGTTTTCAAGGTATATGTGAAGCGGGTGTTTACTTGCCTGGCGGAACTTATGAACCTGAAAATCCACTTTCTGGATTAGCAGGTGTTCCATTAAATGGGATATGGACAATAATCGTTACAGATAATCAAGCTTCAGATGATGGTGTAATTGATGCGGCTTCAATTTCATTTGATGCTAATTGTTATGAAACCTTATTAGCCGATAACCCCGAATTGGTTGCTGCACAATGGACGAATGATGCAGGAGCTCCATCAGTGCCTGCACAAAACCCAATATTTACAAATTATACAGATACTAACCCTTTATGTGTAAATATTAACCCAATCGATGGTTGTGATGGTAATTCAGTTAGTAATAATATTATGGTTGGTCCTTTTACAAGTGTAGGAACCTATGATTATACATTAACTGTAACAGATGAAAATGGTTGTGAGTTTGAAAGAATGCTACAAGTTGTTGTTGAAGATGATGAAGTGCCGGTAGCAGATGCCGGAGCAGATGTAATGTTAGATTGTACAACAACAATTTTCAATTTCCCTGTTGTAACAAATGGTGTTTGGACCAATGAGTCAGGAGATCTTGTAACTTCTGCTACAACTGCTGGTGTTTATACCTTGACTGTTACTAGTACAAATGGTTGTAATACAGATTCCGACGATATGATCGTTACGCTAGATAATACCCTTCCTGTTGCAGATGCCGGAGCAGATGTAATCTTAGATTGTACAACAACAAATTACGATTTTCCAGCAGTAACAAATGGAGTATGGACAGATTCAAACGGAGCAGTTGTAACAAATACAATGATGGCAGGAACTTATACTTTAACTGTAACAGAAAATGGTTGTTCAGCATCAGATGAAATGATAGTTTCTCTGGATAATTCTGCACCTGCTGCAGATGCTGGAACAGATATAGTTTTAGATTGCACAACAACAAGTTATGAGTTTCCTGTTTTGTTCAATAGCGTTTGGACAGATTCAAACGGAGCAATAGTGACGTCAACAACTATGGCAGGCACATATACCTTAACAGTAACATCTAATAATGGCTGTTCAGCAAGTGATGAATTGATTATAACTTTAGATAACACTTTGCCAGTAGTTGATGCTGGAGCAGGTGTAATGTTGGATTGTTCAACGACAAGCTACGATTTTCCATTAGTAACAAATGGAGTTTGGACGGATTCAAATGGAGCAGTTGTAACGAGTACAACTATGGCAGGCACTTATACCTTAACAGTAACATCTAATAATGGCTGTTCAGCAAGTGATGAATTGATCGTAACATTAGACAATACCTTACCAGTAGTCGATGCCGGAGCCG
>JAHDFD010000038.1:0-17694 GCA_020628375.1 Chitinophagales bacterium | reverse complement strand
CGATGCCGGAGCCGATGTAATGTTGGATTGTACAACGACAAGCTACGATTTTCCATTAGTAACAAATGGAGTTTGGACGGATTCAAATGGAGCAGTTGTAACGAGTACAATGATGGCAGGCACTTATACCTTAACAGTAACAGGAAGTAATGGCTGTTCAGCTTCTGATGAATTAATCGTAACATTAGACAATACCTTACCAGTAGTTGATGCCGGAGCCGATGTAATGTTGGATTGTACAACAACAAGCTACGTTTTTCCAGTAGTAACAAATGGAGTATGGACAGATTCAAATGGAGCAGTTGTAACAAGTACAATGATGGCAGGGACTTATACCTTAGCCGTAACCGAAAATGGCTGTTCAGCATCAGATGAATTGATCGTAACATTAGACAATACCTTACCAGTAGTCGATGCCGGAGCCGATGTAATGTTGGATTGTACAACGACAAGCTACGATTTTCCAGTAGTAACAAATGGAGTTTGGGAGGATTCAAACGGAGCAGTAGTAACAAGTACTATGGTGGCAGGGACTTATACCTTAACCGTAACCGAAAATGGCTGTTCAGCAAGTGATGATTTGATCGTAACATTAGACAATACCTTACCAGTAGTCGATGCCGGAGCCGATGTAATGTTGGATTGTACAACGACAAGCTACGATTTTCCATTAGTAACAAATGGAGTTTGGACGGATTCAAATGGAGCAGTTGTAACGAGTACAATGATGGCAGGCACTTATACCTTAACAGTAACAGGAAGTAATGGCTGTTCAGCTTCTGATGAATTAATCGTAACATTAGACAATACCTTACCAGTAGTTGATGCCGGAGCCGATGTAATGTTGGATTGTACAACAACAAGCTACGATTTTCCAGTAGTAACAAATGGAGTATGGACGGATTCAAACGGAGCAGTTGTAACAAGTACAACGATGGCAGGCACTTATACCTTAACTGTAACCGAAAATGGCTGTTCAGCAAGTGATGATTTGATCGTAACATTAGACAATACCTTACCAGTAGTTGATGCTGGAGCAGATGTAATGTTGGATTGTACGACTACAAGCTACGATTTTCCAATAGTAACAAATGGAGTTTGGACGGATTCAAATGGAGCTGTAGTAACAAGTACAATGGTGGCAGGCACTTATACCTTAACCGTAACCGAAAATGGCTGTTCAGCAAGTGATGAATTAATTATAACTTTAGATAGTACTTTACCTGATGTCGATGCTGGTCTTGATGTTATGTTGAATTGTTCTTATACCACATTTGAATTTCCAGAGGTAACGAATGGAGTGTGGACTAATTTCTTAGGAGAAGCATTAACAGCTACTTCAATGCCTGGAATATATACATTGACGATTGCTGGAGCAAACGGATGTACCGCTTCAGATCAACTTGAAGTTATGCTTGATACTTCGCTGCCAACAGTAAATGCAGGTGAGGATGTAACATTAGATTGCATAACAACTAACTACGACTTTCCAGCTGTAACAAATGGTGTTTGGACGGATGAAAATGGTGATATAGTAACCAGTACAATGATGGCAGGAACTTATACATTAACTGTAACCGAAAATGGTTGTTCCGGATCAGATGCTATTGAAATTACAGTTGACAATACAGCACCAGAAGCAAATGGTGGAGGTGATGTAACAATTGCGTGTGATGTTTCAAATTATAATCTGTTTGAATTAACAAATGGAGTTTGGTATAATGAAGCAGGCGACATTGTTACTTCTGCAAACGCTACCGGAACATATACTTTGGTCGTAACTGATCCTAATAATGGGTGTACTGATTCAGATGATATTTTATTGATTTTCCAGGGTTCAACACCGATTGTAGATGCTGGAGTTGATGTTGTTCTCGATTGCAATAACGAAACATACGTTTTCCCGGAAATAGAAAATGGTGTTTGGACTAATGACGAAAATGAAATAGTTAGTTCTACAAGTGAAGGAGGAACTTACACTTTAACTGTTATTCTGCCGGGTGGTTGTTCAGATTCAGATGAATTGAATATTTCAGTTGATAATGAATTGCCAATGGTTGATGCAGGTGGTGATATTACTGTTGCTTGTGGTGCTTCATTTTATAACTTCCCAGAAATAGAAAATGGTTTCTGGACGAATGAAGACGGAGACCTTGTAACTAGCACTTCTGAAAGTGGAAAGTTCACATTACATATTATTGGTGAAAATGGATGTGAAGGTATAGATACTATTACGATCTTGATTCAGGGAGACTATCCAGTTGTTGATGCTGGCGAAGATGTAGAATTGGATTGTAATATTACTAGCTTTGATTTTCCTCCATTTGAAAATGGTTATTGGACGAACGAAGCTGGGGTTGTAGTTAACAGTACTTCAGAGGAAGGTACTTACACGCTAACCATTCAAACAAGTACCGGATGTGAAGCTTCTGACTTTATAGTTGTTTCGCTTGATAATATTCCACCCGATGTTGATTCAGGTGGTGATGTAACCTTAGGATGTGGTGTAACTAACTTTAATTTCCCTGAAATTGAAGGAGGAACATGGACAGATATAAACGGAATTGTAGTTACACAAGCTTTTGGAGCCGGAATATTCACACTCTCTCTTACAGGTGAAAACGGTTGTACAGGTTCTGATTCTATGGAGATTTTTGTGACCGAAGAACCTGTAATTGATGCGGGTGGAGATATAACGCTTGGTTGCGGTGTTGTTAACTTTAATTTCCCTGAAATAGAAAATGGTGTTTGGACAAATGAAGCAGGAGAAGCAATTACTTCAACTTCTGAAGCAGGAGTATATACAATTACCGTTAATGACGGATTCGGATGTATAGCAACTGATGTGCTTGAAATATTTACTTTGGGTGAATTACCTGTTATTGATGCCGGAGAAGATGTAATTCTTAACTGTACAAATAGTGTCTATGAATTCCCATTAGTTGATAATGGTATTTGGACGAATGAAGCTTCTGAAATTGTTTCATCAACTACAGAAGCAGGAACTTACACATTAACGGTTACTAGTGGAAGTTGTACAGCAATCGATATGTTAGAAGTAGTATTGGATACTGATCTTCCAATTGCTGATGCTGGTGATGATATTACTTTAGATTGTGATGTTGAGACTTATATGTTTCCTGAAATTGAAAATGCTTATTGGACTAATGAAGCAGGAGAAACGGTTACAGAAGCTATTACAGTTGGAATTTATTTCTTAAATGTTATTGGTGAAAATGGCTGTATTGGTTCAGATGATAAAGAAATATTTGCTTTAGGAAACACACCTGAAGCCAATGCAGGTGATGATATTATATTAGATTGTATTACCACAGAGTTTGTATTCCCTGAAATTGAAAATGGAGTCTGGACAAATGAAGCAGATGAAATTATTACTTCAACTTCAGAAGCAGGAACATATACTTTAACTGTTACAACTGAAACAGGTTGTTCGGCTTCTGATATGATGATGGTGAATTCAGAAATTGAATTACCGGATGTTGATACAGGTGGAGATCTAACGCTTGGTTGTGGAGTGGCTAATTATACTTTCCCTGAAGTAGAAAATGGTGTTTGGACAAATGAAGCTGGAGATATAATTACATCTACTGGTGAAGCAGGTATTTACACTTTAACTATAACTGATGAGAACGGCTGTTCTGCCAGCGATACACAAGAGATATTCGTTACTGAAGAACCAATGATAGATGCAGGAGGTGATATAACTTTAGGTTGCGGTGTTGAGCAATTTAATTTCCCGGTTATCGATAATGGAACGTGGACCAATGCAAACGGAGAAATTATAACTCAAACTTCAGAGGCTGGAGTTTACACCCTAACAGTTTCTAACCAATTTGGTTGTATTGCTTCAGATGAATTAGAAATATTTACTTTAGGTGGTGTTCCTGATGTTGATGCAGGCGAAGATATAGTATTGGATTGTAATAACTCTGTTTACACTTTCCCTGAAATTGAAAATGGTGTCTGGACGGATGCTACCGGAGACGCTGTATTGAGTACTTCTTTAGAAGGAACTTATACTTTAATTGTTAGCAGTGAAAATGCTTGTTCTTCTTCAGACGATATGAATATTACATTAGATAACGAAGTTCCTGAAGTAGATGCAGGAGGTGATATTACTTTAGATTGTGGATCAAGTTCTTATGAATTAGATAACTCAAGTGGAGGCACTTGGACTAATGATTCTGGCTCTGTTGTTTCAATTGCGCTTAGTTCAGGAGTTTATACACTTACAGTTACTGCCGAAAATGGTTGTTCTGCATCTGATGATCTGGTTGTGGTATTCAGTAATGAATTACCGGATGTAGATGCAGGCGGAGACATTACTTTAGATTGTGGTGTCGAAACATTTACTTTCCCAATCGTTGAGAATGGTGTTTGGATCAACGAAGGTGGACAGGTTATTACTGAAACTTCAACAGGTGGTTTATATACTTTATCAGTAACAGATGCGAGTGGTTGCATTGGAACAGATGATATTTATATCTTCGTTTCAGGCAATACACCAAATGTAGATGCAGGAGATGATATCACTTTATCTTGTGGTGATACCTATACTTTCCCTGATGTAGAAAACGGAATCTGGACCGATGAAAATGGGAATGAAGTTACAGCTACGACTAATTCTGGTAGTTTCACTTTAACTGTAAATGCAGATAATGGTTGTTCAGCTTCAGACGTATTGTTAGTGGAAATCGCAAACGGATTACCAAACGTAGATGCAGGAGGAGATATAACGCTTGATTGTGGAGTTGCAGCCTTTAATTTCCCTGAAATTGAAGGAGGTATATGGACAGATGAAAGTGGAGAAGAAGTAACATCGACTTCTTCAGCAGGAATATTTACTTTGACTGTAACAGATGAAAGTGGGTGTTCTGGTTCAGATGAAATCGAAATATTCCTTTCAGGAAATTTACCAGTTGTTGATGCAGGTGAAGATATTACTTTAGGCTGTAATGAAACTTATGCTTTACCAGAAATAGAGAATGGAGTATGGTCTAACGAATCTGGTTCGATAGTTTCAATGGCACTGAGTTCTGGTATATATACGCTAACAGTTACAAACGGAAATGGGTGTTCAGCTTCTGATGAAATATCAATAGAAATTTCAAATGAATTAGCAAATGTAGTTGCAGGTGGAGATATAACATTGGATTGTGGAGTAGCAGCCTTTAACTTCCCTGAAGTAGAAGGTGGCGTTTGGACGGATGAAAATGGTTCATCAGTAACATCAACATCTATGGCTGGTACATTTACTTTAACCGTAACAGATGAAAGTGGTTGCTTTGGTTCAGATGCAATGGAAGTTTTCCTTTCTGGAAATTTACCAAATGTTGATGCAGGTGGAGATATAACATTGGATTGTGGTGTTTCAACATTCAACTTCCCTGAAGTAGAAGGTGGCGTTTGGACGGATGAAAATGGTTCAGTCGTAACATCAACTTCTTCTGCAGGAATATTTACTTTGACTGTAACAGATGAAAGTGGTTGCTTTGGTTCAGATGTAATGGAAGTTTTCCTTTCTGGAAATTTACCTGATGTAGATGCAGGCGAAGATGTATCAATCTTCTGTGATGATATTTATGTATTCCCTGAAGTAGAAAATGGAGTTTGGACTAATGAGAATGGTGAGGTAATTACAGCAACAAACGGTTCTGGAGTATTTACTTTAACTGTTAGTTCTAACGGCTGTTCTTCTTCAGATTCTATTAATGTAGCAATTAGTAACAATTTACCAGGAATCGAAGATATGGATTTTGAAGTATGTGATGACGATTCTGCTATCAACTTAATTGAATTAGTTCAGGACTTTATTGGAGAACATGATTTGGTTACCTTCAATGTAGCGAATGTGATTAACTTCGATCCACAAGAGAATACGGTTGTGAATTATGTAGTTTATCTGAATGGATGTTCTACTATTGGTACTTTGAATTTCATTGTTAGTGATTGTTCTGTAGATTGTTCAACTCCAATAAATTGTGGTTATGCTGAATATTGTACTGAACCACTTACCGAATTGATCTTCTGTCCTGAATTCTGTGAAGAAGGAATAGAGATCACTGATTTCCAATCATTCTACAAGTGTAGCATAGAGATTTTACCTGATGGTTGTATTAGTTATATGCCACTTCCGGGAATGGAGATTTTTGGTTACGATATTGTTACGCTTGAAGGTGTAAATCAGAATGGTGAATGTATAGAGTTTGTTGTACAGATCGGAATTGGTGATTGTGAAGAACTATGCGAAAATCCTGCAATGGAAATGTGTATTGGACCAATGGAGCCTATCGTTATTTGTCCTGAATTTTGTGCCTTTGATGACGATAGTTATCAGATTACTGATATTCAATCAATTTATCATTGTTCTATCTGGCAAATGGATGATTACTGTTTCCGCTATACAGGAATACCTGGATTTGTAGGGCAAGATATTCTTGAAATTACAGCGACCGGTGCGGATGGTACGGAATCTTCACTGATCATTTATCTGAATATTTCTGAGAATTGTGAAATTGAAAATACTAATCCAATAGCCAATAATGATGAATATATAACAACACAGGGTGAGTCGATCACTATAGATATTTTAGGGAATGATATTGATGAAGACGGAGATGAATTGACTATCTGTTCACATGATATGCCTGAAAATGGATTTATTCAGTTAGTGAATGGTGAATTTATTTTCTATCCTGATCCTTGGTTTGTTGGAATTACTTCATTTAATTATACAGCTTGTGATGGAAATGGTGGTACAAGTTCAGCAGTAGTATTGATCACAGTTGAACAATTCGATTGTACAAACGATATTTTAGAACTTTGTACGCCTCCTTTAACCGGAATGAATATTTGTCCTGAGTTTTGTCATTTTGCGAATGTAAATGATGAATACGAGATTTTCGATGTTGAATCAATTTATGGTTGTTCTGTTGAAATTATCAATAATTCTTGTGTTGCCTATATTCCGTTACCAGGTTTAACCGGAGAAACTGATCGAATTACCATTTTTGCTCAGAATGCCGATGGTGTTGTAAGTGAACTTGAGGTGCATATTTTAATATCGCCAAATTGTGAAAATGCAAGCAGATTAGGCGTTGATGCTGATGAATGTTCGAACAGTCCTGATATCTTTAATCCTGAAGGGTTTGGCACAAACGATATATTAACATTATTAAATAGTAATTACTGTTATGATAATGAAGATTTTGTATTGAATGTTTTCAATATCAGCGGACAAAAAGTGGCGCATTATGAAGGTACGTTTGGTTCTGAGCCTATCATGCTATTTGAGACCAATGTTAATGCAAGCGGAACTTATGTTTACAGTCTTGTAATTAAGGAATCGGATGTAGTATTGAATGGTAGAATCGTTAAGATCGAGTAGTGTAAATCTACTTTTTTGAATACAATCAACCCACTCTGACAGTAAATTTATAAGCCCTGTCAGAGTGGGTTTTTTATTTTACTTCAAGAAAAAATCGTTCTTTGGATTTACTAAAAGCACCAATTCTTTTATAGAATTTTATAGCTCTTGTATTAAAATCAGGCGTCTGCCATTGAATAAGTGAACAGTTTAACTTTTTAGCTTCTTCTATAATTCTATCTACTAGTTTTGGACCAATTCCTAAACTTCTGAAATCTTGTTTAATAAATAGGCAATCCATATAAATATAATTGCAGGCATCCCATGTTGAGTATTGTGTCATGTAGGTAGCGTATCCGATAATTTGCTCTTCAATACAAGCAACTAAACAATATAATTGAGGAGGATTGTCAAAAATACCTGATAATAGTTTTTCCTTTTTTCCTGAACTAGTATAAGCAGACTGCTCATATTCTGCGTGTAAACGGCAAAGTTCTACTAAGTCGTCAATTTCATCTTTTTTTATAAATCGGATGTTCATTCATCTTTCTTTTTTCATTCTTAGTGTGGAGATTCTTAGTGTGGAGACTCTTTGTGTGAGACGTTATATATAACGTCCCCACATCCCCACATCCCCACGTCCCCACAAAGAAATATTTACAACTTAAACCCTCTCAACAACTCATCTATCTTCATTCTTTTCTTTCCGGCTAATTGCAGATCGGTTAAATGAACCCAACTATTATTACAAGCAACTTTTATAAAGGTCTTTTCATCTGTTTCAATGGTTCCGGGAGCCGGTAGATTTTCAGCATATTCTATTTCAGTTTTAAAAACTTTGAATCGATGTTCTTTTAAAATAGTATAAGCAGCAGGGTAGGGACATAAACCTCTTACGAAATTTCGAATTGATTCACCATTGTTTAAGAAATTAATCTCACAATCGTCTTTAAAAATTTTGGGTGCAGCCTTGTATTGTTCAAGCTTTGGTTGAGGACTTGTTGTATAGTCTCCACTTTCTAAAGCTCTCACCGTTTTTAAAACCAATTCAGCGCCTTCTTCCATCATTCTGTCGTGTAAAGCACCAGCCGTTTCTTCTTCACCGATCTCCATTTTATGTTGAAATAGAATTTCTCCGGTATCTATCTTTTGTTCAATAAAAAAAGTTGTTAAGCCGCTTTCTTTTTCACCATTTATTACTGCCCAGTTTATCGGAGCAGCACCTCTGTAGTCTGGCAGTAAAGAACTATGTAGATTGATCGTTCCTTTAGGTGGCATTTCAAAAACAGATGCAGGTAACATTCTGAAAGCAACAACCACCTGAATATCGGCATTTAACGCTTTTAGTTCTGCTTGGAAATCTTCATTCTTAAGATTTTTGGGCTGAAGTATATTTAATCCTTGTTCTAAAGCATATTGTTTTACAGGAGAAGGCTGAATTTTTTTGCCTCTTCCTCGTTCTTTATCAACTGCTGTTATAACACCTACAACATCAAAACCATTTTCTACTAATATTTTTAAACTTGGAACAGCAAAATGTGGTGTTCCCATAAAAATTATTTTCATTAATTGCTAAATTTTAAATAAAGAAGGTTGATAGTTTGAGTCTTAAACCCATATGAACTAAGGATAAAAAAAGGAAACCCTATGTCATTTAGACCGCAGTGGCGGACCATGAAAGAAGCATCTTTTACCACCAGTTAGGAAAAAAGATTCCTCACGATGTTCGGAATGACCAGGTTCTTCGAAAAAAAACAAGTTTAATTGATTGATTATAAATGTTTTATAAGGATTTCTTATTCTTTAGTTAATGTTAGACCCGTTCTATCAACCTTGTAATAGGATAATTCTAATAGTTAAATCTATAAAAGATCAAAAAGATTAATGGACATTAGAGTTTATTACGAAAATTATTGTAAAGTCAGTTCGATAAGCTCACTGACCGCATAAATTCGGTAGCTGATTGGACTCGCAATCGAGCACGGTCGAAGCTTCTTATCAAAATGCCATAATCAGTTTTCGTAATAAGGTCTATTATTTCAAAAGTTGTTTTTATCGCTTCTGATCCAATACGCTCAGCAACCAATTTTAAAAGGTCAGAGAGCAGGGCAGTTAGCGTAGTCGAACTGCATTAATTTAATTTATCAATAAACTTTAATCAACTAAAATTATTTTTTTACTTGATAAAATTTCTCCGTCATTATTTTTCAGAGCAGCTACAAAAATTCCATTATTGAATATATCTGTCTGAAATGGAATTTTATGAACGCCTGTATTCAAATTATCCAGAAATATTTTATTGATTCTTTTTCCGGTTAAATCAAAAAGTTCAATATTATAAGTTCCGTTTTCAACAACTGAAATATAAATATTTGCGGTTTCTCCTTTAACTATCGGATTAGGACGCACACTCAATCCGTATTGAATTTCACTGATCATTTCGATAGAAGTAGTGCTTTCTGAGCCACCCGTATCTGTTCCGGGAATTGGCGGTTCTGCACTTATCAAAAATGTTTGATTACAGCCTTGAGCATCAATTACAGTAGAATTCAGATTAAAGCTGTATGGAAAACTTCCTAAATAAAAAACATCATCATTTACGCTTGCCTGATAGAATTGACCTAATATATTATCGTAAATTTGGTAGGGCTTTACGCCATTATTCATATTGTATTGAATAAAATAATAATCTTCGAAGTAAACCAATTCTGCTTCAACTTCAAAATTAGAATCAGGAGGACATTCATTGTCGTTACTACCTTTCGTACAAGGTGGTGATAATTCGTTGATTTCTCCATAAGCGATTAGATTATCATCTGCATCGAACTTTTTGAAGGTAATGAATAAGGGAGTTCCTTCTGCTTCAACAAAGCTGATAAACTGCCCCGATTCGTCTATTTCATCATTTACATTACCAGTGGCAACGATATAAGTTCCTTCGCTTTCTTCTAATTCCGAAAGTACATTGGGTGCAATTGAAACAATCACATTGAAGAATCCTGATCCATCACAAATAAGGTTGAATGGAACATTGAAACATTCCACACAATCTTCGCCACCACAATTTACATTGTGCGTTTCTCCAAAATAATCTACCTTTTCACAATCTTGGGCATTGAGTGATAAACTCAAAATTGTCAGTAAAAATGTATATAGAATAGAGTTTGTATTTTTCATTTTTTGTAGTTTTAGACTTTACTTCATTTTTGTATAATGGGATTTAAGCAAATTTGGCACATCGGCAAAGATAAAAGTATTGTTTTGTTTGAACTTAGAGAATCTGTTATTGATTTGCGTAAATTATTACCCGAAAATGTTAAAATACCCGATTTTGCTAGTGAAAAGCGAATTAAGGAATGGCTTGGTTCACGAATAATAGCTAATAAGTTTTTTAATGTTCATGAAATTCAATACGACCGAAAGAAGCCTTTTCTTACCAATAACCCTGGTTCAAAAATTTCTATCAGTCATTCAAAGCAGATAATTAGTTTAGCCTACAATAAATCAGCATACTTAGGTTTGGACGTACAGTTCATTGACAAAAAGATGCTTAAAATTCTCAGGAAATTTTGTAATGAACATGAACAGAGTTACATAGCTGGTTCAGTTGAAAAAGCTACTTTAATTTGGGCTGCGAAAGAAGCATTGTACAAACTATCTTATATTGAAATTAAAGATTACAAGAATGATTTACAAATAAATTCTATATCTGAAAATACGATTTTAGCCAAAATAAAAGAATTTTCAGTAGAGCTTGATTATAGAAGATATTCTAATTACTATATTTGTTTGGCGAGTTCAAAAACTAAAATTCATCCATGAAAAATTATCACGATTTACTACAATATGTTTTAGAAAATGGTGTAGATAAAGGCGATAGAACCGGAACCGGAACTCGTTCGGTTTTTGGCTATCAAATGCGTTTTGATCTACAAAAGGGCTTTCCTTTGGTAACGACTAAAAAAGTGCACCTTAAATCTATAATTCACGAGCTATTATGGTTTTTACAAGGAGATACCAATATTGCCTATTTGAAAGAAAATGGTGTGAAGATCTGGGATGAATGGGCTGATGAAAATGGTGATTTAGGTCCTGTTTATGGTAAACAATGGCGTTCGTGGTGTACGACAAGTGGCGAAAGTATAGATCAGATTTCTGAATTAATTGAAAGATTAAGATCAAATCCAAACAGTAGAAGGCATATCGTCTCTGCCTGGAATCCTGAAGATGTACCTAAGATGAAATTGCCTCCCTGTCATTGCTTTTTTCAGTTTTATGTAGCTGATGGAAAACTATCTTGTCAGTTATATCAACGTTCTGCCGACTTGTTTTTAGGAGTGCCTTTTAACATAGCTTCTTATGCACTTTTAACCATGATGATCGCTCAGGTTTGTGGTTATGAATATGGTGATTTTGTACACACTTTTGGAGATGCGCATATTTACAGTAATCATTTAGAGCAGGTGAATTTACAGTTGAGTCGTGAACACAGAGCTTTACCTCAAATGAAAATTAATCCTGAAGTAAAAGATATTTTTGCTTTCAAATATGAAGATTTTGAATTATTGAACTACGATCCTCATCCAAGGATCAAAGCTCCGGTTGCGGTATAAAATTCTAAATTGATAATTAATGTGGAACGATTTTAAAGTTTACTTTGAATTAGGATTGAGTCATATTGCTGATATTACCGCTTATGACCATATAGTATTCTTAATTGCTTTGTGTGCTATTTATACCTTAAGTCAGTGGAGGAATGTTTTGATTCTGGTTACGGCTTTTACTATAGGACATTGTATTACTCTGGTGCTTTCAGGTATGAAGTATGTTTCTTTTCCTGCTGAAATAATAGAGTTTCTTATTCCAGTTACAATTTTTCTTACAGCTATCTTCAATGTTGCTTCCAAAAGCATGTCGGGTGCAATGTTGCCTAAATATACAATGGCATTGCTTTTTGGATTAATTCATGGATTAGGTTTTTCCAACTTTTTTAAAAGCTTATTGGGAAAGAATACCGATATTGTTTTTCCCTTATTTTCTTTTAACGTTGGAATTGAAACAGGGCAGATCTTCATTGTTTTGATTTTACTTCTGATGGGTTGGATTGCTATGAATATACTAAAAATGAAACAGCGTTCATGGAATTTATTCGTTTCTGGAATTGCAGCCGGAATTGCTATGGTGCTGATGATGGAAACAAAGTTTTGGTAGGGGATTATGGTTAATGGATCGTGAATCATGGGTGATGAATGATTATTGATGGTTGATGAATTATGAGTGATGGTTGATGGTCGCAGATTGGAGTGGTTAGCTACTATCGTTACATACAAGCGAAGCCGAAGCAGGTTGTTGAGCGAAGCCGAAACAGGTTGTCGAGCGAAGCCGAAACAGGTTGTCGAGCGAAGTCAAAACAGGTTGTTGAACGAAGTCAAGGCATTATTGAGTTAGAAATTGATAGGTATAATACCCTGCAAAAGCAAAAGGGATCATTGATAGAAGCAGAATTATAGACATGATGATTACAAAAAGAGAAAATAAGACCAATGACTTTTTAAGCTTTTCTTTTTGTTCTTCAGTAATAACCTTAGTAAAAAAATAACTTACAGGAGCTAACCATAAAATCGCAAAAATTGCTGTAACAATCACTGCATACCTTTCGCTTTTGGCTTCTTTTATTCCTGCGTTCATTTTTTCCTGATCTAACAGTAAGGCTGAAATAATTACATTGCCATTGAAAGTCTTTTGAAATGTGAAATCTATTTCCTGACCTTTTTCGAGTGCATACATCGTTGCTTTATTAGTGTAGATGTAATAGCTGTCCTAGGCAATATTAAGTCCGAAATAACTGATGTTTTTTTTGATTTTGTGTCCTTTGTAAAGCACCAATGAAGTTGCTTTTTGTTTGGGTTTTAACAGAGCACTCAATAATAAATCGCCATTGAAATAAACAGACTTTATACTAAACCAAAGGGCGATGATTATGAAAAAGCTATAATAATTGGCAACTCCACTTATTAAGGGCACTTTGGCTTTTATTCTGTAAATGAAAAGTAGAATTAACGCTATAATTGAGAACAAAATCTTTATCTCAATATTCAGTTCATGTTGTGAATAACTTGGAACAAAAAAATCAACAGTAAAATGTAATAGAATACCTAAAATAAATACAATGAAAGCAGGTATTAAATACTTAAGTTGAAGATCATCGAAGATGATATTGATGGTGTTATTTTGTTTGGTTTTATAGGATTCTGACCTTTTCAAGCGTTAGGGTTTATACACTTTATAGGGAAATTTGCATTAAATCTTAGCCTCTGTTTTCAATATTGAAAAAGTTTAGCAACTCTTGCAGTTTTCTTATTGCCTTTGACATCTAAAACTATTCCCAATGTACCTGTTAAAACGCCACCACTAAACATAATAAAGGCTTCTCTTGGATATTTATTGGCGGTAAAACCAGCAGCTAAAGTTAATAGTGAACCTACTAATTCCATGGTTCTGCCTTTAGCAGAAAGTGATTGTCCTTTAGCAAATTCAGCCCAGGCATTTTGCTTCAAATCGAATTGGTTTTGAGCTTTTAATGCTTGTTCCCATGGAAATTCAAACGGGGAGAATGAAATTTGTTGTTCATTAGCAAGAAGATAAACGTTTTCTATATCTTCTTTATATAACATTGTTTTTTTGTTGTCTTCTAAAATTTCAATATGGTCAAAATCATTTTTAACAATGATCGTGTTAATATATATGTCACCATTGGTCATTACAATTTTAGTAACTAACTCTTTTTGAAGCTGACCAAAGCAAATATTTTGAAATAAAAGTGCGATTAATAAAAGTAGGAATTTCATTTTTGATGATTAATAGGTTGTGAAAGTATAAAAATATAAAATTTTACTCAGTTAGTTAAATCATTTAGGGCTAAACCGCTAGATTTCAACAATTCGTTTATAGCTATTTCTAAAGAAAAATTTGCCAAAGGCTTTTCTGCTTCGAATTGTTCGTTTCGTTGCTTTAAAACTGCTGGATCTTTCTCTAAATTGGCTGTTAAATAAACACCAAATCTATTTGTTTTAAAAATTTTCCTTTCCAGTTTTTTAATCGAATTTATATAGGTTTGTTCTTCTCTTTTTGCAATTTTAAAGGTGTAATTTTCTGCGTTTCGCAAGGTAATTCTATAAAGTCCAGGATTTGCTTGGGTGGCACTTACAACACCCAAATGAATTTTTTCATCGTAGTATTCTTTACTTATCGAAGCGAGCGAGGAGAAAGGAATAAATTTTTTGTTGAAAGTGGTTGAAATTTCAAAACTACTTTTGTCGATTATAAAACTTCCATTCAAATCTTTAAAAAGTTTTTCTGCCATATAGAGTATTAAACAGAATATGCCAAAAGCAATAAATATATACATTATCGCTGTTGGAAAATCTAAATTTTCTAAGAAATAGTATATTGAGCCAACCAAGGCTACAAGGCTTACAATATCAATGGCATAATATATTTTAGGATCATAATATTTGAAGTGGATTTCATTTCTTATCATGTTATTCCTTTCTGCTTTGCTAGAATCAGATCAAATAGTTCCCTGATCTTAATTGTCTTTTCTTCGGGAAGATCATTGTTTTCCAACCAGAATTTAAAATCACCAAAACCCCAACTTACTGTATCGTTACCAATTGTTTTTACGGCTTTTTCAAACAAACCTTGTTCTTTTTCCAGCTTAAGATCACGGGCAATTATAGCCACGCATTTATAAAATCTTGCTACAATAAGTTTTGTTCCTTCCAGACGCTTGAAGCGAATATTTTTGAAATATTTGTAGGCATCGTTGAAGCGATTTAAGACAATTAGGGTTTCTATATAATCTAACTTCACACTTTCATTAGCTAATTTTTTTGATTGCTCCAAATCTGCATTCGATTCTTCAATATTTCCCATTAGCCCATTTATTCTACCCCGTAAAATATAATCGAAGGCTGTACCTCTGTTCGCCACATTAATTATGGCAAATTGCAATGCCATTTCGTAATCACGTTTTATGGCACAAAAAACTAAAGCTAAATTGGTGTTTATTTGTACCGAATCTGGATTTAATTCGTGTGCTTTCAGCCAATCTTTTATGGCATTATCGTAATCTTTTAACCTATCGTAAGAAAAACCACGAGCCAGATAATGATCGTATTCGTTGTGTTCTTTTTCAATTGATTTTGTGAAATATTTTATGGCTTCTTCATGATTTCCTTTTTTCCATTTTGAACGTCCTATATTGGTAGAAAATGCAGGTGGTAAATCGAATTCAAAGTTGGGGTCGAGGATTTGTTTTAGGGTGTAAGTATTGTCTTTGGTAGTTGTACCAACAGCTTGGATCATTCGGTTCATATCGAATTTTATTCCCAATTCATTCATTACATCTTGAACATAAGTTGAAATAAACATCCATATATTTTTGGTAACAAATTGATAATTATAGTCTTTAATTCGTGTGCGAACTTCCCCTGTATTATCAATAATCATGCTTTGCTGAAAGAATTGCCAAAAGCGTTCTACTAAAGCATCATCTTCAATATTAATGTATTCATCTAATTCCAATTCGGTACCATGCTGACCAGCAAGAAATGTTCGGCGAGCTGCAATGGTTTTAAGTCCTTCGTCGCTTTCAGCACCAAATTTTTCGATTAAATGATAAATTTCATCTTCTTCAACATCGGTTTCGTGATCCCAATCCCAAGTATTTAAAAATTGGAGATATTGGTCGAAATATTTATCTGAATTGAAATATAATAGGGCAGAAGCAACATTACCAAACAAATAGTTACTGTTTCCTTCTTCGGTATAAATTCCATATTTTAAATCAATCGCAAATTGAAGCCATTTAGCCACCTTGTTTTCTAAATGGGGATGTTTTTCCAACACTTCAGAAAAGAATTCGAATTCTTCGTAACCTTCTTTTGTTTTCTTTACAAAATGAAATAGATATTCTGGTGAATGGGAAAACTGGATCATTCCCGATTTAAAGAAATCATTTACATACTGAAAAGCAGTGTCTAAGGTCTTACTTACTTTTTTTTCATCATCAATATCAACGATAACAAGCTGATTCAAATAGAAATCATGCTCATCTTGTTCTTCGTCGGTAATTGTTATAAATAATCCTTCAGGTTGAGGCACGTATATTCCAAAACCTTCTCGTAATAAAGATTTAATCGTCTTTTCGGCCTTATCTCTGACTTTATAGCTCCTTTCAAAAGTTTCTGTTTGCGTACTTTCAATTTTATCATTTGATCCAGAATGAATTAATAATTCTTTTTCATTTATTTCAATGACTTTGAAGGTGTTTTCTGAGCTGTTTTTTAGTGTGTATTTCATTATTGTTGATTTGGGAATTAAATTTTAAATTGTTTAAAGCACATCTTTACAATCAATAAGTTTACCTTCGAAATAGCAACCGTTTTTATCTTTTCCTCTATTTCTGTACTTAGTGATAATTCTGAAAGTTTTAGGGTCGGCACCTTCAACAATTCCTACTTTATTAAAGAAGTATCGATAAAAGACATGATTTTTATCGACTGCATAGTCGGCTGTCAGGATTTTAAAGCTATTATAATCAGCTTCAACAATTCTGAAATTATTTACATAGTAATAGTTTTTATCTCTTGTCCATTCATGTTTTACTAACTCAAAACTTGCAGGGTCAGTGATTTTGTCTTGTATTTTTCCTTGTGCAAAAACATGATTTTTATCTCTGGCGAAATACTTTCCAATATACTCAAAGCTATTTAAATCAGCTTCTAATTTCTTGTATTGATAGAAAACTGAATGTTCATCGACAGCATAAGCATGATCTATTAATTTGAAAGATTTGGCTGAAGCGCCTTCGATTAGTCTCCCTTTGTAGTAAACATTTTTTTTGTCTTTAGCATACCGTTTACTAATGGTCAAAAAATCATTGTCTTTTATTGTTTCAAAAGAACTTTTATCTACATCATGAAGCTTGGTTTTAATCTTTCCATTGGCTGTTGGGTTCACATAGTAAAGTTCTCCATCTATTTCCTCGTAGTCGGAAGCGCAGCCGAATAGTATTAGTATTAGTGAGAAAAGGTATGCTAGTATGTTGTATTTTTTTTGGGATTTCATGATAGAGCCTTATGTTATTCCTTTTCAGGATTTAGGATAGAAAGAAGCTTGTTTTTTAATAAAATATTAGTTTTTTCAAACAAGCTGTTTAGCTCTAATTTTTTATCTAATTCTTCATTTAACAATACTTCGGAAAAGAATTAAGCCGCAATCTTGCCGAAACACATAACTTTCCG